>NZ_CP060697.1:1570000-1884630 GCF_014352855.1 Sphingomonas sabuli | reverse complement strand
CCGGCTCTTTGTCCATCTAGGACGGGTGCCACTCCATTTGTCCAAGGTCGCTTTCGCGTGCCGCGATGCCGATGCGCTGGCGCGGCGAATCGCCACGCGCGCCAGCGGCGGCGAATTGCGTGTGGCGACGCGGATGCGCCCGCGGCGGGCGGATGAACTGGTTGGGGGCAGCCTCTACTGGATCGTCAAGCACCGCCTGATCGGGTGCAACGAAATCCTGCGGCTGGAAGATCGCAGCGACGGACGGATCGACATCGTCTGCGCGGAAACATTCAGGGCGGTGGTGCCGAAACACCGGCGCGCGCACCAGGGATGGCGCTATCTGACGGAAGAAGATGCGCCAGCGGCCGAGGACGACGGGTCGGGTTTGTCCGAACTGCCGCCCCGGCTGTACGGCCGATTGGCCGCGCTGGCTTTGCTGTGACTGTCCTTAGAAAAGGATGACCAGCAGGATGATGAGCAGGATGAGACCGCCGATACCGATATACATGGATGTTCTCCCGTTTTTCTTGGTTCGGAAGCTCAACGAACCTTTACCCGATTCGGTTGCGTGACGGTCGCGACCATTTGCTTGTCGAGCATCGGCGGGCCGCTTATGCAGGCGGTTCACGTTTTTCAGGAGTGACGGTGATGACCAACCAGGGTGTTTCAGCGGCAATCGATGCCAAGGTCGCGGCCAAGGCAATGCTCAGCCATCCCTTCTATCAGGCATGGACCGACGGCACGCTTAGCCTCGACACGCTGCGGTCCTACGCGCGTCAGTATTTCCACCACGTCGAAGCCTTCCCGCGCGCGGTCAGCGCCGTGCACAGCGCCTGCACCGACCGCGACGGCCGCCGCATGCTGGCCGAGAACCTCGCCGAGGAAGAAGGCATCGAGGCGGGCAAGCAGGATCACGCCACCTTGTGGATGATGTTTGCCTGCGGCCTTGGCGAGAACGGAGCCGCGGTCCAGGGCCAGCAGCTCAATGCCGAAACGCAGGGCCTGATCGACACTTTCCGCAAGCTGTCGCGCCAGTCCTACGCCGCCGGCCTCGGCGCGCTCTACGCCTACGAATCGCAATTCCCGGGCGTCGCCACCGCGAAGATCGAGGGCCTGGTCGACTGCTACGGTATCCAGGACGAGGAAACGCTGCGCTTCTTCCGCGTCCACGCCACCGCCGACGTCGAACATAGCGCGGTGTGCCGCGAACTGCTCGACCGCCTGCCCGAAGCGGACAAGGCCGAAGCCATTGCCGCCGGCGACGAACTGGCCGGTGCGCTGTGGAATTTCCTGTCCGGCGTCGAAGCGACCGTCGCCGTCAACTAGGGACGGCGGTCAGCGGCAGCCGCTGACCAGCGAGGATCCCGACGTTTTCACCGTGCAATCGGCGCGGCCGGTCATTTCGACCGTCGCCGTGCCGAGCGCGTTGATCTTTGCCGTGTTGCTGGCGTTCAGCCGAAGCACCGCCGCGCCTTCCGCCGATGCGGTCGCGTCCTTCACCGCCAAAGCGGCGGCGTCGACCAGCCCGGTGCCGCTGATATTGGTCATCGCCCGCGCTGCCTTGCCCGCCAGCCGGGCCGATCCGCTGCCCTTGACCGACGCGTTGAGCCGGTCGACGTCGAGCCCCGCGATCTCGACCGCGCCCGATCCGATCAGCGACAATTCGAAGCCCATGCCGCGCACCTTGTCGACGCTCAGCGAGCCGGCGCCGTTGACGTAGAGCGCGGTCAATTCGTGAGTCCCGACCTTGAGCAGTACGGGCCCCGGATTGTCGTCGGGATAATTCCCCCAGTTCGACTGGCTCTTGCGCACGATCAGGGTGCGACCCTGCACCTGCACATCGATGCCGTCGATCGCCGCGGCGGTCCCGCTGGCGCGGGCGAACGGCGCGACTCCGGTCACCAGCTGGACCCGGTACGGTCCGTCGACGCGAATGCGGTCGAAGCCGGTGACGGTGTAATTGCGGTCGGCCGCCAGCGCCGCCGTTGGTACGGTCGCGGCAATCAGGGCGGCAAGGCAAAGGCGGGCTGTCATTCGCCCACCTTCGCCCAACATGGTTAAGACGCCTTTAAGAGCAGCGGACGCTGCCCGACCCGGCCTTGGATACCGAACATTTGGCGCCGCCGGTCAACGCCACGTCGCCCGACCCGACGATGCTGACGGACGCCTCGTTGCTGGCATGGCCGGCGATATTGCCCGAACCGGCGATCGACAGCGACGCGGTGCCGGTGCGGACTCCGCGCGCGTCGATGTCGCCCGACCCGGCGATCTTGTAGGCCGCCCGGTTGGCCTGGCCCGCGCGAGCCGTCAGCCCGCCCGATCCGGCGATGCTCAGTTCGAGCGTCTGCACATTCAGCGAGGCGAGGTTGAGGTCGCCCGATCCGCTGATCGAGCCGTCGAAATCATTGCCCGCGATGCGGTCGATGGTGACGTCGCCCGATCCGGCGATGGCCGCTCCGCGCAGCATCGGCACGGTGACATTCAGCGTGGCCTTCTCGCGCCCGCTCCACGACATCCGGTTGCCGGTCTTTTCCGGGTGGATGTACAGGCGGTCGCCGCGGATCTCCACGACCAGTTTGTCCATCAGCGCTTGCGGGCCGCGGCCCGACACGGACGGCGCGGAGCCGGTGCGGACGTTGACGTCATAGGGCCCGGCCACCTCGATGTGCTGGAACTGCCCTACCGGATAGGATCGCTGGACCGTCGGCCCGCCATCCTGCGCAAGCGACTGGCCGCAGCCGGCCACCGCGATCGTCACGCCCAACGCCACCAGAAAAGTGCTCCGCATCGCATCCTCCATCCGTGTTATCCGAATCAAACAGTGTTACATCTGTAGCGCGTTACATTTGTAGCGGCAAGCGCTTTTCCGCGGCGCACGAAAAAGGGCGCGGCCTTGCGGTCGCGCCCTCTTGGCTTTCGGTCCGGAAGCGCCGGCTTAGGCGACTTCTTCCTTCGGCTTGTGATGGATCACCGCGGCCTTGTTGAGGATCTCGAGGATCTTCGCCAGCGCCGTCTTTTCGTCGGTCTGTTCCATCGCGCCCAGTTCGCGCGCCAGGCGCGACGAGGCGGCTTCGAAAATCTGCCGTTCGGAATAGCTCTGTTCCGGCGCGTCGTCGGGGCGGAACAGGTCGCGCACCACTTCGGCGATCGACGTCAGGTCGCCCGAATTGATCTTCGCTTCATATTCCTGCGCGCGGCGCGACCACATGGTGCGCTTCACCTTCGGCTTGCCCTTGAGCGTGTCGAGCGCGTCCTTCATCGTCTTGTCCGACGAAAGCTTGCGCATGCCGACCGAATCCGCCTTCAGCACAGGCACTCGAAGAGTCATCTTTTCCTTCTCGAAACGAAGGACGTAGAGATCGAGGCTGGTTCCGGCGATTTCCGTGCTCTGCAGTTCGACGACGCGGCCGACACCATGCTTGGGGTAAACTACGTAATCGCCAACGTCGAAGCTCAAAGCCTTGGCTGCCATTCGAACACCTTTCCGTTCAACGACGGTCAGAGCCGACACCATGCGTATCGTCCCCCAAACGACACTTGCCCCCTAAGAACAATGGGTCGTGGCTCTCCGCCTTTAAGGTTCCTGCTAAACGGCCGAAACGGAAGCGCGCCGGCCTGTGTGACAATTTTATATCACAACGGACCCTAAAAAGCGAGTCGGAGCTGCGGCTGTTCGTCGAATCGCTCGCTCAGGTTGTGCAAACCCAGTCCCAGCAGGCGAATGCCCCTGGGCACCGGGAACAGCGCCGTCAGCAGCGCTTGTCCAGCGGCCAGGAAAATGGCCGGATCGCGCACCGGCACGGCAAAGCTCTTCGACCGCGTGATCTGGGTGAAATCGCCATATTTCACCTTCAGCGTAACCGTCCGCCCGCCGACCTCGGCGCGCTCGATTCGCACCCACGCCAAGCCCGCCACCCGTTCCAGTTCGGCGCACAGCTGCGCGGGGTCGCTGAGGTCGGTGTCGAACGTCCGTTCCGCGCTGACCGACTTGGACGGCCGGTCGGACTTCACCTCGCGCTCGTCGATGCCGCGGCAGATACGCCAATACCAGTTGCCCGAACTGCCGAATCGCGCCTCCAGCTCGGGTAGACTCCAGCGGCGCAGGTCGGCGCCGGTATGGATGCCCAGCGATTCCATCTTCTTCGCCGTCACCGGGCCGATGCCGTGGAAGCGCGCGACCGGTAGCGAGGCGACGAAGTCCGGCCCCTGTTCCGGCCGGATCACGGTCAGCCCGTCCGGCTTGCGATAGTCGGAGGCAAGCTTGGCGATGAACTTGCAGTAGGACACGCCGGCCGACGCGGTCAGCCCGGTTTCCGCCGCGATCCGCCGCCGGATGTCTTCGGCAATCGCCCGCGCCGTGCCCAGCCCGCGCCGGTCCTCGGTCACGTCCAGATAGGCCTCGTCCAGGCTCAGCGGCTCGATCAAATCGGTGTAATCGGCGAAGATCGCGCGGATCTGCTGCGACACCGCGCGATAGACGTCGAAGCGCGGCTTGACGAACAGCAGCGCCGGGCAGCGCCGCCGCGCGGTCACCGACGGCATCGCCGATCGCACCCCGAACTTGCGCGCCTCGTAACTGGCCGCCGCCACCACCCCGCGATGGCCGCCGCCAACCGCCAGCGGCTTGCCCCGCAAAGCCGGGTCGTCGCGCTGCTCCACCGACGCATAGAAAGCGTCCATGTCGACATGGATGATCTTGCGGGCGGGAGGGGCCGAGTCGGACACGATCCGATTTTCCTGTCCTACAGCGCGGCGGCAAGTCTAGCCTGCAAGAGCAACACCGGGATCGCCGTCTCATGCGCGTAATGAGTGCGACTTTTGCGACTTTTGGAGTGACCGGCGCTTTGCAACCCAAGGGGCAATCTGCTTAAGGCGGCGGCATGAACATCCATGAATATCAGGCCAAGGAACTGCTGGCCAAATATGGCGTCCCGGTGCCTGCCGGCCATGCCGCGATGAGCGTCGAGGAAGCGGTTGCCGCCGCCAAGCAGCTCCCCGGCCCCCTGTGGGTGGTGAAGTCGCAAATCCACGCCGGCGGCCGCGGCAAGGGCAAGTTCAAGGAACTGGGCGAGGACGCCAAGGGCGGCGTCCGGCTCGCGCATTCGCTGGACGAGGTTCGCGATCACAGCGCGGAAATGCTCGGCAAGACGCTGGTCACCGTCCAGACCGGCCCGGCCGGCAAGGAAGTGAACCGGCTGTATATTACTGACGGCGTCGACATCGCGCGCGAATTCTATCTCGCCTTGCTGGTCGACCGCGAATCGAGCCGCATTGCGATCGTCGCCTCGACCGAAGGCGGCATGGACATCGAAAAGGTCGCGCACGAAACGCCCGACCGGATCCACACCATCACCGTCGATCCGGCCACCGGACTGATGCCGCACCACGGCCGCGCGGTCGCTGCGACGCTGCAGCTCGACAAGGACCTCGCGAAGCAGTGCGGCAAGCTGCTCGCCAGCCTTTACGAAGCCTTTGTCGGCACCGACGCTTCGCAGATCGAAATCAACCCGCTGGCTGTCACCGACAAGGGCGAGCTGATGGTGCTCGATGCCAAGGTCGGCTTCGACAATAATGCCGAGTTCCGCCACGCGGATCTGGCCGACCTGCGCGACCTTTCCGAAGAAGACCCGATGGAGATCGAGGCGTCCAAATTCGACCTCGCCTACATCAAGCTCGACGGCAACATCGGCTGCATGGTCAACGGCGCGGGCCTCGCCATGGCGACGATGGACATCATCAAGCTCAACGGCGCGGAACCGGCCAATTTCTGCGACGTCGGCGGCGGCGCGTCGAAGGAAAAGGTCACCGCGGCGTTCAAGATCATCCTCAACGACCCGTCGGTGAAGGGCATCCTCGTCAACATCTTCGGCGGCATCATGCGCTGCGACATCATCGCCGAAGGCATCGTCGCCGCGGCCCGCGAAATGGATATCAAGGTGCCCTTGGTCGTTCGGCTCGAAGGGACCAACGTCAAGGAAGGCAAGGACATCCTCGCGTCCAGCGGCCTTGCCATCATCCCTGCCGACGATCTGGGCGATGCCGCCCGCAAGATCGTCGCCGAAGTGAAGCAGCCGGCCTAAAGGTTCAGGAGCGATTTCAATGAAGCTACTCGTCGCGGTCAAGCGCGTCATCGACTATAACGTGAAGCCGCGGGTGAAGATGGACGGCTCCGGGGTCGACCTCGCCAACGTCAAGATGAGCATGAACCCGTTCGACGAAATCGCCGTCGAGGAAGCCATCCGCCTGAAGGAAAAGGGCACGGCGACCGAGATCGTCGCGGTGTCGATCGGCCCGGCCAAGGCGCAGGAAACGCTGCGCACCGCGCTCGCCATGGGCGCCGACCGCGCGATCCTCGTCCAGACGGACGAAGAGGTCGAACCGCTGGGCGTCGCCAAAATCCTCGCCAAAATCGCCGAGGAGGAGAAGCCGGACATGGTGATCCTCGGCAAGCAGGCGATCGACGACGACAACAACGCCACCGGCCAGATGCTCGGCGCCCTGCTCGGCTGGGGCCAGGGCACGTTCGCGTCGAAGGTCGAAGCCGCCGACGGCGCCGTTACCGTCACTCGCGAAGTCGACGGAGGGCTGGAGACCGAAAAGCTCAAGCTGCCGGCCATTGTCACCACCGACCTGCGGCTGAACGAGCCGCGCTATGCGTCGCTGCCCAACATCATGAAAGCCAAGTCGAAGCCGCTCGCTACCAAGTCGCCCGACGATTTCGGAGTCGATATCGCGCGCCGGCTGGAAGTGGTGAAGGTCACCGAACCGCCCAAGCGGCAGGCGGGCGAAAAGGTCGGGTCGGTCGACGAACTGGTCGCCAAACTCAAAGCGCTGGGAGTTGCCAAGTGAAGACGCTGGTCCTCGTCGAACATGACGGGTCGGAGATCAAGGATTCGACCCTCGCCGCCGTCACCGCCGCGTCTCAGCTTGGCGAGGTCCACCTGCTGGTCGTCGGGTCCGGCATCGACGCGATCGCCGATGCCGCAACGAAGATTGCCGGCGCCGGCAAGGTCCATGTCGCGGACGCCGCGCACCTTGCGCATCAGCTGGCCGAGGATGTCGCGCCGATCGCGGTCGACCAAATGGGGCACCACGACGCCTTCCTCGCTCCCGCCTCCACCTTCGGCAAGAATATCGCGCCGCGCGTCGCCGCGCTGCTCGACGTGATGCAGGTCAGCGAAATCCTGTCGGTCGAGGGTCCGGACACCTTCACCCGCCCGATCTACGCCGGCAACGCCATCGCCACGGTCAAGTCGAACGACTCGAAAAAGGTCATCACCGTCCGCGCCACCGGCTTCGACAAGGCCGCGCGCGAGGGCGGCAGCGGCACGGTCGAGACGATCGACGCCGGCAGTGCGGGCGGCCTCAGCGACTTCGTCGGAGTCGAGGAATCGAAAAGCGACCGGCCCGAGCTGACCAGCGCCGGGATCATTGTCTCGGGCGGCCGCGCGCTCGGATCGGCCGAGCAGTTCCATGCGCTCATCGACCCGCTCGCCGACAAGCTGGGTGCCGCCGTCGGCGCCAGCCGCGCCGCGGTCGACGCGGGCTACGCGCCCAACGATTACCAGGTCGGCCAGACGGGCAAGATCGTCGCCCCGCAGGTCTATATCGCGATCGGCATCTCTGGCGCGATCCAGCATCTTGCGGGCATGAAGGATTCGAAGGTCATCGTCGCCATCAACAAGGACGAAGACGCCCCCATCTTCCAGGTCGCCGACGTCGGCCTGGTCGGCGACCTGTTCAAAATCGTCCCCGAACTGACCGAGAAACTCTAAGCCCATGCCGGGTGTTTTTCCGGCATGAACCGCGCCCAGAAGATCTTCCGCCCCGAATTTCGCTTCGGCATGGGCGGCGTCGCGCTCGGCAACGAATTCGACAAGCATTCGGACAAGGATGCGCAGGAAACGCTGGAAGCCGCCTGGACGGTCGGCGTGCGCTATTTCGATGTCGCGCCCTGGTATGGCTTCGGCCTGTCCGAACGGCGCTTCGGCCATTTCCTGCACAACCAGAATCGCGACAGTTACCTGCTGTCGTCCAAGGTCGGAAAGCTGTTCCGCGCGTCGCGGGACAACAAGCATGCCGACGTCTTCCCGCTGTCGGATTCCCCCAACGATCTGGTGATCGACTATACCGCCGACGGCGTCCGCCGGTCGATCGAGGACAGCCTGCAGCGGATGGGCGTGTCGCACATCGACATCGCCTTCGTGCACGACCTCTCGCCCGACTTCGCCTTCTTCCCCAACGACGACTGGGAAGCGCAGTACAGGATCGCCCGCAAGGGCGCGTTCCCGGAACTGTCGAAAATGCGCGACGAAGGCATCATCCGCGCCTGGGGCGTCGGCGTGAACACGCCGATGGCGATCCTTGGCGTGATCGAGGACGCCGATCCCGACGTCTGCCTGTGCGCCCGGCAATATTCGCTGATCGACCATGCGCAGGCGGTCGATGAGCTGTTTCCCAAGGTGTTGGAAAAGGACGTGTCGCTGGTCATGGGATCGGCGCTCAACGCCGGCTTCATTTCCGGCAGCCCGCGCTTCAACTACGGCGAGGAGGCTTACAAGGTGCCGCCCGACGCCATCGCCAAGCGCGACCGGCTGCAGTCGGTGGCCGACCGCCACGGCGTCGACCTGCGCACCGCCGCACTGCAATTCTCCGCCGCCGCCGAGCCCGCCGTCGCGCTGGTCGTCGGTGCCCGCAGCGCGGAACAGATCAACGCGGACTGGAACAGCATGCAGGCGAAGATCCCGGCCGACTTCTGGGATGACCTGCGCAGCCAGGAGCTGATCCACCCCGACGCGCGCCTGCCCAAGGCGCCCTGAACCGATTGGCCCACCCCCAGCCATGAGCGACGCCTTCCAGACGATCTTCGAACGCCTGCGCCCCTTGTTCGCACGCTACGAAGGCGACTGCGTGGTCCTGAAGGACGAGGCGGGGGTTTACCTGCTCGGCACCCACGAGGTGCGGGCCAAGGACGGGTACCGGACGTGGCTCGGCGGCGTGGAGATCAAGAAGGCCTATGTCTCCTGCCATCTCATGCCGGTCTATTTCCACCACGCCCTACTAGACGATGTCGACCCGGCGCTACTGAAGCGCATGCAGGGCAAGTCCTGCTTCAACTTCAAGACCGCCGACGACGCGCTGTTCGCAGAACTCGATCGGCTGATCGAGCGCGGCGTCGCCGCCTTCCGGACCGACGGGCGGCTTTGAACTCAGTTGCGCGGCGTGAGGTCGCTCGGCAGCGTCGGTTCGCCGATGATCTGTTCGAACTTCTTCCAGCGCGCCGCGATGGTCGGCTCGGCTTCGACCGCATCCGCCACCAGTTGCTCGCCCAGCCCGTAATTGATCACGTAACTGCGATACTGCCTGGCGAATTCGACCGACTTTCTTGCCCGCGCCTCGCTTTGCAGGCCGTACTTCTGCAGCAGTTCAACTGCCTGCGCCTCGGTGATCCGGCCGTCGAGCAGGTCGCGCTGGATCGACATGGTCGCGCCGCGCAGCGTGCGCATCGCCTCGCCGAGTTGATCGAAAGTGGTCGCGCCGGTCGGCGGCAGCCCGGCAAGCGGGTAGAGCGTCGAGGTTTCGAACGCGACCCGGTCGGCGCCGGGAAAGGCCATCCGGACGCCATAATTGGCCGATCCTTCGGCGATCACCGCCTGCGGGGAATATAGCGGGAAAACGCTGAACTCTATCCAGCCCCGCCCCCGCACCAGATTCCGTTCGAGCAGCGAGCTGTAGACGTGGTGGCCCGGGTACCCTTCGTGGCAGCCAAGGTCGACGGCGCGCGACATGCGGGTCGGCAGGTCGGTGTTGATCTCGATCTTGCTGTGATAATCGCCCTGGTAATAATTGTACCCGCCCCAGCTTTTGCCGGTGACGAAAGCGAGGTCGAACCGTTCTCCCTGCGGGAGCGCGATATGCTGCAACGTCCGTGCCCGGCAGGCGGCGATGGCGGCATCGAACACCGGTTTCAGCCTGTCGTTGGCGACCAGGAAGCGGTCCTGGAAATCGTCCACCCGCTTCCACAACGGTCCGTCGCCGGGGACCAGTTTCTCGACCGCGGCAAGGACGGGGTCGAAGCTCGACGCGGGCTTGAGTTGCGGCCGGACGCCGAACAGGCCTTCCGCCTCGTCGTCGAAGCTGAGCTTTTCACCCGAAAGCATGCGCAAGCGCGTCTTTGCCGCGGTCAGGTTGGCGAGCAGCATCGCGACCCGCCGGTTCTCGATCGAACCGGCAAGGAACGACATCGCCGCGATCCGCGAGGACAATTCGTCCGCCCTGGTCGAAAGCTGGGCGAGGCTCGAAGCGGCCGCTAGCGCCTTGCCTTCGGTCTTTAGCGCCTCCGGCCCGTAGAAAGCGTCGATGTAGCCGGCTTCCTTCTCGCCGATCGCCAGTTGGAGAACGGCGTAATCGCGCGCGACCGAATCGAGGCTTTCCACCGGCAATGGTCCGGCCACCGGCGTTGCGGGCGGAGCGATGGCGCAGGCCCCCACGAGGAACGCCAGCGCAAGGGTCGTCAGGGTGCGCGCAACCATCGTCTTATCTCCGATCAAAAGCCTTCGAGAAACGCGGCGACATTGGCACCAAGCGCGTCGACCGCATAGCCGCCTTCCATCACCACCAAAGTCGGCAGGTCGAGCGAGGCGATGCGCCGCGCCATCGGCGTATAGTCTTGCGTCTTCATCTTGAAGTGACTGATCGGGTCGGCTTCGTGCGTGTCGGCGCTGTAACTGACCACCAGCGCGTCGGCCGCAAACCGTTCGATCCAGTCGAGCGCATGAACCAGGGCCGGCAGATAGCCCGACCAGTCCGTGCCGCGCGGCAGCGGCAGGTTAAGGATATTGCCCCGGCTTTCGTCCGCGTGACCCCAGAAGAACGGGTAATCGGTCGCCGGATCGGCGTGAATCGACACGAACGCGATGTCGCGCCGGGCGGCAAAGATGTCCTGCGTGCCGTTGCCGTGATGATAGTCGACATCCAGGATCGCGACCCGGCGACCGGACGCCGCAAGGTGCGACGCGGCGACCGCGGCGCTGTTCACGTAGGAATAGCCGCCAAAATAGTCGGCCCCGGCATGGTGGCCGGGCGGGCGGCAGAATGCGAAGGCGGCACGGTCGCCGCCGGCGATCGCTTCCGCTCCGGCGAGTGCGGTCTGCGCACTCCAGTACGCCGCGTCCCAGGTGCCCGGCCCGATCGGGCTGGACGTGTCGAAGCTATATTGGCCGAGCAAGGCGTCGATGCGGTTGAGCCGCAGGTGGCGGCGGCCGACGACCGGGAAGGTGTAGGGGAAGGCGTCGCCGTCGCGGCCCGCGTCGCGCCACTGGCCATATGCAGTGCGCAGGAATTCGAGATAATCGCGGCCGTGGACCCGTAGCAGGGGCTGCATGCCAAGGTCGGCCGGCGCTTCGGTCGGCCCGATGGCGTCGAGGATGGCGTCAATGCGGCCGCCATGTTCCGCCGGGGGATGCATGGCGCCGTTGAAGAATTCGCCCGTCGGCACATGGTCGCGTTGGCGGTCGTCCCAGAAGCAGCGCATTTCCGCTTTCTAGGGCCGCGAGAAGCTTGGCTGCCAGCCCCAGATGAGCAGCATAACGAAGAAGCCGACGATATAGCCCAGCGGCACGAACCAGCCTTCGACGATCCATCGGCGAAGCGAACGGGCCTCGGGATATTCGTTGGTGATGGCGACGCCCGCGGACGATCCGAACCACACCATCGACCCGCCATAGCCGACGGCGAAGGCGAGTAGCGCCCAGTCGTACCCGCCCTGGCGCAGGGACAGCACCGTCAACGGGATATTGTCGAACACCGACGACAGGCCGCCGAGCGCGAACGACGTCTGCCACGACGGATCGGGCAGCCCGCCGATCGGCATCAGCGACGCGGCGGCGACCAGCGAGACGAGGAAGAAAGCGCCCTTCGCCGCCGGTTTCGTCACGCTCCAGTCGGGCTTGGCGATAAGGCTGGTGACGAGGATCGCCGCCCACAGCGCCAGCCCCAGCCACGGGGCGCTTTCCTCGCCATCGCTGCTGAGCATGTTGGCCGAAACGTTGGCCGCCACCGCCGCAAGCAGGATGAACGCCACGATCCATACGCGGCGCCATTCCATCGGATGACCCGGTTCGTCATGGGCAAGAATCTGCTGATAGCGATGCTGCGCCCAGGCGCCGAGCGGCGCAAATACCAGGAAGGCTGGGACTGCCGCGATATAGGCGGGAATGACCGACAGCGGCGAGACACCGTGCAGCCACATGATGGTAGTCGTGGTGTCGCCGATAACGCTGCCCGCGCCGCCCGCGTTGGACGACGCGACGATTGCGGCGAGGAAGCCGACGCTCACCCGCCCCTTGTACACGTGGCGAGCCATCACCCCGCCAAGGATCGCCGCCGCGATATTGTCGAGGAAGGCGGACATGACGAACACGATAGCGAGCAGGACAAGGCCGCCGGTCCATCCGTCGGGCAGCAGGTTGGGCAGGTGGTCGGGCAGGTTGCTGCGTTCGAAATGGTTAGACAGCACCTCGAAACCGATCAGCAACAACAGCAGGTTGGAAATCGTCACCCATTCATGCGCGAAGTGGCGGCCCAGGGCATCCAGACCGAACCCAGTCGGAAAGCCGGTGACGAACCCTTCGTACAGCAGGATCGCGGCAAGCCCGCCAAGCGCAACGTAAAGAGCGCGCTTGTGGAACAGCGCGACGCCCGCGAGCATCAGCGCGAAAAGAATGAATTCGAACGGCGCTCCGAACAGCGCCGGCGACGATGTCGTCATGTCCGTCGGTGAATGCATCCTGCCCGTTTACGCATCGCTGGCCGAATGGGAACCCCGGGGCCGGTGATCCTCCTCCTCGTTCATGGCGAACAGGTCGTCGAGTTCCTCCCGCCCTTCGTCCGACTGGAGCGGCGGCGACAGGCGCAAAACGATGAATCCCACCACCGCCGACAGCAACGACCCGGCGAGCGTCCCAAGCTTGGCCGCGGCCGCGGCATCGGCATTGTCGGCAAAGGCCAGTTCGCCGATGAACAGGCTCATCGTGAAGCCAATGCCGCACAGCAAGGCGGCGCCATAGACCTGTTGCCAGCTGGCACCTGCCGGCAATTTGCAGAAGCCGGCGCGAACAGCCAACCACGTCGCGCCGAACACGCCAAGCTGCTTGCCGAGAAACAGGCCCGCCGCGACGCCCAGCGGCAAGGGCGCCAGGAACATCTCCAGCCCGCCGTCGATCGCGACCCCGGCGCTGGCGAAACCGAACAGGGGCATCACGCCGAACATCACCCAGGGATGAATGGCATGTTCGAGGTGACGCAGTGGCGAATGTTCGCCCCGGGCGC
Organism: Sphingomonas sabuli; assembly: GCF_014352855.1. Lineage (GTDB taxonomy): Bacteria > Pseudomonadota > Alphaproteobacteria > Sphingomonadales > Sphingomonadaceae > Sphingomicrobium > Sphingomicrobium sabuli. Next base: position 1,871,319 of record NZ_CP060697.1, on the reverse strand, counting down.
CCAGCGGAATGGTCAGCGCGGCTACGACACCGGCGATGGTCGCGTGAACGCCGCTGGCCAACACCGCCAGCCACAAGGCCGCGAACAGCAACAGATAAGGCCACAGGCGGCGGACGCCGAACCGGTTAAGGGCCATCATCGCACCCGCGATCGCGGCCGCAAGGGCCAGCGCGGCGAGGCTCAACGACTGGCTGTAGAACAAGGCGATGATGACCACCGCCCCGACGTCGTCGACGATGGCGATGGCGACCAGCAGCAACTTGATCTGCGGACTGGCGCGATCGCCAAGCAGGGCGAGGACGGCAATGGCAAAGGCGATGTCGGTCGCCGACGGGATCGCCCAGCCGGACAGGAGCGCAGGATCGCCCCGCGTAACGGCGAGGAAAACCAGCGCCGGGATGGCCATGCCGGCGATCGCCGCGACCAGCGGCAGCTTGCGCTGGTCCGAGCTGGCCAGTTGTCCGCGCAGCCATTCCCGTTTCACCTCGAGCCCGACGAGCATGAAGAACAGCGCCATCAGCGCTTCCGCCACCCAATCGTGCAGCGACGGCACGCCGATACGCGGCAGCGCCGGTCCGAAGTGCAGATGCAGCAAGGCGTCGTAAGCGGGCGCAAGGGCAGTATTGGCCGCGATGAAGGCGACCGCGGACGCGCCGATCAGGATCAGCCCGGCGAGCTGTTCGCGGGCGCGGATGGCCTTGGCATCGTTATGCATCGGGTCCGCCTAGCATGTTAGGCGGCGCGGGACAGGGGTCGGCGCCGGTTTAGCGGCCGCCGCCGGTCAGCGTACGTGCTCGGGCTTACCCTTGCGCTTGGTCGACGCCATGTCGTCGAGCTCCTTCTCGGTCATCGAATCGTACATACTCTTAGACGCGCCCTTGAGCTCGCCTTTGGGCGTGTCGCCCCGCTTGGCCGACAAGGCGGCGCCGGCCGCCTTCTGCTGGGCCTTGGACTTGGCAGGCATGGTCAATCTCCTCTCACCGGCTAAAAACGCTTTAGCGGGCGTCTTGCGGCAACGGCCCATCTGCGTCCGAGCGCAAGAATCGGTCGCATGGACGCAGGCTGCGTCCGGTCATCCAAGGGCAATCTCTCGCCCGATATTGCGGTTAGCGGCCGAAACGATCACCTTGCCGCCCTATCCGGCGTCATCGATCGGGCGAATCCGGCGTTTGGAGTGGCCCCGCGCCGACAGTTGAATGGAACGATTTCTTGCAGTGGCGGCTTCCTCGCCGCATGTGCCTTGCCGGTTACGGCCCAGGAGTCTTGCGTGAAGAATGGATCTGAGCGGTTTGCGCTCGTCACGGGCGGAGGCGGATTTATCGGATCGCACCTGTGCGACCGGTTGATCGCCGATGGCGTCCGCGTCGTGTGCGTCGACAGTTTCCGCACGGGCCGGCGCAGCAATCTTGCGCACCTGGAGGGCAATCCGGCGTTCCGGCTGGTCGAGCATGACGTGATCGACGAGCTTCCGGCCGAACTCAAACGACTGCGCTTCACCCGTATCTACCATCTTGCCTGCCCGGCTTCCCCGCCGCATTACCAGGAAGATCCAGAGCATACGATGATGACCAACGTGGTCGGCACCCGCAACATGCTGCGGCTCGCCGAAAGCGTCGGCGCGCGGCTGCTGCTGACCTCGACCAGCGAAGTCTATGGTGATCCGGAAGTGCACCCGCAGAACGAGGATTATCGCGGCTGGGTCAACTGTACCGGCCCGCGGGCCTGCTACGACGAGGGCAAGCGCGCCGCCGAAACGCTGGCGTTCGATTTCCGCCGCGCCGGCCGCGCGGACGTGCGCATCGCGCGGCTGTTCAACACCTATGGCCCGCGCATGCACGAGGACGATGGGCGGGTGGTATCCAACGTCGTCTGCCAGGCGCTCGCCGGCGACGACATCACCATCTATGGCGACGGGTCGCAGACGCGCAGCTTCTGCTATGTCGAGGACATCGTCGATGGGCTGCTCCAGCTGATGGAGTCCGAAAAGGCCGACGGCGTGCCGGTCAACCTTGGCAACCCGGACGAAATGACGGTCAAGGCGCTGGTCGACCTGGTGGTGGAGATGACCGGCACGGCGTCGCGCGTCGTGCTTCGACCGTTGCCGCAGGACGATCCCCGGCGGCGCAAGCCGGATATCGGCCGCGCCCGCGACCTGCTGGGGTGGGAGCCGACGATCGACGTGCGCGATGGCCTGGCCCGGACGATCGCCTGGTTCTCGAGCGCGGAGGCGCCGGGCTGGGGCACGGCGGCCGCCACCGGCACCGACGGGGCCTTGATCCAGGCCGCCGAATAGGCGCGATCCCCCGCCAATTCCGCAAAGCGCAGCGGCCTGCTAGGGCGGGTCGCGATGAGTGACGAGATCAGCCGAAGCACGCCCGAAGGCATCGACCTGAAGGTCGTATACGGGCCCGACGACGCCGCCGGAATCGACCCCGGCCGGCCCGGCGAGGCGCCCTTCACCCGCGGCCCCTATGCGACCATGTATTCGGGCCGACCGTGGACCATCCGTCAATACGCCGGCTTTTCGACGGCGGAGGAATCCAACGCCTTTTATCAGCGCAACCTCGCCGCCGGGCAAAAAGGGCTGAGCGTTGCCTTCGACCTCGCCACCCACCGCGGCTACGACAGCGACAATCCGCGCGTTGCCGGCGACGTCGGCATGGCGGGCGTCGCCATCGACACGGTCGAGGATATGAAATTGCTGTTCGACGGCATCCCGCTCGACAGCATGAGCGTCAGCATGACGATGAACGGCGCGGTGTTGCCGGTGATGGCCTTCTACATCGTCGCCGGCGAGGAACAGGGGGTCGATCACGCGCAGCTGAACGGCACCATCCAGAACGACATTCTGAAAGAGTTCGCGGTCCGCAACACCTATATCTACCCGCCCGAACCATCGATGCGCATCGTCGCCGACGTGATCGAATTTTGCGCCAACCAGATGCCGCGGTTCAATTCGATTTCGATCAGCGGCTATCACATGCACGAAGCCGGCGCGACGGCGGTGCAGGAGCTGGCCTACACGCTGGCCGACGGCCGCGAATATGTCCGCGCGGCTATGTCGAAGGGCCTCGACATCGACCATTTCGCGCCGCGCCTGAGCTTCTTCTTCGGCATCGGCATGAACTTGTTCATGGAGGTCGCCAAACTGCGCGCCGCGCGCACGTTGTGGCACCGGATCATGAGCGATCTCGGCGCGCGCAACGACAAGTCGACCATGCTGCGCACGCATTGCCAGACATCGGGCGTCAGCCTGACCGAGCAGGACGCCTACAACAACGTCATCCGCACCACGATCGAGGCGCTTGCCGCGGTGCTTGGCGGGACCCAGTCGCTGCACACCAACAGCTTCGACGAAGCCATCGCCTTGCCGACCGACTTCAGCGCCCGCATCGCCCGCAACACGCAGCTTATCCTGGCCGAGGAGAGCGGTGTCTCCGCGGTCGCCGACCCGCTTGGCGGGTCTTATTACGTGGAGGCGCTGACCCGCGAACTGGAGGAGAAGGCGCAGGCGCTGATCGACGAGGTCGAGGCGCATGGCGGGATGACCAGGGCGGTTGCCGAGGGCCTGCCCAAACAGCGCATCGAGGAAGCCGCAGCGGAAAAGGCCGCCAAGGTCGACACCGGCGAAACCGTCATCGTCGGCGTCAACAAATACCAGCCGACCGAGGACCGTGAGATCGACATTTTGGAAGTCGACAATGCGCGCGTCCGAGCATCGCAGATCGAGCGCATCGACCGGGTCAAGGCGGAACGCGACGCTGAACGCGTGCGCGCCGCGCTCGACGCATTGACCGAAGGTGCCAAGGGCGATGCCAACCTGCTCGCGCTGTCGGTCGAAGCGGCGCGCGCGCGGGCAACTCTCGGCGAGATTTCCTACGCGCTGGAGCGCGCGTTCGGCCGGTACGACACCGTGCCGCAGCCGGTGCGCGGAATTTACGGCAAGGCGCGCGCCGACGACCGCTGGAAGGCAGCCGTTGCCGGCACCGAGGCGGTGTCCGACCGGCTCGGGCGAAAGCCCCGCATCCTTGTCGCCAAGATGGGCCAGGACGGCCATGACCGCGGCGCCAATCTCGTGTCCTCGGCCTTCACTGATCTTGGCTTCGAGGTCATCCCCGGCCCGCTGTTCCAAACCCCGCGCGAGACGGCAGAAATGGCGGTCGAACAGGATGTCGACGTGGTCGGCGCATCGTCGCTCGCCGCCGGGCATCGCACCCTCATCCCGGAAATGATCGCGGCCCTGAAGGACCTCGGCCGCCCCGACATCAAGGTCGTCGCCGGCGGCGTCATTCCGCCGCAGGATTATGCCGCGCTTCGAGCGGCGGGCGTACAGGCGATCTTCGGCCCCGGCACCAATCTCGCCGACGCGGCCGACGAGGTCCTCCGCCTGCTCGGCCACAACAAGCCGCCGCTCGACGGGGCTGCGGAATGATCGACGACGACAGCCATGTCGACCCGCGCTCGGTGAGCGAAAGCGAGCGCTTCGACGAGGCGCTGCAATATGATTTCGCCAAGTTCCTGACGACGCTGGCTTTGCTGGCGTTCGGCGGCGTGCTGACGCTGACCCAGACCGCGAGACCGGGCGCCATCAAGCTTCCCGTCGTCGCCGTGGTGATTGCGATGATCGTTGTCGCGGGCATCCTTTCGGTCAGCGCGGCGGGACGGATTGCGGCGATCAATTTAAGTGACCACAAAGGGCCGACCGCGAAGAAATTGCTTCAAGGGTCGCTTGCATTTCTCGGTGCCGGAGCGGGCGGGCTGGTCGTAATGCTGTGGGTCGCACTGCGATGACAAAGCCGTTGAACAATGACATCGAGATCGCGGTCGACGCGCATCCCACAGACTTGTCGCCGATGAATACGCGCGAGCAAGCGCTCCTGGCGACGTACGATTTCCTCAAGCACATGAGCACGCTGGCCATCGTGGCGGTCGGCGGCATGCTGGGCCTGGCGCAGGGCGTCGGTACGCGAGTGTCGCCCGCGATCCTGGCGTCGGTCGCGATCGTCGGCCTGTGCGGCTTCCTCAGCCTCGTGTTCATGACCGGCGTTACCGCGACGCAAATTCGGCAGCGCGTGCACAAGTCGTCCAACGGCTTCGCGCTGGCGATGGTGGTCATCGTCCTGATGCTGTTCGCCTGCGGAATTGGCGCCTTCATCGGCGCCTTCCTTTCGCAGCTTAACAACGGCGCGGCTTAGGGCTTGCCGCTTCTCAACGCAGGCCGCGGACGCTAGGCACTCCGTCCATGTTCAAGAAAATCCTGATCGCCAATCGCGGCGAAATCGCCTGCCGGGTGATCCGCACCGCCAAGCGTATGGGCATCAAGACCGTCGCCGTTTATTCCGACGCCGACGCCCGTGCGCCGCACGTGAAGATGGCGGATGAAAGCGTGCGGTTGGGGCCGGCCCCTGCAAGCGAATCCTATCTCAAGGCCGAACTGATCATCGACGCCTGCAAGGCGACGGGCGCGGAGGCGGTGCATCCCGGCTACGGCTTCCTGTCGGAGCGCGAGAGCTTCGCCAAGGCCCTCGCCGCCGAGAACATCGCCTTCATCGGGCCGCCGCCGAACGCCATCGCGGCGATGGGCGACAAGATCGAATCCAAGAAGCTGGCGCAAAAGGCCGGGGTCAATGTCGTGCCCGGCTACCTTGGCGACATCGCCACCACCGACGAGGCGGTGAAGATCGCCGGCGAAATCGGTTACCCGGTGATGATGAAGGCGTCTGCCGGCGGCGGCGGCAAGGGCATGCGGCTGGCGTGGGGCGAAAAGGACGTCCGCGAAGGCTTCGACAGCGTCAAGCGCGAGGGCCTCAACAGCTTTGGCGACGACCGCGTGTTCATCGAGAAATTCATCGAGCAGCCGCGCCACATCGAAATCCAGGTGCTGGGCGACCAGCACGGCACCGTGCTCTACCTCGGCGAGCGCGAATGTTCGATCCAGCGTCGCCACCAGAAGGTGGTCGAAGAAGCGCCCTCCCCGTTCGTCACGCCGGCGATGCGCAAGGCGATGGGCGAACAGGCCGTCGCGCTGGCACAGGCTGTCGGATACTATTCCGCCGGTACGGTCGAACTGATCGTCAATGGCGCCGACACCAGCGGCACAAGTTTCTATTTCCTCGAAATGAACACCCGGCTGCAGGTCGAGCATCCGGTGACCGAGGAAGTGACCGGACTTGATCTCGTTGAACAGATGATCCGCGTCGCCGCCGGCGAGAAGCTCGGCTTTGGTCAGGACGACGTGAAGCTCAACGGCTGGGCGATGGAAACGCGCGTCTATGCCGAGGACCCATATCGCGGCTTCCTGCCGTCGACGGGGCGGCTGACCCGCTACACGCAGCCGCCGGCGACGCGCACCGACGAGGTCGTCGTGCGCGTGGACGACGGCGTCACCGAAGGCTCCGAGATCAGCATGTTTTACGACCCGATGGTCGCCAAGCTGATCACCTGGGGCCCCGACCGCAAGGCCGCGATCGACGCGCAGATCGCCGCGCTCGACAGCTTCGAGCTCGACGGTATCGGCGACAATGTCGATTTCCTGTCCGCATTGATGCAGCACAAGCGTTTCCGCAGCGGCGACATCACCACCAACTTCATCGCCGAGGAATATTCCGACGGCTTCGCGGGCGCGCCGGCGGATGCGCAATTGCTGTCCGACATTGCGGTGATCGGGGGGATGATCGGCGCCATCGGCGAAGAGCGCAACGCGGCCATCGACAGCCAGCTGGGTCCATCGATCACTCCGGCCAGCGAGCGCGTGGTGATCGTCGACGGCAAGCAGCACAGCGTGCGGATCGAGCGCTACGAAGGCGGGACGCTGGCGGTGCTCGACGGCAGCGACACCATCGACATCGTCGGGCGCTGGTCGCCGGGTCAGCGGCTGCTGTCGGTGTCGGTCGACGGGCGCCGGCGCATCGTCAAGGTGATCCGCGACGGCCGATCCTGGTCGATCAACACGCATGGCGCGACGCATGAGGTGCAGGTGATGCCGCCGCATGTCGCGCGCCTGTCGCAGCATATGATCGAAAAGCCCGCGCCGGACCTGTCCCGGCTGCTGCTGGCCCCGATGCCCGGGCTGGTCACCAGGCTCGACGTTGCAACGGGCGACACCGTGGAGCCCGGCCAGCCGGTCGCGGTGATGGAAGCGATGAAGATGGAAAACATCCTGCGCGCGCCCAAGGCCGCGACGGTCAAGGCAGTGCCTGTCAAGGCTGGCGACAGTGTCGCCGTCGACCAGGTCATCGTGGAATTCGAATAGACCGTCGCGGAGCGGACAGCAGCCGTTCAACCAGCGCGGCCTAAAGCGCCTTCAAATCTGTGCAAGGATCGCGTAAATGCGCGAAATTGCAGCGGATTTTAAGTTACGCGAAACGAGGACCCTTCCCATCATGCAAAATCCGGCTTTGACGGCGACCACGCCGCCGATGCTGTGCCAGGTTGGCCGGGCGCCCGAGCACGAAGAGGCCGGCGCGCTGCAGTATTTCGATCTCGCCGGGCTGCCGATGGCATCGGTGGTGTTGAGCATGCTCGACCAGAGCGACGATTGCATCAAGGTGATCGGCACCGACGGGTCGCTGCAGTTCATGAACTGCAATGGCAAGAAGGCGATGCAGATCGACGATTTCGCCGACTTCGCCGGCCAGCCGTGGCACAGCTTGTGGCCGACGGAATCGCAGGGCGCGGTGCAACAGTCGCTTGGCGAGGCCCGCGACGGCCGGGCAAGCCGGTTCGAAGCCTTTTGCCCGACAGCGAAAGGCGATCCCCGCTGGTGGGAAGTCACGGTCTCCCCGATTCGCGGCGGCGATGGTGCGGTTGCCGGCATCCTGTCGACGTCGCGCGATATTTCCGACCGCTTTCGCCGCGAACAGCAGCTTGAGACCATCGCCGCGGAAATGCGCCACCGCCTGCGCAACGCGCACGCGATCGGCGCGGCATTGGTGATGGGAGCGACCCGCGAGGCCCCCGAGCACCGGCAGTTCGGGCTGGAGATCGCCACCCGGCTCAATCACCTTGCCGAAGTCCAGGCCCATCTGCTCGATGTCGACGGCAGCATGACCTTGAAGGACTTGTGCGCCCGTACGCTGGCGGCGTTCAATACGTCCAACGGCGCGGTTCAGTGCGGCGGCGACCACGTGCGGCTGGGCGAACAGGGGGCCCGGGTGCTGGCGCTGGTGATCGGCGAGCTGGCCACCAACAGCGTTAAATACGGCTCGCTTGGCCGCGGCGGCGAGGTCGAGGCCCACGCCAGCGTCGCCGGCGACGCGGTCGAGTTGCACTGGACCGAGCGGTTCGACGTCAAGGACGAAGCGCCGCTGACCGCTCCGTCGAGCGGACAGGGCGTCAGCCTGATGAAGCGGATGATCGCATTGATGGACGGCGGCATCGAGGGCGGTCGGACCGATACCGGCTACAGGGCCGTCGTTTCCCTGCCGCTCAAGCGGCTGGAGCAATAGCTCCAGCCGCGCCGCCGTATCAGGCCGCGATCGAGGAATCGTCAGGAGTGGCGCCGAACCGGTACGGGCCGATCTGCGCGCACCAATAAGCCTCCGGCAATCCGTAGGACCCTGCAGCCGTGTGGCGCAGCGCGTCGCGGTCGATCACGGTGATCTTGCCGCGCGACAATTCGATCCGGCCGGCCGCCTGCATGGCGTTGAGGATGTTGGTCACCGTCGGCCGTTGCGCGAACGCCATCTGAGCCAGCGTGTCGTGGGTGATCGCGATCTCATCGCCGTCGATCCGGCGTGGCACATCAGCAGCCAGCGCGCGATGCGCTTTTCCACCGTATCCTGTTCCGCCGCCATGATGTTGGACGCGATCTGCGTCAGGAACGCGTAGATATACTTGCGGACAAGGATGCACGCTTCGGACGATTCGTTGATGATCGAATGGAATTCGCGTGTCCGGATGCGCCGTCCGCGCAGTTCGCCGATCTGGGAAATTACCACGTGCGGCGCGGCCGGGACTTCCAGCAATCCGCAGATCGGGAACAGCCCTTCCGGCCCGACCATGCCGACTTCCGAATAATTGCCCCATTCCGAGCGGACGAACTTGCTGGCGACACCATGATCGACGACGAAGACGAACGTCCCGCCCAGGCTTTCGGAGGGAATGGTTTCCCCCACGCCGAGCCGGAACTCGCTGCCCGCCTGGTACAATTCCCTGCGAATTTCCTCCGGCATCAACCGAAGCAGCCGATTGGCCATGATCGTCTCCAAAAAAAGGCCGAGCGGTTAACTTCAAGCACTTCACGCACTGCGAATTGGCGTTAACGCCGGCTTGCAGATCAGCCGCTTCCACCCAGCACTTCCGCGTCGGCCCTCGGCATGGTCGAAGCAAAATGAAGCGTTTGATGCGAGTCCATGTGCCGATAAAGGATATTTTGTGCTATTACAATGGTCTTTTTGTTCTAAACGAACGTATCTGTTGCATTTGGGTCTCGAAATGCGTCATATCGCCCATATGGCGAAGGGGCTGTAATGCCGTGGCGTGAGATCGATTGTGACGATATCCGGCGGTTCGTTCGCGAGACCGCGGCCGCGACGTGGGTGGTCAATGCGGACGGGTATGTGCTCAACGTGCCGGAATGGTCCGCGCTGACCGGGCAAAGCGAAAGCGAGGCGGAAGGCGACGGCTGGATGGACGCCCTCCACCCGGACGACCTCGAGCGGGTGCGGGCGGCATGGTCGACCGCGGTGACGCATTGTTCGCACTACAACACCGATTACCGCGTCCGCTGCGCCGACGGCATCTACCGCTGGTTCAACGCCCGCGGCCTGCCGGTCGCAGGGCCGGACGGCGAGCCCACCAAGTGGATGGGCCTGATCCTGGCGATCGCGGGACCGATGCGGCCATCGCGGTCCGGCGGGTCGGAGCGGATCCTGCCGGCGGACAAGTTCAGCGACATTTCCCCGGCGGCGCTGCGGGCGGCGCGGTCGCTGCTCAACTGGTCGGCGGACCGGTTGGCGGAAGAGGCCGGCATCGCGCGATCGACGATCCACCGGCTGGAAAGCGGCAACGGTGGCGGCGCGGCCCGGCGGGGCAGCATCGACAAGGTGCTGCGCGTGCTGACCGAACAGAACGTCCAGTGCATCGGCAAGGACGACATCATCGTCGGCGTCATCGAGCCCGAGGATACGTCCGCCGCTTGAGGCGGTACGTCAGTCCGGGGTGCGCAGGTCCATCCGGCGCAGCTTGCCGGTCGCCGTCTTGGGCAGGGCATCGACGAATTCGATCGCGCGCGGATATTTGTACGGCGCGATCCGGTCCTTGACGAAATCCTGGAGCTTCTGCGCCAGCTCCTCGCTCGGTTCGGCGAAGTCGGCGAGGACGATGAACGCCTTCACCTTTTGCCCGCGTTCGGCGCAGGGCGCGCCGACCACCGCGCATTCGGCGACTGCCGGGTGGGCAAGCAGCGCGTTTTCGACTTCCGGAGCGCCGATATTGTAGCCCGAGCTGACGATCATGTCGTCGCTTCGCGCGAGGTACCAGTAATAGCCGTCGGCATCGCGGCGGTAGGTGTCGCCGGTGATGTTCCAGCCGTCGCTGACATAGTCCGCCTGACGCGGGTCATCGAGATAGCGGCAGCCGGTCGGGCCCTTTATCGCGAGCCGGCCGACGCCCTCCGCAACAGGCTGGCCATCGTCGTCGAGCACCGCCGCTTCGTAGCCGGGCACGGCCTTGCCGGTGGCGCCGGGACGAATGTCGTCGCCCGCGGCCGAGACGAAGATGTGCATCAGTTCGGTCGACCCGATCCCGTCGGTGATGGCGATCCCGGTCCGGTCCCGCCAAGCCTGCCACGTCGCTTCGGGCAAGTGTTCGCCGGCGGACAGGCAATAGCGCAGCGACTTGAGCGCGGCATCAAGGCCGGGTTGCGACAGCATCGCCTTGTAGGCGGTCGGCGCGGTGCCGAGGTGCGTGACGCCGAACGTCGCGATCGCTTCCAGCATCGCCTGCGGGCTTGGCTGTTCGACCGTCGCGCAGGCCGCCCCGGCGCGCAGCGGAAACAGGACGCCCGCGCCGAGCCCGAAAGTGAAGGCGAGCGGCGCGGAGGTCAGCGCGATGTCGCCCGGTTTCATCCCGACGAGATGGCGCGCGAAGCTGTCGCACGGCGCGAGCACGTCGCGATGAAACTGGACGCAGCCCTTCGGAATGCCGGTGGTCCCGCTGGTGAATGCGATCAGCGCCGGATCGTCGCGGCCGGTGTCGGCGGGCGGAAGCGGGTCGAGGCCCGCCGTGCGGGTTTCCAATTCCCCCTTGCCGTAGTCGCCGTCGTACCGGACGACATGCTTGATCGCGTGGGTCTGGTCCTGCGCGTCGCGGAAATCGCCGATGAAGCGCGAATCGACGATGGCGTGCGAAATCTGGGCGCGGTCGATGACGGTCGCCATTTCGCCGGCGCGCAGCAGCGACATGGTCGCGACGGCAATTCCGCCAGCCTTGAGCACGCCGAGCCACGCGGCGACCATGGTGTAGCAATTGGGTCCGCGCAGGAACACGCGGTTGCCCGGGACGAGCCCGTCTTCATCGACCAGCAGGCGCGCGATGCGGCCGGAAAAATCGTCGAGGTCGCGGTACGTCCAGCGCCCGTGCGCATTGACGAAGGCCAACGCATCCGGCTGCCCGCCGGCGAGCAATTCGGCGGCGGCGTTGAGCCGTTCGGGATAGCGCAGTTCCGGCAGGTCGAAACGGAATTCCGGAAGCTGGTCCGGCGGCGGCAGGCGCTGTTCGACGAACCGGTCGCGCATCAGTCCTGCCAGTGCCCGGTGCCGCTGCGGTTGCCGTCGAAGCGCGTCGTCCCGTCAAACGCCGGAAGCCAGTCTTCGCGGCGCACCGTCCAGCTTTCGTAGGTCGGGGCGAACTGGCTGGGCTCGTCGAACGCGCCGAGGTTAATTTCAATCTCGCTGTCGTCGTACAGGCCGAACACCGACGATCCGCATTCGGGGCAGAAATGCCGGCCTTCGTAAGCGCGCGTCGCGCCGGTGACGGTGACCGCGTCGCGCGGAAACATCGCGGCGGCGAAGAAGACGGCGCCGTGATGCTTGCGGCAATCGAGGCAATGGCACGTGCCGACGCGGTAGGGGGCGCCGGCCGCGGTGAATCGGACCGCGCCGCACAGGCATCCCCCGGTGCGCGATGCGGTCATTCGGGCACCACCGCCGTGGCTTCGATTTCGACCTTGGCCGCGCTGTTGAGCAGGCCTTTTACCTCGACCAGCGCGATGGCCGGATAATGGTCGCCCATGCGCGCCTTCCAGATCGGCGCGATTTCGTCGCGGCGGGCAAGATATTCGACCTTGTCGGTAACGTAGATGGTCAGGCGCACGATATGGTCCGCGCGCGCGCCGTCTTCGGCCAGGATGGCGAGGATGTTTTCGAGCGTCTTGTCGAACTGCTTTTCGAAAACGTGGCTGACGACGGATTCGTTTTCGTCCCAGCCGATCACCCCGGCGGTGAAGATCAGCCGGCCGGACGTGGAGATGCCGTTGGCATAGCCCTTGGGCCGCGGCCAACCGCCCGGTTTGAGGATCTTCATAGCCCCGCCTCTCGCAAGATATCCTTGGCAATGATCTGCCGCTGCACTTCGCTGGCGCCTTCGTAAATGCGCAGCGCGCGGATGTCGCGATACAGTTCTTCGACCTTGACCCCGCGGGTGACGCCCGCGCCGCCGTGCAATTGCACCGCCGCGTCGATCACCTGCTGCGCGGCTTCGGTGGCGTGCAGTTTCGCCATTGCCGCGGCGCGGCGGTGGTCCTGGCCGCCGACGTCCTGTTGCCACGCGGCGCGGTAGATAAGCAGCGCCGATGCATCGACCAGCGTCGCCATGTCGCCGAGCTTCGATTTGGTCACCGCATTGTCGGCCAGCGTCCCGCGGCCGAGCCGGCGGTCGCCGGCAAAGCGCACCGCTTCATCGAGCGCGCGGCGGGCGAAACCGAGCGCCGCCGCGCCGACCGTGACGCGAAACAGGTTCAGGGTTTCCATGCCGATGCGAAAGCCTTCGCCCGGTTCGCCGATCATCGCCGCGGCGGGCACGCGCACCTTGTCGTAATGCAGGCGCGCCAACGGATGCGGCGAGATCACCTCAATCTGTTCCGCGACGCCGAGTCCGTCGGAATCGGCGGGGACGATAAAGGCCGACAGGCCGCGCGCGCCGTCTTCATCGCCGGTGCGCGCGAAGGTGACGTAAAAGTCGGCGATGCCGCCGTTGGAAATATAGGTTTTCTCGCCGATCAATTCCCAGTCGTCGCCGATCCGTTCGGCGGTCATCTGCAGGTTGGCCGCGTCCGATCCGCTGGCCGGTTCGGTCATCGCAAAGGCGGCGATGGCGTCGCCCGCCGCGACCTTCGGCAGCCAGTCGCGCTTTTGCTGCAGCGTTCCGAACAGCGAGATCGCGCCCGAACCCAGCCCCTGCATGGCGAAGGCGAAATCGGCGAGGGCACCGTGGCGAGCGAGCGTTTCGCGGGCGATCGCCAGGCTGCGCACGTCGGGCCGCGAATCGCCGTCCGAAACGGCGAGCTTGAGGAAGCCCGCGGCGCCCAGGTCGGCGACCAGCGAACGGCACGCTTCGGCCGGGTCGGACGCTTCGCCGTCGTCGAGGTTGGTTGCGCACCATGCGTCGATCGAATCGGCGAGGTCGCGATGCCGCGATTCGAAGAACGGCCACGACAGGAAGGTGCGGTCAGCCACGGCCAAAAGTCGCAAAAGTCGCACTGACATACGCGCGCGAGGCGGCAGCGGATGACGAAATGGCCATCCCCGTCCGGTAGCCCAAGTGGCGCGGTGTAGGACAGCCCATCAGTCGCCCTGGAACACCGGCCTTTGCCGGGCGGCGAAGGCTTCGTAGGCGCGGGTGAAATCCCTGGTCTGCATGAGGTCGGCCTGCGCCACCGCTTCCATTTCGATCGCCTGGTCGATCGACACATGCCATTCGGCATCGAGCTGCCGCTTCGTCACCGAATGCGCCCGCGACGGCCCGCCGGCGAGGTCGCGGGCCAGCGCCTGCGCGTCGGCCAGCACGGTGTCGCTGAGCCGGTTCCAGAAGCCCCAGGCATGGCCTTCGCCGGCGGGCAGGCTGCGGCCCGTGTACAACAGGTCGGCGGCACGGCCGTGGCCGACGATCCGCGGCAGCATGGCGCAGGCGCCCATGTCCGCGCCGGACAGGCCGACGCGGGTGAACAGGAAAGCGACTTTCGCGTCCGGCGCGGCAAGGCGCAGGTCGCTGGCCATGGCGATGATCGCCCCGGCCCCGGCGCAAATGCCTTCGACCGCGGCAATGACGGGTTGCGGACAGGCCCGCATCGCGCGGACGAGGTCGCCGGTCATGCGGGTGAAGTCGAGCAGGCCGTCGCGGTCCATGCGGGTCAGCGGGCCGATGATTTCGTGGACGTCGCCGCCCGAGCAGAAGTTGCCGCCAGCGCCGGTGAAGACGACGACCTTGACGTCGGGGGCGTCGGCGAGCGCGCGGAACGTGTTGCGCAGTTCGTCATAGCTTTCGAACGTCAGCGGATTCTTGCGTTCCGGCCGGTTGAGCGTGATCGTCGCGACGCCGTCGGCGAAGTCCCACAGGAAATGGGCGGGGGCGAACGTCGCCGCGTCGAAGGTCACGCGCTGGTGCCGCCGTCGATGGTCAGCGCGGCGCCGGTGATGTCGCGCGAAAGCGGCAGGCACAGCATCAGGATCATGTTGGCGATGGCCGCGGGATCGACCAGCCGGCCGCTGGCATTCATGTTCTTGATCGCGATGCGCGACGCGGCTTCGTCGCGCCCGGTGACCTGCGCCACGCGCGCGACCGACTGGTCGGTCATCGGCGTGTCGACATAGCCCGGGCAGATCGCGTTCACGGTCAGGTTGGTCCGCGCATATTCCGCCGCCAGGCTGCGCGAGAGGCCGAGCAGGCCATGTTTCGACGCGCCGTAATGGGCGGCGTAGGGAATGCCCTTGATGCTGGCGACCGAGGCGATGAACACCAGCCGCCCGTTGTCGCTTTGCAGCAGGTCGCCGATGCCGGCGCGGGCGCAGTCGAACGCGGCGGTGAGGTTGGTGCCGATGATCCGGTCCCACGCGTCGCGCGTCATCTTGTGGAACGGCGCGCTTTCCGCGATCCCGGCATTGACGACGAGGATGTCGATCGGCCCGTTGGCCGACCGCGCCTCGGCGAACGCGCGGTCGATTGCGCCGTCCGCGGTCACGTCGCACTGGAACGCCCGGCCGCCGGTTTGCGCGGCGACCTTTTCCAGCGGCTCCATGCGCCGGCCGAGCAGCGACAGGCCGGCGCCCGCATTGCCCAGGGCAACTGCCGCGGCGGCGCCGATCCCGCTGCCCCCGCCGGTGATCAACGCATGGCGACCTTCGAGGCTTTTCTGCATCGCGCCAACTTGGCCGAACGCCGTTGTGGTGGCAAGGCGGGCGCATGAGAGTGGCAGTATTGGAAACCGGCCGCCCGCCGGGCGCGCTGGCCGAGGAATATGGCGATTACCCCGACATGTTCGGCCGGCTGGTCGGGGACGGGTTCGAGATGGAAAAGTTCGACGTCACCCGCGGCGAATTCCCGGAAACGGACGTGCACGCGGGCTATATGATCACCGGGTCGCCGGCCGGGGTGTACGACCCGTTGCCGTGGATCGCGCCGCTGTTCGAATTCATCCGCGCGGCCGAGCGCGTGCCGACGGTCGGCATCTGTTTCGGCCACCAGGCGATGGCGCAGGCGCTTGGCGGCGACGTCATCAAGTCGCCCAAGGGGTGGAGCAGCGGGCTGCACACCTATCGCGTCGTTCGGCAGGAACCGTGGATGCAAAGCGAGGGCAGCGTGGCCATCCCCGCGTCGCACCAGGACCAGGTGGTCCGGCAACCGCCGGCAAGCGACGTGGTCGCCGAATCCAATTTCACGCCGTTCGCGGCGCTGGCCTATCGCGATCGGCCGGCCATATCCTTCCAGTTCCACCCCGAGTTCACGCCCGCTTATGCCAAGGCCTTGATCCGCGCGCGCAGCGACGCCTTTCCGGAGCCGGACGCCTTGCTCCACTCGCTCGACGCGCCCAACGATACGGACCGTGTCGGGCGGTGGATCCGCAGCTTTTTCCAGGAGACCAATTCATGAAGACCCGCGCCGCCGTCGCGTTCGAAGCCAAGCAGCCGCTGGAGATCGTCGAGGTCGACCTGGACGGCCCTAAGGCGGGCGAAGTGCTGGTCGAGATCAAGGCGACCGGCATCTGCCACACCGACGCCTATACGCTCGACGGGTTCGACAGCGAGGGCATCTTTCCGTCGATCCTGGGCCATGAAGGCGCGGGCATCGTCCGCGAGGTCGGGCCGGGCGTGACCAGCGTCAGGCCGGGCGACCATGTCATTCCGCTGTACACGCCCGAATGCGGCAAGTGTAAAACCTGCCTGTCCGGCAAGTCGAACCTGTGCACTGCCATCCGCGCGACGCAGGGCAAGGGGCTGATGCCCGACGGCACCAGCCGCTTCAGCTACAAGGGCGAGACCATCTTCCACTACATGGGCTGTTCGACCTTTTCGAACTTCACCGTGCTGCCGGAAATCGCGGTGGCGAAGATCCGCGAGGACGCGCCGTTCAAGACCAGTTGCTACATCGGGTGCGGGGTGACCACCGGCGTCGGCGCGGTGACCAAGACGGCCAAGGTCGAGCCGGGCGACAATGTCGTCGTCTTCGGGCTTGGCGGCATCGGGCTGAACGTGATCCAGGGCGCCAAGCTGGCGGGCGCGAACAGGATCATCGGCATCGACGTCAATCCCGACCGCGAGGAGTGGGGCCGCCAATTCGGCATGACCGATTTCCTCAACACCAAGGGCATGAGCCGCGAGGACATCGTCGCCAAGATCGTCGAGATGACCGACGGCGGCGCGGATTATTCGTTCGACGCGACCGGCAATACCGAGGTCATGCGCACCGCGCTGGAATGCTGTCACCGCGGCTGGGGCACGTCGATCATCATCGGCGTCGCGGAGGCGGGCAAGGAAATCGCCACGCGGCCGTTCCAGCTGGTCACCGGGCGCAACTGGCGCGGCACCGCGTTCGGCGGCGCCAAGGGCCGCACCGACGTGCCGGGGATCGTCGACATGTACATGGACGGGCTGATCCAGATCGACCCGATGATCACCCACGTCCTGACGCTCGACGAGATCAACCGGGGCTTCGATTTGATGCACGCGGGCGAAAGCATCCGCAGCGTCGTTATCTACTAGGGAGGGGTTCGCGATGTTCAATCACATCGTCCTGGGCAGTAACGACCTCGACGCTTCCAAGCGCTTCTACGACGCGGTGTTGGGCACTTTGGGCTTTGCCGGCGAGCCGTTTCGCGACGCCGCGCCAAGCGGGCACGAGCGGCTTTTCTATCGCCACAACGGCAACGTCCTAGCGATCACCCGGCCGATCAACGACGCGCCGGCGACCGTGTCCAACGGGGCCACGATCGGGTTCAAATGCAATTCGCCCGAGCAAGTGCTGCGTTTCCATGACGTCGCGGTCGAACATGGCGGGACTTCGATCGAGAGCCCGCCCGGCGAGCGCCAATTCAACCTGGGCAAGATGCACCTTGCCTATGTCCGCGATCCCGACGGCAACAAGCTGTGCGCCATCCACCGCCCCGCATGACCCAAGGAGCAACCCCATGTATTCGCACGTGATGGTCGGATCGAACGACCTGCCCAAGGCCAAGAAATTCTACGACGCCCTGTTCGGCAAGGAAGGCCGTACCGACGACAAGGGCCGGGCAAGCTGGGGCCGCAAGGGGTCGGTGTTCATGCTGACCAGCCCGATCGACGGCCAGCCGGCGACCCATGCCAACGGCGGGACCATCGGTTTCGGGTTCGACACGCCGGAGGAAGTCGACGCCTGGCACAAGCGCGGGGTCGAGGCCGGCGGCACGCCGTGCGAGGACCCGCCGGGCTATCGCGAGAATGCGTTCGGCAAATTGTACCTGGCCTATCTGCGCGATCCCGACGGCAACAAATTGTGCGGGCTGCATCGGCCGCAGCAGTGAAGGTCGTTGCCGAGAACCGGGCCCATGGCGGGCGCCAGCTGGTCGTCGAGCATCAGTCGAGCGCGACCGGCACGCCGATGCGCTTCGCGATCTTCCTGCCGCCGCAGGCCGAGGGCGGCGGCAAGCTGCCGGTCGTCTGGTATCTGTCCGGGCTGACCTGCACCCACGCCAACGTGACCGAAAAGGGCGAATATCGCGCCGCCTGCGCCGAGCACGGGCTGATCCTTGTTGCCCCCGACACCAGCCCGCGCGGGGACGGCGTGCCCAACGACGAGGCGTATGATTTCGGGCAGGGCGCGGGCTTTTACGTCGATGCCACGGAAGCGCCGTGGGCCGAGCATTTCCGCATGTGGACGTACGTCACCGAAGAGCTGCCGGCGCTGGTCGCGGCGGAATATCCGGCGGACATGGAGCGGCAGGCGATCACCGGCCATTCGATGGGCGGCCACGGGGCGCTGACCGTCGCGCTGCGCCATCCTAACCGCTTCAGGAGCGTGTCCGCCTTTGCCCCGATCGTCGCGCCGGGGCAGGTGCCGTGGGGCGAGAAGGCGCTGGGCGGATATCTGGGCGGCGACCGCGCGGCCTGGCGCCGGCATGACGCCGTGGCTCTGATCGAGGACGGCGCGCGCGTCGGCGAACTGCTGGTCGACGTCGGCACCGCGGACGATTTCCTCGACACCGAGCTCAAGCCCGAATTGCTGGAGCGTGCGTGCGCGGAGGCCGGCATCGCGCTGACGCTGCGCCGGCAGCCGGGGTACGACCACAGCTATTATTTCATTTCCACGTTCATGGCCGACCATCTGCGCTGGCACGCCGAGAGACTGGCCCGGTGAGCGCCGCTTGATCGAGGGGCTGGAACCCTGGGCCCAGCAGGGGCTGGGCGCCGCGACGGGGCTGGCCATCGGCCTGCTCGTCGGGCTGGAACGCGGCTTCAAGCTACGCCGCCAGAAAGAGGGCAAGCGGGTCGCCGGAGTGCGCACCTTTTCGCTGCTCGGCCTTGGCGCGGGGCTTGCCGGCGTCGTCGCCGAAACGCAGCCGATCGCCGCCGCGGTCATCCTTCTGGCGATGCTCGGCTATCTTGCCATTGCCTATGCCCCGCGACTGACCAGCGGCGGCGACGCGACCAGCCCGGTGGCCGCTGCGGTCACCGTGGTCGCCGCTTTCCTGGCCGGATTGGGCAACGTCGGGCTGGCCGGGGCGGCGGCGGCGATACTGGTCTTCATCCTGGCGCTGAAGGACGAAATCCACCAGTTCGTCGACCGGCTGGAAGAACGCGATATCCACGCCATCGCCCGGTACGGCATCATCGCGCTGGCCGTCCTGCCGTTCCTGCCCAACGAGGAGATGGGGCCGTACGGCGCGTGGAACCCGACCAAATTATGGTGGGTGGTGATCATCGTCACGGGTTTTTCCTTTGCCGGCTATGTCGCCAACCGGCTGTTCGGCGCGCGCCACGGGACCATCGCCACCGCGTTGATCGGCGGCGCGTACAGTTCGACCGCCGTCACCCAGTCGCTGGCCCAGCGGCTTGGCCAGACCAAGGGCGGCGGCGCGGAGCCGGCCGGAATCGCGCTGGCCAGCGCGGTCATGTACCTGCGGGTCATCGTGCTGGTCGCGATCCTTGCCAACCGCATCCTGTTGCCGTTCGTCATCCTGCTGGCCCCCGCGCTGATCGTCGCCTGGGTCGCCGGATGGTGGCTGTACCGTCAGGCCGAGCCGAGCGATGCGCCCGCCCCGCCCGGCAACCCGATCGCCCTGGTTCCGGCGTTGGGCTTCGTCGTGTTCATCGCCATCGCCGCCGTCGCCGCGCGCTGGGCGCAAGGCCAGTTCGGCGAACAGGGGATCGCGATCCTGTTGTTCCTGATGGGGTCGATGGACGTCGATGCGTCGATCGTCACCGCCGGCGGCCTACCCCCCGACCTGATCGGGGCGGAACTGGCGGCCATCGCCATCGGCGGCACGATCATCGCCAACATGGCGGTGAAGATCGGCGTCACGCTGGCCTATGCGCGCCGCAACGGGTGGAGCGCGGCGCTGGCCCTGCTGGCCAGTACCCTGGTCCTGGCCGGCAGCATCGCCGTCGCCTGGTTGCGGTTGTAGGGACCGCATCCCATTTCAGCCGGGCGGCGCTTGAGGCGCCGCGGTCCCGTGTTAGGCAGGGGGCGAACCCAGGAGATCCCATGCAAGACGACATGCCCGAAGACTCGCAGGTGAACCCCAGCGATTTCGCCGGAAAGATCGAGGCGGAGCTGCTGCGCACCCGCAAGGTTCTGATCTTCGGCGAAGTGCACGACCGGCTGGCCCGCGACATTTGCGCGCGGCTGCTGCTGCTCGCCGACCGCGACTCCAGCGCGCCGATCGACATCTATATCAATTCGCCCGGCGGCCACGTCGAATCGGGCGACACCATCCACGACATGGTGCGGTTCGTGCGCAACGACGTGCAGATCAACATGATCGGCACCGGCTGGGTCGCCAGTGCCGGCGCCCACATCTACCTGGCCGCCGAGAAGGCCCGCCGGTTCTGCCTGCCCAACACGCGGTTCATGCTGCACCAGCCGGCCGGCGGCGTGCGCGGCATGGCGGCGGACATCGAGATCGAGGCCAAGGAAATCCTGCGCATGCGCGAGCGGCTGGTAAAGGTCATCGCCGAGGAAACCGGACAGCCGGTCGAGCGCATCAACAAGGACATCCACCGCAACCATTGGATGAGCACCGAGGAAGCGATCGATTACGGGATGGTCGCGCAGGTGATCCGCGATCCGAAGGACATTCCGGCGAAGTAGGAAGTCCGAAAATGCCATCAATCTGCTCGACCTGCCCTCGGCAGGTCGAGAATTGGTGACCCCTACGGGAATCGAACCCGTGTTTCAGCCGTGAAAGGGCCGCGTCCTAACCGCTAGACGAAGGGGCCGGAAAAGCGGGGGCGAGTTAGGCGAGCGTATCGCGCCGGTCAAGCGACCGCGGCATCTTCGAGGTGCATCTCTGCCGCATTGCCGCCATTCCATTCGTCGCGGCGGATGCTTCCGGCCAGCCACCAGCGGCGGTCGCCGGGCGAATTGAGCAGCGCCTGGCCAAGCGCGGTTTCGGCGCTGCGAAAGGCGATCCACTTGAAACTTTTGCCGTCGTCGCCGCAGGCGATGCCGCGCACGTGGTTTTCGCCGACGACCCCGGTGCGGAGCAATCGCGCCGGACCGGCGACGATCTTCGGGCTTGGCCAACCCGCGCCATAGGGGCCGGCGACGTCGAGCGAATCGCACAGGTCGCCGGCGACCCCGCCGGGAGCGAGCAGCGCGTCGATCAGCAGGGCGCGGCCGTCGCGCGCCCGTTCGATATCGTCCGCCAGCCGGTCGTTGAGGAAGGCGCGAAAGGCGTCGAGCCCGCCGCTGGGCAAGGTCAGCCCCGCCGCCATCGCATGGCCGCCGCCGGCAATCAGCAGGCCGTTATCCTTGGCCGCAAGCACCGCCGCGCCGAGATCGACTCCGGAGATCGACCGGCCCGAACCCTTGCCGATGCCGTCGTCGCCTTCCGAAATGACGATCGCGGGGCGGCCGAAGCGTTCCTTCAGGCGGCCGGCGACGATGCCGATCACGCCCTGGTGCCAACCCCGGTTCATCACCGTCAGCACCGGGGCGTCGGACTGGGCCGCGGCCTGCGCCTCGGCCTGTTCGCAAACGCTCATTTCGATCGCGCGCCGTTCTTCGTTGAGCCGGTCGAGCTCGGCGGCGATGGTTCGTGCCTCTTCGGCGTCGGTCGAGGTCAGGAGCCGCACGCCAAGGTCGGACTTGCCGACCCGGCCGCCGGCATTGATGCGCGGGCCGAGCGCGAAGCCGAGGTCGCGGCACGACGGCGCCTTGACCAGCCGCGCCGCCTGCGCAAGCGCGGCGAGGCCGATATTCTGCCCGCCGTCCATCACCTTGAGGCCCTGCGTGACGAAGGCGCGGTTGAGGCCGCGCAGCTTGGCGACGTCGGCGACGGTGCCGAGCGCGACGAGGTCGAGCAGGTCGAGGATCCCGGGTTCGTCGCGATCCTTGAAATAGCCGCGACCGCGCAATTCGCGCAGCAAGGCGACGCCGAGGACGAAGGCCATGCCGACGGCGGCAAGGTGGCCGTGCGCGGCGCCCAGTTCGCCTTCGTCCAGCCGGTTCGGATTGACGAGGGCAAAGGCGGCGGGAAGCGCGGTGGCGCATTGGTGATGGTCGACGACGATCACTTCGAGCCCGGCGGCGTTGGCTTCGTCCACCGCATCGAACGCCTGCGCGCCGCAATCGACGGTGACGGCCAGGCTGGCGCCGCGTTGCTTGAGGTCAACCAGCGCCGCGCCCGACGGGCCGTACCCTTCCATCAGCCGGTCGGGGATGTAGACCATCGGGTCGCTGCCCAGCCGTCGAAGCAGCAGGGTGAGCACCGCCGCGCTGGTCGCGCCGTCGACGTCGTAGTCGCCGAAGATGGCGACGGTTTCGCGCGACTGGACCGCGTCGGCCAGGCGCCGGGCGGCCTTGTCCATGTCGCGGAAGGCCGACGGGTCGGGCAGGAAATCGCGGATCCGCGGGTCGCGGTTGCGCGGCAGGTCGTCGCGGTCGACGCCGCGGCCGAGGAGCAGCCCGTCGACGAGGGATTCTAGGTCCCCGCCGCCGGACCCGCGCCATTTCCACGGCTGGCCGGTGACCGACCGTTCGACATTGGCGGCAAAGTTCATGCCGGCGAATCTAGCAGGCTCGACCGCAAGTGGAATGCCTGCAGGCGGGGGACGGCCGGAATGCTGTGGGCGGAAAAACCGCGGCCGCCGGCGACGCCGAAGATCAGCGTGGTGACCCCGAACCAGCGGCCGAAAAAGCTTTCGGCGATCTCTACGCTCTGGATCTTGGCCAGCGGCAGGATGCGCAATTGCCGCCGCCACCAGCCGGTGCGCACGAGCAGCCTGTCGCCGTCGAGCAGGAAGCCGGTGCGCCGCCAGCCGAGCACGCGTGAAAGCGTGACGGCGAGGAGGAACAGCAGGACCAGCGCCGACGCGACGACCAGCGGCAGGAGGGATTGTGCCACCCCTTCCCGCGCCGCCGCGTCGATCTGCAACGGGCCGACGGTCAGGACGAGGAGCAGCACGAGGGCGAGCGCCGCCAGCGGAACCACGCCCACCAGCAATTGCCAGATGTAGGCGGGGGAAACGCGGTGCCACCGCGGCCGGTCGGGCAGTGGCCGCCAGCCAAGCTCGGTGACGATCGCCGCGACTTCCGGATCACTGGCCAGCGGGGCGACGACATGGTCGCCGCTGCCTTCGTCCTGCGCCAGGTTCTGCAGTTTCAGCACGCGCCAGCCGAACGCGTCGCGAATGGGGCCGGTCGAGATCAACGCCGCCTGCACCCGGCGCACGGGCAGGCTGACGTCGGTCCGGGTGAGCAGGCCGCGGCGGCGGCGCAGGCTGGTGTCAGTCCGGTCGAGGCGAAAGCCGAATTCGCGCAGCACGGTACGGGTGAGGCCGGTCAGCGCCCCGGCGATCAGCAGGACGACGACCCCGCCGGCGACCGCCGCCGCCCGGTGCGCGGCGAGGAAGCCGGCCACCGGCCCGCTTCGCGCCAGCACGTCCCGCCAGAAGATCTCGGTGAACGGGTTGAAGCCCAACACGTCGCCCAGCGTCTGTGTCAGCCCGAGCAGGCCGGCGAAGATGGCGAGCGAAAAATTGAACAGTCCGGCAAGGCCCACCCGCGGCAGGTCCATCGCGAACACCGGGTCGTTGGCCGCCGTCGCCTCGACCGCCGGCCTGGCGCTGTCCTGCGTCCGGTAGCCGCGCACGATGCGGCGGATGGCCTCCGCCCGATCGATCGGGATCGCGCGCAGCATGCCGTCATCCTGCCCGCCACCCGACGCGCCGCCGGTTTCGAAGCGCACCGCGGCGATGCCGAGCAGGCGCGCGATCGCGCCCTGGGTGATGTCGACGTCCTGGATGCGGTCGAACGGGATCGACCGGTGGGTACGGCTGAAGATGCCGCTGTCGATGCGGATTTCGTCGGCTCCGACGCGAAAGCCGAAGCGGCGCCAGTAGAGAAACGTCCCGATCAGGCCGACGACGACGAGCAGGGCCGCGATGACCAGCGCGGT
Source organism: Sphingomonas sabuli (assembly GCF_014352855.1). Lineage (GTDB taxonomy): Bacteria > Pseudomonadota > Alphaproteobacteria > Sphingomonadales > Sphingomonadaceae > Sphingomicrobium > Sphingomicrobium sabuli. The sequence goes on along the minus strand of NZ_CP060697.1, from coordinate 1,847,231 downwards.
GCCGAGCCGTCCGGACACGGCGAGATAGCCGAGCGCGACGTAGCCGCCGGCCAGCTGGCGCAGGCTGCCGGCGATTCCGCTGGCCAGGAACAGGGGGTGAAGCCGCTCCGGCGGCGCGTCGTCAGGCGAAATCGGTTCGGACATGGTCGCGGATGATGTCGCGGATCTCGGCGGCTCGGCCGGGATCGAGGCCCGGCAGGGTGACGATGCTGTTGTGCGTGCCGGCGGTGTGGACGACGAGGGTCGCGACATCGAACAGCTTTTCGATCGGCCCCTGAGTCACGTCGATATGTTGCACGCGGACCAGCGGGACCACCGTGTCGCTGTGGAACATCCAGCCGCGCACCACCTGCAGCAGGCTGGCGCCGACGCGGTAGCCGAGCCGGCGGTAGATGCGCTGCGGAACGACGACGAGAGTCAGCAGGCCGAGCAGCGGGAGCAGCGTGCTGGGAAGGCCGTGAAAGCCGGTACCGGGCAGAAGCGTCTGGTCCAGCACGATCGCGCCAATGGACAGCACGGCCCATTGCACGAGGAAACGTGCCCGCAGGACATGCCTGTATCCGGGTTCGACCGGCAGCAGGGGATCGTCGTCGTTCACCGCCGCGATCTTAGCTGCCCGGGCGGCGCGATCTAGAGGCTGCGCTGGCTGCCGTGGCGGTAATGTTCGGCCGCCACCCGGCGGACCGTGCCGGAGCTGGCGCGCATGACGATGCTTTCGGTGGTCACGCAATCCTTGCGGCTGTGCACGCCTTCGAGCAGCGAGCCGTCGGTGACGCCGGTGGCGGCGAAGATGCAGTCGCCGCGGGCCATGTCGGCGGTGGTGTAGATGCGGTCGAGATCGTCGATCCCCCAGCCGCGCGCGCGGCCGACTTCATCGTCGTTGCGGAACAGCAGCCGGCCCTGGATCTGGCCGCCGACGCAGCGCAGCGCGGCCGCCGCGAGCACGCCTTCGGGCGCCCCGCCGCTGCCCATGTAGACGTCGATGCCGGTGTCCGGGTCGGCGGTGGCGATGACCCCGGCAACGTCGCCGTCGGGGATGAGCTTGATGCCGCAGCCAAGCTGGCGCAGTTCGGCGACGATCGCGTCGTGGCGCGGGCGGTCGAGGACGCAGGCGATGATCTCGTTCGCTTCCACGCCCTTGTGCGCGGCGATGGCGCGAACGTTGTCGGCGGGCGACCGGTCGAGGCTGATGAGGCCGTCGGGATAGCCGGGCCCGACCGCCAGCTTGTCCATGTAGACGTCGGGGGCGTTGAGCAGGCAGCCATGTTCGGCGATCGCAAGCACGGCGAGCGCGTTGGGGCCGGCCTTTGCAGTGATCGACGTGCCTTCGAGCGGATCGAGCGCGATGTCGATCCCGGGGCCGTCGCCCTGCGCCGAGCCGACGCGTTCGCCGATGTAGAGCATCGGCGCTTCGTCGCGTTCGCCCTCGCCGATCACCACGGTACCGTCGATCGGCAGCAGGTTGAGCTTGGCGCGCATCGCCTCCACGGCGGCGGCATCGGCGGAATCATTGTCGCCCCGGCCGATCCATTTCGCCGCCGCGATGGCCGCGGCTTCGGTCACCCGCACCATCTCGAGGACGAGAACGCGGTCGAGAACGGACGAGCTGGTGACCTGGTCGATCGACATGACGGTAGAAACACTCCCTGTTTGGTGCCCGGGCGATAGGCAGCGGCCCGCCGCTTGTCGAGGTCAGGCGGGCGGGTCTTCGGCCTGGTGGTCGAGCAGCGCGGTGCGCACGCGCATCGAGCGGGCGGCGATGCGGGTTTCGAACAGGAAGACGGCGAAGGCGAGCGCGAGGAACACCATGCACAGGATGAACAGCACCGCCAGCGCACGGCCGAAATGGCCGCTGACCACCGACCCGGCGAACAGCAGCACGACGATGCAGCACACCAGCAGCGCGGCCAGCACCGCCATCCACACCGCGCGGCCGACCAGTTTCATGCGCGTGTCGAGGGTGCGCAATTCGGCAATGTAGCGGTCATGTTCGCTGCCCCGCGACTGGAGCAATTTGGGTTCGAGGTCGCGGGCGCGGTCGACGATCCGCGACTGGCGGCCGGTCAGCACGTTGAGGAAGCCGGCAATACCGGCGAGCAGGAACACCGGCGCCAGCACCGACTGGATGATGTCGGCGATTTCAGCGACTCGGGTGTCGGCGGGCGGGATCGGGATCATCGCGCCACCCTAGTCACGATAGGCGGGCAACGACCAGCCGCGCGCGATGGCCAGCCCGCGCAGCGCGAAACCCGCCGCCGCCGCGACGATCGCAGCGGGCCAAACGGTCAGCCCGATCAGCGACAGCAGCACGAACAGGCCCGACGAGAGCGCCGCGGCGGTGACGTACAGTTCGGGCCGCATCAGGATCGAGGGTTCGCCGGCCAGGACGTCGCGGATGATCCCGCCGGCGCAGGCGGTCAGCACGCCCATGGCGAAGGCCGGTACGGGGGCAACGCCGAAGGCCAGCGCCTTGGCCGCGCCGTAGGTGGCGTAAGCGGCGAGCCCGGCGGCGTCGAACCAGTCCAGCGCGGCATTGGCCAGCCGGCGGCTGGCGAACCATACCGCAAGGCAGGCAGCGATGCAGATCAGCAAGGCGCCGTTGGCGTGGACCCAGAAGACCGGCGCCCCGATCAGCAGGTCGCGCAGCGTGCCGCCGCCAACGCCGGTGGCGACGGCGAAGAAGGCAAAGGTGACCAGCGTCTGCTTCTTTTCCGCGGCGAGCAGCGCACCGGTGACGGCAAACACGGCGATGCCGAAATAATCTAGCAGCACGAGCGCTGGCGGCAGGGGACTGGCGTCGACCATTGACCCCCTGTGCGAGGAACGAAGTGCGGGCGCAATCCATTGGCGCGTTGCCCGGTTTCGCAACTTGGGCCGATGACAGCTATGGCAGCGCGATGACCGACAAGACCGACACCGACCGACCGCAGACGCTGGAAGACTGGCAGCATTGGACCTGGGTGATGGGCCGGGCCCAGCAGATGTTGCTGGAAGCGTGGGCGCAAAGCCTGAAGACCGGCGCGCCGTGGCCGACCAGCCCGCCCGCCTGGGGCGCGTTTCCGCCCGCCTTCGTCGCGCCGCCCGGCGCGCCCGCCGACCCGACCAGCATGATGAGCGCCGGCGCCGAAGCGTGGGCCAAGGGGCTGGACACGTGGGGCCGGATGATGGGGCTGAACCCCCCGGGCGCGGAAACCAGGGACCGCCGCTTTGCCGCGCCGGAATGGTCGGACAACCCGGTGTTCGACCAGATTCGCCAGACCTATCTGGCGCTGTCCGACCGGTTGCTGGGCACGGTTGACGAGGTCGAGGGGCTGGACCAGGAGAGCCGCGCGCGGTTGCAGTTCGCGACCAAGAGCTTCGTCGACGCGATGAGCCCGTCCAACTTCGCGCTGACCAATCCGCAGGTGTTGAAGAAGACCATCGAGACGCGCGGCGAGAACCTGCTCAAGGGCCTGGCCAACATGTTGAAGGACGTTGCCGCGGGCCAGGTGACGCAAACCAAGCAGGGCGTGTTCGAAGTCGGCAAGAACCTGGCCACGACGCCCGGCAAGGTGGTCAAGGAAACGCCGCTTTACCAGCTGATCCAGTACACGCCGACGACCGACAAGGTTTTGAAGACCCCGGTGGTGATCTTCCCGCCGTGGATCAACCGTTTCTACATCCTCGACCTCACGCCCGAGAAGAGCTTCGTCAAATGGTGCGTGGACGAGGGCATCTCGCTGTTCATGGTCAGCTGGAAATCGGCCGACGAGACGATCGCCGACATCACGCTCGACGATTATGTCCTGCGCGGCCAGGTCGACGCGATCGACACCATCCGCGACCTGCTGGACGTCGAGAGCGTGCACACCATCGGCTATTGCGTTGCCGGCACCACGCTGGCGACGACACTGGCGCTGCTCGACGCCCGCAAGCAGCAGGATCGCGTCAAGTCGGCGACCTTCCTGACGGCGCAAGTGGACTTTTCGCTTGCCGGGGACCTCAAGCTGTTTGCGGGCGAGGAGACGATGGCGCTGCTCGAGCAGCTGACGGCTGAAAAAGGCTATCTCGACGGGCGCTACATGGCGGCGACGTTCAACCTGCTGCGCGGCCGCGACCTGATCTGGAATTACGTGGTCAACAATTACTTGCTGGGCGAGGAGCCGCCGCCGTTCGACCTATTGCAGTGGAACAGCGACACCACCAACCTGCCGGGCAAGTGGCACCGCGCCTATCTTGAGGACCTGTACAAGGCGAACAAGCTGGTCGCGGGCGAGATCACGGTCGACGGCACCGCGATCGACCTGAGCCGGGTCAAGACGCCGGCGTATATCCAGGCCGGGCGCGAGGACCATATCGCGCCGCCCGAAAGCGTGTGGAAAATCATGGACCATTTCGCCGGCGACAATCGCTTCGTGCTGGCCGGGTCGGGCCATATTGCCGGGGTGGTCAATCCGCCGTCGGCCCAGAAATATTGTTACTGGGTCAACGACACGCCGTGCGGGACGCTGGCGGATTTCATCGACGGTGCCGAGCAGCACAAGGGCAGCTGGTGGCCCGATTGGGCCCGGTGGCTGAAGGCGCAGGACGGGGCAACGGTCGTGGCCAAGGGCGCGCGCATTCCCGGCGAAGGCAGGCTGAAAGCGGTCGAGGACGCACCGGGACGGTACGTCAAGGAACGCTAGACCCGGGTCAAAGGATGCCGCCGCCAAGCGACAGGCGGATGACGCCGATCAGGATGACAAACAGGTTGAGGTTGCGCCCCGCGTTCGATCGCGACGCCATGCCGACGACCGTGCCGACAATGGCCAGCGGGATGATCAGCCAGTTGGCCCAGCCGAGCAGGGGCAGGAAGGCGATGGTCGCGAAGACGAGCGCGACGATCCCGATGATGAGCGAGACGATGTTGAGCATGCGCCCGACCCTAACCGCGCCGGAGCGCCGGCGCTAGTTCGCTTCCGGGACCGGCGCGATGGTCGCCAGCGTCTGCGTGCCGCAGCGGACCTCCACCGAGCCGACCGCGGCGTCCATCGGCCATTGGCCGCGCACGTCGTGGGTGACGATCGCCTGGGTCGCCGCGCCCGCGGGCGGGGCAGCCTGGAGGGTGACGACGACCTGGACCGGGAAGCTTTCGCGGACCTGCAGCGGCTGGTCGAAGCCGACGGTGTAGCCGCCGGTCGGCGTGGTCACCTTGCCGGTCACGTGCAGCGTCGGGCGCGCACCGGGCCCGGGCATCTTGTTGATCCACGCATTCCAGTCCGACGAGCCGGCCACCGCGCAGGGCGGGGGCGGGGGGACGGTCGGCGGCGGGACGGCGGCGCAGGCGGTCAGCGACACGGTGGCCGCGGCGGCGAGGAAAATCCTGGTCATGGGCGACCAATGCGCACGCCGACGATGCGTTCCCTAGTCGGACGGGGCGGCGCTGGCCGAGCGGTGGTCGCGCACCAGCGCCGTCACGTACAGAATCAGCGCGATCCAGATCGCCCCGAAGGCGACCGCGTGGGCGGCGGTGAAGGCTTCGCCGTAAAAGGCCACGGCAATGATGAATTGCAGCGTCGGGGCGATGAATTGCAGCATCCCCAAGGTCGAATAGCGAAGCCGCCGGGCCGCGGCGGTGAACAGCAGCAGCGGGACCGACGTGGCGACGCCCGCCAGCAGCAGGAGGATGGTGTCGGTGCGGGTCGGCCCGAACGCCGGACCGCCGGCGGCCACGCCCCACGCCAGCCACAGCAGGGCCAGCGGCAGCAGCAGCGTGGTTTCGATGGCCAGGCCCGCGACCGCTTCCACCGACGCGATCTTGCGCAGCAGGCCGTAGGTCGCGAAGCTGAACGCCAGCGCGAGACTGATCCACAGCTGACCGAGCGACTGGTAGGCAAGCGCCGAAATGCCCGCCAGCGCGACGACCACCGCCGCCCATTGCAGCCAGCCAAGCCGTTCCTTGAGGATGAAACGCCCCATGACGACGTTGACCAACGGGTTGAGATAATAGCCGAGACTGCCGGCGAGGATGTGGCCGGTGGTGACGGCGTAAACGTAGAGCAGCCAGTTGACCGCGATCAGGCAGGCGGACGCGGCGAGCAACACCATCGTTCGTCGCTGGCGGAGCACGGCGCGGACTTCGCCGGTTCGCGCGAACAGCAGCAGCAGGAGCGCGAGGAAGGGCACCGACCAGGCGACGCGGTGGGCCACGATGTCGACCGGGCCGACCGCCGCCAGCGCCTTGAAGTAGATCGGCAGCACGCCCCACAGCCCGTAGGCGCCGAGCCCGAACCACAGGCCGGCAAGCGCCGCGCGCTGTTGATCCGAAGGGGTGCGGGGCGCGTTCATCTGCCGCGCGCCTAGCGGTCGCCAAGCGCAAGTGAAAGGTCATGGTGAAGCGCGCGTTGGTTGCATCGGACGCGACACTTTGCCACGCTTCGCGGCATGCGCACTTCGGCGATCCTTTTGGCGATGGCATTGGCCGCGACCCTTGGCGCGTGCGACACCACGTCCAAGAAGCGGACGGCGGCGACCATCACGGTCGAACAGCCGCAGCCCGGCGATGCCTGGAAGCAGACCGCGACGCCCAGCGACCGCAGCCGCATCGACCGCAGCGGGCTGGCATGGCAGCAGGGCATCGACGAGGCGCGGGCGCGGTTCGGCCGCGCCGTGGCCGGCGAAGGCGAGCTGTTGAAGCCGCTGGCCCGCCTGCCTCGGCCGCAGCCGACGCCGGGCAGTTACAATTGCCGGCTGATCAGCATCGGCAAGACGGACAGGAAGTCGCCGGCGTTCGAGAAGTTCAAGCCGTTCTTCTGTTACGTCCTGAGCGACGACGACGGGTCGCTGTCGATCGTCAAGCAGACCGGCAGCCGCCGCCCGGTCGGCCAATTGTTCGACGACGCCGACCCCAACCGGATGATCTTCCTGGGCAGCCTGGGCCTGGCCGACGACAAGGAATCGCGCGCTTATGGCGAGGATCCGGAACGCGACATGGCGGGCGTGTTCGAACGCATCGCCCCGTTCCGCTGGCGGTTGGTGATCCCGTGGGCGCGCAGCGGCGCCAAGCTGGAGGTGTTCGAACTGACGCCGGTCGCCGACCAGCCCGAATGAGCCGGGCCGGGCTGCTCGCCGACCCCGGCGAGGTCCGCCGACTGCTGATCGAATCCGCCGCAGCGGGCCAGCCGATCACTTATTCCGAAATGCTCGGTGCGCTTGGCCATGCCTTCACGCGCCCCAAGATGCGGGCCCTGTGCAAGGTGCTGGCCACGGTCGACGACGATGCGGCCGAGCGCGGCGAACCGGAGCTGGCGGTGCTGGTCGTGCGCCAGTCGGACGGCCTGCCCGGACAGGGGTGGTGGATCGGCGGCGCGATCGCGCACGGGCACGACGGCCCGTGGACCGGTCCCGAAGCGGCACGGCTGGTCCATCGGCTGCAGCAGCAGGCGTTCGAACATTGGCGCGATCGCACGGGTTAGATTCGGGCGGCTTAATCGCTAGAGGGCGTGGATGGCCGATACGCGCACATTCCGGGTCGACGTCGATGACGACGGCATCCGCCTCGACCGCTGGTTCAAGCGGCACCAGCCGGACGTCAATTTCAACCTGGTGTCGCGCTGGGCGCGGACCGGGCAACTGCGCGTCGACGGCAAGCGCGTGGTGCCGGGCGAACGCATATCCGCCGGGCAGGAAATCCGCCTGCCGCCGGTCGAGCCGGACAAGGAGCGCCGCCCGCGCCGCGACAAGCCCCGGCGCGACCCGCTGACCGCGGAGGAAACAGAATACGTCCGGTCGATGGTGATTTACGAGGATGCCGACGGCTTCGTCCTCAACAAGCCGCCGGGGCTGGCGACGCAGGGCGGGACCAAGACCACCCACCATCTCGACCGCCTGCTCGACGGGCTGGCGGACGACGACGGCAACCGGCCCAAGCTGGTCCACCGGCTGGACAAGGACACGTCGGGCGCGCTGCTGGTCGCCAAGACCGCGCGCACCGCCAACCTGTTTTCCAAGAGCTTTTCCGGCCGCACCGCGAAGAAAGTCTATTGGGCGCTGGTCGTCGGCGTGCCGTCGGGCGACGAGGGGCAGATCGACGCGCCGCTGTCCAAGCAGCCGGGCACCGGCGGCGAGAAGATGCAGATCGACGAAGCAAACGGCCAGCCGGCACGCACCCGCTGGCGCGTGATCGACCGCGCCGGCAACCGCGCCGCCTGGGTCGAATTGCAGCCGCTGACCGGCCGCACCCACCAGTTGCGGGCGCACATGATGGCGATCGGCCACCCGATCGTCGGCGACGGCAAATATGGCGGGCAGGACGCGTTCCTGACCGGCGGGATCAGCCGCAAGCTGCACCTGCATGCGCGGCGGCTGCGGATCGATTCGCCGTCCAAGGGCAAGATCGACGTGCGCGCCGACCTGCCCGAACATTTCGCGCAGAGCCTGGACATGATCGGGTTCGAAATCGCCGCCGGCGATGCCGCCGCGCCGCAGCGCCAGCAACGCGCGCCGCGCACGGCCAAGCCCAAGCCCGACAGCCGCCGCGGCGAACGGCGCACGCGCAGCAACCGCGGCCGCAAGTGACCCGCCTGGCGGTTTTCGATTGCGACGGCACGCTGGTCGACAGCGGGGCGACGATCTACGCCGCGCTGGCGGAGGCGTTCGACCGGCACGGGCTGGCCCTGCCGCCGCCGCAGGAAAGCCGGCGGGTGATCGGGCTGAGCCTGAACGAGGCGATGGCCGCGTTGCTGCCCGAGGCCGATGCGGCGATGCACAGCGCGCTCGCCGAAACCTACAAGCAGTCGTTCTTCACCGCGCGGCAGGAAGGGCGGGTGCAGGAGCCGTTGTACGACGGCATCCTGGAGCTGCTCGACACGCTGGAGGATGACGGCTGGCTGCTGGCGGTGGCGACCGGCAAGTCCGACCGCGGGCTGCGCCATTGCCTGTTGAGCCACGACATCCACGCGCGCTTCATTTCCCTGCAAACCAGCGACCGTCACCCGTCGAAGCCTGCACCCGACATGGTCATTGCGGCGATGAGCGAGGCCGGCGCCACCGGCGCCACCACCATCGTCGTCGGCGACACCAGTTTCGACATGGGCATGGCGCTGGCCGCCGGGGCGAAAGCGGTGGGCGTCGGCTGGGGCTATCACGACGCCGAGGAATTGTTCGCGGCGGGCGCCGACGCGGTTGCCGCGACGCCCGCCGAAGTCGCCGACATTGCGAGGGAAATCGCCGATGGATGACGAAGCCAAGTGGAAGAAGCGCTTTCTGCTGTTCATGGGGGCGCGGCTGGTCGGGCTGGTGACGGTGGCCGCGGGGCTGGCCATCGCGCTGACCGACCTGGTGCGCCCGGGCGGCTGGCCGGTGGTCGGCGGGATCATCGCCGTGCTTGGCCTGATCGACATGGTCGGGGCGCCGATGATGCTGAAGAAGAAATGGAAGGCCGAAGACGAGGGCCGATGAAGCGGTTCTGGAAGCAGGCGGCGGTTGCCGAGGGGGCCGACGGCTGGACGGTCGAACTGGACGGCAAGCCGCTGCGCACGCCGGCGCGCCACGCGCTGGCGGTGCCGAGCGCGGCGCTGGCCCGGGCGATCGCGGCGGAATGGAACGATAGCGGCGAGACCGTCGATCCGCGCACCATGCCGCTGACCGGGCTGGCCAATGCGGCCGTCGACCGGGTGGCGCCGGCCAGCGCGCCGTTCGCGGCGGGCCTGGCCAAATATGGCGAGGGCGACCTGCTGTGTTACCGGGCCGAATCGCCGCGCGAATTGCGCGCCCGGCAGGACCAGATGTGGGACGCACTGCTGGCGTGGGGACGGCGGCGGTTCGACGTCGATTTCGAAACGACGTGCGGGATCGTCCACGTGCCGCAGCCCGAAGCGACGGTGCGGCGGCTGGCGCATGCCATCGCCGCGCTCGACCCCTATCGGCTGTCGGCGCTGTCGGTGCTGGTGACGATCGGCGGGTCGCTGGTCGTCGCTTTGGGGGTGATCGAGGGCGCGATCGCCGCCGATGACGCCTGGTCGGCGGTGACCGTCGACGAGCAATGGCAGCGCGAGCAGTGGGGCGCCGACGCGGAAGCGGACGCGGCACTGGACCTGAAACGCCGCGACTTCCTGGCCGCGGCCCGGTTCGTGGAGTTGCTCGGCCGCTAGTGCTGCGGGCCGATGAGGTCGCGGACGAAGCCGACGAGGCCCGGCTGGCTGGTGCGTTTCGACCGTTCGGCGGCGACGATCGAGCGGACCCGGTCGAGACAGGCGTCCATGTCGTCGTTGACCATCACATATTCATATTCGGCCCAGTGGCTGATCTCGTCCGCCGCACGGTGCATGCGGTCGGCGATGACCGTGTCGCTGTCGGTGCCGCGGGCGCGCAGGCGCCGTTCCAGTTCGGTCATCGACGGGGGCAGCAGGAAGATGGTGACGAGATGTTCGCCGAAGTCGGGTTCGAGCTGGCGTGCGCCCTGCCAGTCGATGTCGAAGAGGATGTCGCGGCCTTCCTTCAGCGCCTGCTTAACCGGCGCCTTGGGCGTGCCGTAGCGAGACCCGAAGACGGTTGCCCATTCGACGAATTCGCCGGCCTCGATCATTGCGTCGAAGCGCGCATCGTCGACGAAATTATAGTCGACGTTATCGGCCTCGCCGGGGCGCATCGGCCGGGTGGTCGCGCTGATCGACATGCTGACCTGGCGGTCGGCGCCCAAAAGCATCCGCGAGATGGTGGTTTTGCCCGCGCCCGACGGGGACGACAGGACGATCAGGAGGCCGCGTCGGCTGCGCTTGGCGGAGGGGTCCATGGCCGCTCTTGCGACGCGTCGCGGCGGGTCGTCAAGGGCTTCTGCTGCGGTGCACAAAAAAGGTCTTGAAATGGTGCCGTGCACAAATTATGTTGCACTGCACAAGAGGAGATAAAAATGGTTGCCGAAGCTACTACCCCCGCCGAAGCCGTGACCGACGCGGTCGAAGCCACCACCACTGCCGCGACCAAGCAGGTTGCTGCCGTCGCCGCGGTCGCCAAGGGGGCGAGCAAGGCCGCCAAGACCCGTACCACCAAGGCGCGCAAGACCCGCCGCACCGCCACCAAGCGGGCGAAGGCCAAGACGGTCAAGACCGTCCGGGCCGCGAAGGTCCGCGCCAAGCAAGGAATTGAAGACATGACCAACGACACCGTGTTCACCGGCTTTGCCGGCATCCCTGGCGCCAACACGTTCGAGAAGCTGTTCACCGACGCTTCCGGCCGTGGCGAAGACGTCGTCAAGCGTTCGCGCAAGGCGGCTGAAGAACTGGCCGACATGTACCGCGGCAACATCGACGCGTTCGTCGAAGCCAGCCGCATCGCCGCCACCGGCGTCCAGTCGATCGGCCAGACCGTTGCCGCCAAGAGCCGCGACAGCGTCGAGCAGACCGCCGACACCGTCCGTTCGTTCGCCGAAGCCAAGAGCCCGACCGAGTTGCTGCAGCTGCAGGGCGACTTCGCGCGCAGCGCCTTCGACCGCATGGTCCAGGACAGCTCGACCTTCGCCGAATCGATGGTCAAGCTGGCCGGCGAAGCTTTCCAGCCGCTGTCCAACCGCGCCAGCGCGAACGTCGAACGCATCAACGAGATCGCTGCCTGACACCTCCTCCCCTCCAGTCAGGTACGACGAGGCGGTCGCTCTTATGGAGCGGCCGCCTTTTTCTTTGCCGCCCGGCGCCTTTGCCTTGCGGCGCGTTCCGCGCTTGCCATATCTAGGGACGATGCAGTGGCGCACGATCACCATGGGCGACGGGCCCGGCCGCGACGGCCTTGGCGACGAGGGCACCGGGGTCGCGACGCGCACGCGCCCGAAGACCAAGAAGCCGTCCAATTACAAAGTGCTGATGCTCAACGATGATTACACGCCGATGGAATTCGTCGTGCTCGTCCTCCAGCAGTTCTTTTCGATGAGCATCGAGGACGCGACTCGCGTGATGTTGCAGGTCCACCAGCAGGGCGTCGCGGTATGCGGCGTGTTCACCTACGAAGTGGCCGAAACCAAGGTCAGCCAGGTGATCGATTTCGCGCGCGAGAACCAGCATCCGCTGCAGTGCACGCTGGAGAAGGCCTAGGCCGGTTGCGCCATGGGCGCCGTTCGCTAAAGCGCGGCAGTGGACTCGATATGGATTCAGGGCGGCAAGCGCCTTAGCGGCGACATCCAGATCAGCGGTGCGAAGAACAGCGCCCTGACGCTGTTGCCGTGCGCGCTGCTGACCGAAGAGGCGCTGACGCTGGGCAACCTGCCGCGGCTCGCCGACGTCGACAGCTTCGGCCATTTGCTCAACGAACTGGGCGTGACGACCAAGGTCGCCGGCGCGCGGCGCGAGCGCGTCAGCCGGCGCATGACGCTGACCGCGGACGACATTGTGTCGACGGTCGCGCCCTACGACATGGTGCGCAAGATGCGCGCGTCGATCCTGGTGCTTGGCCCGATGCTGGCGCGGATGGGCGAATCGACCGTGTCGCTGCCCGGCGGCTGCGCCATCGGCGACCGCCCGATCGATCTGCACCTGAAGGCGCTGGAAGCGCTTGGCGCGGACATCGAACTGGCGGCCGGATACGTGAAGGCGAGCGCGCCCAAGGGGCGGCTTGAAGGCGGCGATTACAGCTTTCCCGTGGTATCCGTCGGAGCGACCGAGAACGCGTTGATGGCGGCCGTCCTGGCGAGCGGCCGAAGCCAGCTGTTCAATGCGGCGCGCGAGCCCGAGATCATCGACCTGTGCAACCTGCTGGTCGCGATGGGCGCGCGCATCGAAGGCATCGGCAGCGGCCATCTGATCATCGACGGCGTCGAGGGCCTGCACGGCTGCGATTACGACGTCATGCCCGACCGCATCGAGGCCGGCAGCTATGCCTGCGCGGCCGGCATCACCGGCGGGTCGCTGCACCTGGTCGGGTCGCGGCCGGAAGAAATGCTGGCGACGACCAACGTGCTGGCCCAGACCGGGCTGGCAATCGAATTCACCGACAAGGGGGTCCGGGTCAGCGCGCACCAGCCGTTGAAGCCGATCGCGGTGTCGACCGCGCCTTTCCCCGGCTTCGCCACCGACATGCAGGCGCAGCTGATGGCGATGCTGTGCGTCGCGGAAGGCCAGAGCTTCCTCGAAGAGACGATCTTCGAGAACCGTTACATGCACGTCCCCGAACTGCGCCGGATGGGCGCGGAGATCGACGTCCACGGGCGGTCCGCCATCGTCCACGGTCCGCGGCCGCTGACCGGGGCGCAGGTAATGGCCACCGATTTGCGCGCGTCGATGAGCCTGATCATCGCCGGGCTTGCCGCCGAGGGGGAGACCGAAGTGCTGCGGGTCTATCACCTCGACCGCGGCTACGAGCGGCTGGAGGACAAATTGTCCGCCGTCGGAGCGACCATCGAACGCCGCGGCGGCGGCTGATCAGGCGGCGAACTTCAGCCCGGCGATGGCCGCGATGATGACGAAGATGAGCAGGATGCGCAGGGTCGAGGCCGGTTCGCCGAACCAGGCCAGGCCGACGACGACCGTGCCCACCGCACCGATCCCGCCCCACACCGCATAGGCCGTCCCCATCGGGATCGTCCGCGAGGCATATTCGAGCAGGGCCATGCTGACCGCGACCGAGGCGAGGAAGGCGATCGTCCAGGGCACGTTGCGGAAGCCGTCGACGAAGCGCAGCGACGTGGTGAAGCCGACTTCGAACAGCCCGCCGAGGATCAGCAACACCCAGGCCATATATCCTCCCGCTGGACGCTCCCGTCCGCTGCGCTAATCATGCCGACCATGGCCGCCAGGAAAGCCAGGGGCAACCGCATTGCGCCGCCGCACTTCATCGCGTTCGGCGTGGTGATCGCACTTGCCACGCCGCTGGCCGCGCAGGTCCTGCCGTTGACCAAGGCGGTGATGCTGGGTTTCGATCTGGCCGCGTTGGCGTTTCTGGCGACGTGCGTCCCGCTGCTGCGGATCCGCAGCGCGCTGAAGATCGAGAAGCTGGCGGTGACCTATGACGCCAACCGCACCCTGCTGCTTGGGCTGACCGGGATCGTCACCACCGTGTTGCTGGTGGTGATGGGCGTGCAGACGGTTGGCGGAACGCCGGAGCCGGCGACCAAGGTGTTGATCCTGAGCACGGTCGTCCTGGCCTGGCTGTTCAGCAACAGCGTCTATGCGCTGCATTATGCGCACCTCGCCTACATCCACCCGTCCAAGGGCTGTTACGGGCTGAACTTTCCGGAGACCAAGCTGCCGCTATACTGGGACTTCGTCTATTTCGCCTTCACGCTGGGGATGACGTTCCAGACGTCGGATGTGGAAATCACCAACGAGCGGATTCGGCGCGTGGTGACCGTCCATTCCTTTGCTGCGTTCGTGTTCAACATCGGGATCCTCGCCTTCACCATCAGCGTGATCGGCAACTAAGCGGTTTCCATCGGGTGCGGCGTGCGTTCGGGCCGGGCGGCGACCCAGCAGCCGGCGATGATCGCCGCGGCGCCGGCCACCGTCCACGGCGACGGGATTTCGCCGAAGATGAGAAAGCCGAACAGCGCCGCCCACAGGAAGCCGGAATATTCGCTGGCCGATAGATACCCCGCCCCGGCCCGAGCGTAGGCCCAGGCAAGGCCGAGCATGCCGAGGATGGACAGGCCCGTGGCGAGCAGCAGGTCGACCGCCGAGCTGGCCGGGAATGACGGCGGCCCGAGCGGGATAGCGACCAGCCAGAAGCCCGCCCCGGCGATGGCGAAATAGAAGAAGGCGATTTCAAGCGGCGCGGCGCTTTGCGATTGCCGCCGCATCAGCACGATGTTGAACGCGTACAGGACCGCGGAGAAAAGGATCGCGAGGCTGCCCCACAAGGCATCGCGGCCAAGCGCCGCCTGGGCCTGGCCGGCGAGGATCGACAGCACGCCGGCAAAGGCAAGGATCGACCCGGCGACGATCCGCGGCCCAATCGTTTCCTTCAGCAGCACGCCGGCGAGGATCAGCGCGATCAGCGGCGCGATGAAGGCAAGCGCGATCGCCTGCGCCATCGGCACGAATTTCAGGCCCCAGAAAAACGTCAGGCTCATCGGCACCATCAGCGCGCCGCGGATGAAGTGATAGCGCAGGGCAGCCGACGTCGGCCTGTCCCGCCGGGTCAGGAAGTAGGGCAAGGCGACGACCGGCACGGCGATCAGGGCGCGCCACGCAAGGGCCGAAAGAGCGCCATGGTCGAGGCTGACGGATTTCATCGCCGCATCCATTGCCGACAGGAAGCCGACCGCGACGATGGCGGCGGCGAAGGCCAGCAGGGGCTGTTGGGGGACGCGGTCCACGCGCCGCGCTTAGAGCTTTATACGGCGGCGTCGAGACCGCCGTCGGCGCCCGGCGGCCGCGGGTTGCGGACGCCGTTGATCGATCCGACCTCAAGCTCGTCGATGCGCAGCTTGCGGATTCGCGCCGTGCCGATCCACAACCGTCCGATGGCCAGTGCGCCGACCGCCATCGCACCGAAGGCGGCGGCGCCGACGGCCATCGAACCGGCGAGGCTTAGCCCCTTGGCGGACGCGCCGGTGGCCGTTGCCCCGGTGGCGACGCTCCGCCGCGCGGAGTCGCCGGTCAGCCTGGTCACTCGGCGGCGTCCAGCGCCGGTTCGAGAGTTGCGGCGGCGGCCTCGATCTCGGCGGCCTTGGCTTCGACCAGACGGACGATGTGGTCGATCATGTCGGCGTCCTGCACGTGGTGGTCGGTCACGCCCGACAGATAGACCATATGCTTGCCCTGCCCGCCGCCAGTGATGCCGATATCGGTTTCGCGGGCCTCGCCGGGACCGTTGACGACGCAGCCGAGCACGCTGAGCGACATCGGCGTTTTGATATGCTGCAGCCGCTCCTCAAGCTTTTCGACGGTGCGGATGACGTCGAAGCCCTGGCGCGCGCAGCTGGGGCAGGACACGACGCGGACACCGCGGCTGCGGATGCCCAGCGACTTGAGGATTTCATAGCCGACGCGGACTTCTTCCTCCGGTTCGGCGGACAGGGACACGCGGATCGTATCGCCGATGCCGGCCCACAACAGGTTGCCGAGGCCCAGCGCCGACTTCACCGTGCCGCCGATCAGGCCGCCGGCTTCGGTGATGCCGAGGTGCAGCGGGCAATCGACCGCGCCGGCCAGTTGCTGGTAGGCGGCGACGGCGAGGAACACGTCGCTGGCCTTTACCGCGACCTTATAGTCCTGGAAGCCATGGTCCTCGAGAATGCGGATATGGTCGAGCGCGCTTTCGACCAGCGCTTCCGGACAGGGCTCGCCATATTTTTCGAGCAGGTCTTTTTCGAGGCTGCCGGCGTTGACGCCGATGCGGATCGCGCAGCCGTTGGCACGCGCCGCGGCGATGACTTCGCGGACCCGTTCCGCCGAGCCGATATTGCCGGGGTTGATGCGCAGGCAGGCGGCGCCGGCGTCGGCGGCTTCGAGCGCGCGCTTGTAGTGGAAATGGATGTCGGCGACGATCGGCACGCGCGCTTCGCGGACGATTTCGCGCAGGGCGGCGGTCGCTTCCTGGGTCGGGCAGGACACCCGGACGATGTCCGCGCCGGCCTCTTCGCAGCGGCGGATCTGGGCGATCGTCGCGGCCGCGTCCTCGGTCGGCGTGTTGGTCATCGTCTGGACGCTGATCGGCGCGTCCCCGCCCACCGGGACGGAGCCGACCATGATCTGCCGCGACACGCGGCGATCGATATCGCGCCAGGGGCGGATCGAAGACATGGAGCGCATATAGGGCCTGCGCCGGCCAGCCGCAAAGCCGGGAGGGCGGATTCGCGGCAAATAGCCAAAGATGCTATGACTTCGACCCGACATTCGCGGGGCAGCGATGAACAAATGGACCCGGCCATTTGAGGGGAAAGGCGCTTCCGCCGCGCCGGCGAAGGCCGGCCACGCGCCCGCCGCGCACCATTATTTCGCCTTCCTCAGCTACAGCCACGAGGACGCCGCCATCGCCGACTGGCTGCACGGCGAGCTGGAGGGCTTTCGCGTGCCCGCGGGCCTGGCCGGGAAGCTGGGCGGCAACGGGGTCATCCCGAACCGCCTGACGCCGATCTTCCGCGACGCCCACGAACTGGCCGCGGGCAGCGACCTGACCGACGAGATTACCGCCGCGCTGGCGGCGTCACGCTGCCTAATCGTGCTCTGTTCGCCGGCGGCGGCCCGGTCCAAGTGGACCAACGCCGAAGTCGACATGTTCAAGCGGCTGCACCCCGACGGGTGCGTCATCGCCGCCGTGATCGCGGGCGAGCCGCTGGCCAGCGAGATCGCCGGGCGCGAGGGCGAGGAATGTTTCCCGCCCGCGCTGCTTACCCGGTACAACCGGCGCGGCAAGCCGACCGCGCGCAGGATCGAGCCGCTCGCCGCCGACCTGCGCGAAGGCCATGGCGGGCGCCGCATCGGTTTCCTGAAGATCGTCGCGGGAATCCTTGGCGTCGGGCTCGACGATCTGGTCCAGCGCGACCATTTGCGCCGCCAGCGGCGGCTGGCCGGGATTGCCGCCGGGTCGATTGCGGGAATGCTGGTCGCCGGGACGCTGGCCATCGCCGCGATCAGCGCCCGCGATGCGGCGCGCGACGAGCGGCGCGAGGCGGAGAGCCTGGTCGGCTTCATGCTTGGCGACCTGAAGGAAAAGCTGGAACCGATCGGCAAGCTGGACGCACTCGACGGGGTCGGGGCGCGGGTACTGCAATATTACCGCAAGCAGGACACGTCGCAGCTGTCGGACAGCGGGCTGATGCAGCGGTCGCGCGCGCTAAGCCTGATGGCCAACGTGGCGTACGTGCGCGGCGACCTGGCGTCGGCGGGGCGGCTGTACCGGGAGGCGCTGGACGGCACCGGCGAGGCGGTCGAGCGCGATCCCGGCGACGCGCAGCGCTTGTTCGACCACGCGCAGAACGTCTTCTGGCTGGCCGATATCGCGCGCCAGCAGGGCCGGCTGGCCGATGCCGAGGGCGGCATGCGCGAATATAAGCGGCTGGCCGACCGGATGGTCGCCATCGACCCCAGCAACATGCAGTGGCGGATGGAAGAGCAGAGCGCCGACTTTAACCTTGGCGTGATGCTGTTCGAACGGCGGCGCTTCGGCGAGGCGACCACCCAATTCACGCGCGCGCTGGCCACCATCCGCGCCTTGTCCACCGCCGATCCGGACAACACCGGTTTCCGGGTCGCCGCGACCGAGGCCGAAACGTGGCTGGCCGATGCGCTGGCGTCGAGCGGGAAGCTGGCCGAGGCGCTGGCCCTGCGCGCCCGGGTGGTGGCCGAGCTTCAACAGTTGCTGCAGCGGACCGGCGACGTGGTGTACCGGCGCCAGCTGATGTCGGCCAATCGCTACCTTGGGCTGTCGCACCTGTCGCTGGGCGACAGCGCCAGCGGCATCGGCGCGTTGCGCGGCGCGGTCGAGCACAGCGCGGTGCTGCGGTCGCGGGAACCGGAAAACCGGTTGTGGGAATATATGGGCGCGCGCGCCCAGCTGGACCTTGCCAATGCCGAGCTGGCGGCCGGCGACCGCGCCGCGGCCGCCGCCGATATCGCCGCCGGCTGCGCCACCACCGCGCGCCTTTTGCAAACCGAGGCGAGCGTCCAGACGTGGCGGGCCAATTTGCGGGATTGCTGGCAAGTGCGGGCGCGGGCCGCGCTGTCCGGTGGCAATGCGGGCCAGGCCGCCGACTTTGCCAACCGCGCCATCGCGGCCGGTGCGTCGGTGCGATCGACCGACCCGGTCGAGAATCGCTATGCCGCGGCCACGGCCCATCGCCTGCTGGGCGACGCGCGGACCACGTCGGGCGACATCGCCGGCGCCCGGGCCGCGTGGCAGGCAGGCCTTCGGCAATTGCCGAAAGAGGTTGACGAGAAGCCCGTCGAGATGGCCGAACATGCCGCGTTGCTGCACCGGCTGGGGCAAGCGCGCGAAGCCGCCGGCCGCGATGCGCGGTTGGCAGCGATGGGTTACAAGGCGAAGATGCCGCTGCGCTGACAGGGGGAGAAGAGGCGATGGAGACGATCCAGTTGAAGGTCACGCCGGGGCCCAAGGGGCCCCATGACGAGGTCGAATGCGATCTTGCCAGCCACAGCGACTATCTGGTCGACGAGGCGCTGATCCTGCCCCACGACAAGGACTTCACCCTGGTGTTCGAACTGGACCAGAATGCGCCGGCCAATTGGGATCTGGACAATCCGTTTTGCGCCCGGACCGGCAAGTGCCCGCCGCGCAAGGCGCAGGCCCACAGCCATGTGCGCCAGACCCAGGTCGATAAGCGTCGGTTGGAGGTCGAGGCGCGGGCGCCCAACGCCAAGAGCGTGATTCACTACCGGCTCAATTTCGACGACGGAACGACGTTCGACCCGATCATCATTCACACCGTGGCCAGCAAATAGGCCGCGTTTGAACGTCGCCGCCCCGCCCGTGCTGCCGAACGACTGGGCGGCTGCCAAGCGAGCGCTGCCGCCGCGCCTGCCGTTCGTGCTGGGGATCGGCGTGACCGGCCATCGCATCGCCGCCCTGCCCGAAGGCGAGGTGGGGACGATCGTCGAGCGCATTCGAGCGGTGCTGGCGGAGGTGAAGGCATGCGCGCTGGACCTGCACCGGCGCGAGGCCGCGCATTTCGCCGATTGCGCCCCGCGGCTGCTGTTCGTGTCCCCGCTGGCCGACGGCGCCGACCAGATCGCCGCGGAAATAGCGCTGGAGCTTGGCTTCGAACTGCACGCCATCCTGCCGTTCGAGCGCGGCATTTACCGCACCACCTTGCACGAAAGCGGGCTGGCGCGGTTCGACGATCTGCTGGGCAAGGCGACCTGCGTCCTGGAACTGCCCGGCAGCCTTGAGGCCGAGCATGATGCGTTCGTCATGGCGGGCCGCGCCACGGTCGCGCATTGCGACCTGTTGCTGGCGGTGTGGGACGGGCATCCCCCGCGCGGCCGCGGCGGCACCGGCGAAGTGGTCGAGCTGGCGCTGACCCGCGGAACGCCGCTGGTCCATGTGCCCGTCGGGGCGGACAAGACGGTCGGCCTGCGCTGGAGCGCATTCGACCCGTCGGTCGTGACCCAGCGGACCGACACGCCGGTCGAGCGAAGCTTTACCACCGCCCATGTCGCGCAAGTGCTGAACGCCCTGCTGTCGCCGCCGCCCGACGCCCACGAACGCGCGTTCATCGACACGTTCCAGGGCGAGCGGATGCGGCGGTGGAAGGCGCGACTGGAATATCCGTTGCTGCTGGCCGCGACCGGCGTGTCGCGGTTCGGCGCGCAGGCGTGGCGGGGCGATATATCGGCCGCCTACATCCGCGAGGATTGGGAGCGCTATTGCAGCGGCTGCTGGGACCCGAGCGGGCTGTCCAACCCGCTGGCGCCGCTGGAGCAATGGTATTCGTGGAGCGATTCGCTGGCGAGCCACTTCGCCCAGGCGCACCGCAGCGGGCACGTGTTCAATTTCGTGCTGGCCGCGGTTGCGGTGCTGCTGGCGCTGGCGGCGCTGCCGTTCCCGCACCTCAAGCCCTATCTTGCGGCGACGGAGATCGTCGTCATCCTGTCGATCCTGATCAACACCAAGATCGGGACCGGCCAGCAATGGCATCGCCGCTGGCTGGATTATCGCCAGCTGGCGGAGCGGTTGCGGCCGATGCGCAGCCTGAAGCTATTAGGCATTGCGGCGCCCGACCCGCCCGGCACGCAGGCGAACCCGGTGCCGCGGCGGTGGGTCGACTGGTATGCGGCCGGGGTATGGCGCGCGGTCGGCTTTCCCAACGGCCGCATCCGGGCCAGCCAGTCCGCGGCCTTCGCCGAGGCGGTGGCGGCGCACGAATTGTGGCCGCAGATCGAATATCATCACCGCGCCGCGCGGCAGGTCGAACAGCTCGACCACCGGCTGGAAGTGGTCGGCCTGCTGGTCTTCGCAACGACCCTGTTGACGCTGGTCGGGTTGCTGGCCGCGATTTTCATCGACCATCATTGGGCGCTGGACCATGCCAAGTGGTTCACCATTGTCACGGCCGGCCTGCCGGCCATCGGCACCGCGCTGTTCGGCATTCGCGTGCAGGGCGATTATGCCGGGACCGCCGTCCGGTCGGAACAGACCGCGATCGTCCTGGCGCAGGTCGCCGACCGGCTGGAGATCGAGGGCCCGGACCTGAGCCGCACCGCGGACCTGGTCGAACAGGCTGCCCGGCTGATGACCGCCGACCTGGACGACTGGGCGCTGCTCAACCGGCAGCACGACCTGTCGGTGGGTTAATCGCGGCGGCGCGGCCAGCCGCGCCATTTCCAGCCGCCGCGGGTGGTCTTTGCCGCAATCAGCAGCAGCAGGAACGTCGCGAAGGCGGTTAGCGGCAGGAAGATCGCAAGATGTTCGGCATAGGCATGGGCAAGGCCGGCGAGGATCGCGAGATAGGCGGCAAGGACCGCCCAGCCCTGCCAGGCTATCGGCCGGCCGCTGCCGAAGCCGAGGGCTTTCGGGGCGAACCATTCGGGACCGTCGTTCATGTCAGCTCTCCGCCTTTGGCGGCCGCCCGCGCTTGCGCGCTTGCGGCTTCGCCAGTTTCACGCCGCGCGCGCCGAGCGCTTCGCGAATAAGGATTTCGACTTCGGCGTTGACGCTGCGCAGGTCGGCGGCGGCGCAGCGTTCCACCGCCGACCATAAGGCCGGGTCGACCCGTAACGGGTAGGCCTTGCGATCGTCCGCCAACGGTCCGCGCTATTGGTAGAGGGTGCCGGCGTTGACGACGGGTTGCGTGTCGCGTTCGGAGCAGAGCACGACCATCAGGTTCGAAACCATCGCCGCCCGGCGTTCGTCGTCGAGGTCGACGACATCCTTTTCGGACAGGAGCTGAAGCGCGGTTTCGACCATCGACACCGCCCCGAGCACCAGCTTCGCACGCGCCGCGATGACCGCTTCGGCCTGTTGCCGGCGAAGCATCGCCTGCGCGATTTCCTGCGCATAGGCGAGGTGCATGATGCGGCATTCGTCGATCGAGATGCCGGCGCGGGCGACCCGTTCCTGAAGCTCCGTTTCAAGTTCCGCGTTGATCACTTCCGCATCGCCGCGCAGGGTCACTTCCTGGTCCTCGATATCGTCGTAGGGATATTTCGAACCGATCGTGCGGACCGCGCTTTCGATCTGCACTTCGATGAAGTCCTTGTAATCGGCGACGTCGAACATCGCCTGCGCGGTGTCGCTGACCCGCCAGACGACGTTGGCGGCGATTTCGATCGGGTTGCCGCGCAGGTCGTTGACCTTGATCCGGTCGGACGTGAAATTGTGCACCCGGGTCGAGATCTTGGGGCGCATCATCCACGGCAGTACCCAGCGCAGGCCGGTCGACCGGTCGGTGCCCTTGTAATCGCCGAACAATGTGATCGCCGCCGACTGGTTGGGTTGCAGCATGTAGAAGCCGCAGACGACGAACGTCGCCACGAGAATCGCGATCAGGAAGATGGCGATCGTCAACAGCCCCCATTGATCGTTGGCCGTCCGCGCGAAGCCGTAGGCGAACAATGCGGCCGCCCCGACGAGCACCAGCAGCATCGGATAGCCGCTGGCCGTTCCGGCCGGCCGTTCGGTGCTGGCCTTGAGCTCAAGCGGTGGTTGAATAGCCACGATAGCCTCCCTGTTTTATCTGATATCATATTAATATCTAGCCGCGGTCGCGCGAGTCAATCGAAATCGGCCGGGCGCGTGGCGACCGCGGCGACAAATCTGCTAGGGCGGCCGGCGAAGGGAGCATTGCCCATGCGTCTGCCCGTCCTGATTGGAGCCCTGCTGATGACCACCGCCGCCGCCGCCCAACCGACCACCGGCTGGAAGCTTGTCATCCATGGCGGGGCCGGGGTCATCGAACGGTCCCGGCTGACGCCGGAAAAGGACCGGGAAATCCGCGCCGCGCTGGACGCCGCGTTGCAGGCGGGATCGGCGGTGCTGGCCGGGGGCGGCGCCGCGCTCGACGCGGTGGAGGCGGCGGTCAAGGTGCTGGAGGACGATCCCAACTTCAACGCCGGCAAGGGGTCCGTCTTCACCTATGACGGGCGCAACGAGATGGACGCGTCGATCATGGACGGAAAGACCCGCGCCGCCGGCGCGGTCGCCGGGACCACCGCGACCCGCAACCCGATCACCGCCGCGCGGGCGGTGATGGAGCAAAGCGACCACGTCTTCCTGGCCGGCAAGGGCGCCGACGAATTTTCGCGTGCCAAGGGCCTGGAACAGGCGCCGCCCGAATATTTCGCCACCCAGTTCCGCCGCGACCAGCTGGAGCAATTCAAGACCAGCAAGGTCAGCGCGCTGGAGATCGAGTATAAATATGGCACGGTCGGCGCGGTCGCGCTCGACGCCGGCGGTCATGTCGCCGCCGCGACCTCCACCGGGGGCATGACCGGCAAGCGGTGGGGCCGGGTCGGCGATTCGCCGATCATCGGCGCCGGCACCTTCGCCGACGACAAGGGCTGCGCGGTTTCGGCCACCGGCTGGGGCGAATATTTCATCCGCGTGGGCGTCGCGCACGAGATTTGCGCCCGCATGCGGCTGACGCAGATGAGCGGGCAGGAAGCGGCCGATTCGGTGATGAGCGACGTCAAGCAACTGGGCGGAGACGGCGGCGTCATCGCCGTCACGCCCAAGGGCGAGATGGTCTATTCGTTCAACACGCCCGGCATGTACCGTGGCAAGGCCAGCGCCGAGGGCCGGTCGGTCGCGCTCTACACCGAATCCGACGAACGGTAGGGCAATTCGCCGCGCAGCCACGCGGCCTCCGCGTCGACCGCGGCGCGTTCCTGTTCGAGGAATTCGGCGACCGCATCACGAAAGCCGGCGTTGGGAATGAAATGGACCGAGCGGGTGACCACCGGTTCGTAGCCGCGAGCCAGCTTGTGTTCGCCCTGCGCGCCCGCCTGTACCGTGCCGAGGCCGTTGGCGATGGCCCAGTCGATCGCCTGATAATAGCTGAGTTCGAAGTGCAGGAAGCGCACCTCTTCAACGCAGCCCCAGTAGCGGCCGTAGAGCGCGTCCGGCCCGATGACGTTGAGCGCGCCGGCGATCGGCTGCCCGTCGCGGCAGGCGAGGAACAGCAGGAGCCGGTCGCCCATCGCCGCGCCGATCCGGTCGAAGAAATCGCGGGTGAGATAGGGGTGGCCCCATTTGCGGCTGCCGGTATCCTGGTAGAAAGCCCACATCCTGTCCCAGTCGGCGGCGGTGATGTCGGCGCCGCGCAAGGCCCGGAATTCCAGCCCGTCGCGCGCCGCCGCCCGTTCCTTGCGGATCGCCTTGCGCTTGCGGCTGGTGAGGCCGGCGAGGAAGTGGTCGAAGTCGGCATAGCCGCGATTGAACCAATGATATTGGACGCCGTGGCGGACGAGCCAGCCGCGCTGTTCGGCCTGGGCGGCATCGTCCTCCTCGCAGAAGGTGACGTGGACCGACGACAGCTGGTTCTGGACCGCCACCGCTTCCAGCGCGGCCAGCACCTGTTGCGGGCGGGTGCCGAGCAGGCGCGGGCCAGGCACCGGCGTGAACGGCACCGCCACCTGCAGCTTGGGATAATAGGTGCCCCCAGCCCGTTCCAGCGCATCCGCCCAGCCGTGGTCGAACACATATTCGCCCTGGCTGTGCATTTTCACATAGGCCGGCGCGGCAGCGACCAGCGCGCCCTGATCGTCTTCGACCAGGATCGGCGCAGGCGTCCAGCCGGTGCCGGGACCGACGCTGCCCGATGTTTCCAGAGCGCCGAGAAAGGCGCGGCAGACGAAGGGATGGGAACCGGCGAGCGTGTCCCACCGGTCCAGTCCGGCAACGCCCGGCGCGATCCGGGCCAGCACGTCGGGTTCGCGGTCGGCCATGCGCCCGATCTGGGGTCGGTGCGGCCCCGGCGCTAGGCCCTGATCGCGACGATGGCGTCGACTTCGACTGCGACCCCCAGCGGCAGCACCGTCACGCCGACGGCGCTGCGCGCATGGCGGCCGGCATCGCCGAAGACCTGCTGCATCAGTTCCGAAGCGCCGTTGGCGACCTTTGGCTGGTCGGTGAAGTCGGGCGTCGAATTGACGAACACGCCGAGCTTTACAATCCGTTCGACCCGGTCGAGCGAACCCAGCGCGGCCTTCATCTGCGCCAGCAGCATGATGCCGCAGCGCCGCGCGGCGGCGATCCCGCCGTCGAGGTCGACGTCGTCGCCAAGCCGGCCGGTAATCAGGCTCTTGTCTTCCGCGAAGCTGATTTGCCCGCTGATGTGCAGCAGGCCGCCGGCCTCCACCGCCGGAACGTAGGACGCGACGGGCGCGGCCGCTTCGGGAAGGGTGATGCCAAGTTCGGACAGGCGCTGGTCGATGCTCATGAAACGGAACTCCTCAATCTTTGCGGGACACGGTGAAGCCGGCGAAGCTCTGGCTCGTCGGCATCAGCTCAAGCGTGTTGATGTTCACATGGGGCGGCAGGGTCGCCACCCACCAGATGGTCTCGGCGATATCGCCGGCGGTCATCGGGTCCATGTTCGAATAAAGCGCGTCGGACGCCGCCTTGTCGCCGCCGGTGCGGACGATGGTGAATTCGGTTTCGACCATGCCAGGTTCGATCGACGTCACGCGGACGCCGGTGCCGGCAAGGTCGCAGCGCAGGTCGAGCGAGAATTGGCGAACGAACGCCTTCGACCCCGCGTAGACCGCGCCACCCTTGTAGGGGTAAGTCGCCGCGACCGACGCCAGATTGACGATCGCGCCCCGGCGTTCGACCAGCGTGGGCAACAGCGCGCGGGTGATTGCCACCAACCCGCCGATATTGGTGTCGAGGACGGTTTCGATCAGTGCCCAGTCGGTGTCCGGCAGGGGATCGGTCGGCGGCGCGAGGCCGGCGTTGTTGAGCAGCAGGTCGATGTCGCCCCACGGCGCCGACAGTTTGCCAAGGTCGGCCAGCGCACCGGTGTCGCGCATGTCGAGTTCGAGCGGCAGGAACGCGTCGCCAAGGTCGTCGGCAAGAGCGCGCAGGCGGTCGCCGCGCCGCCCCGTCCCGATCACGCGCCAGCCGCCCGCCGCGAAGCGCCGGGCACTGGCCTCGCCAATGCCCGCGGTGGCGCCGGTGATCAGGATGGTCTTGTTCATTGTTGCTCCGCTTCTTCCAACGCCCGCCGCGCCGCGACCAGTTCGTCCGGTTTGACCCCGATTTCTCCGGCCACCTCGACAAGGTCCGGTTCGAACGCCTCCAGGAAGCGGATCAGGGCCGCCAGGATGGCCGGATCGGCCGCCCGGGCGCGAAGCTCTTCTGTGCCAATTCCGGTCAGGTTAAGGAACCGCCGTGCGCGCCGTTCGTCGGAAACGGCGGTCGCAAGGGCGATCAGGCCCAAGGAGACGGCGTCGGTTGGCGTCGTCACGGGCATCGCCTAAGCGGTCGGACGGTGACGGAGAGACAGTTGGCCAAGATCCTGATCGTCGAGGACAATGCGCTGAACGTCAAACTGTTCTGCGACCTGCTCGCGGCGCATGGCCACGAACCGCGCGCCGTGACCGACGGGCGCTATGCGCTGGAGCAGGCGCGCGAGTTCGCGCCGGACCTGGTCATCACCGACATCCAGTTGCCGCATGTCACGGGTCTTGAGGTGATCCAGGGGATTCGCGGGGACGGGCGGTTGAAGGACGTACCGATCATGGCGGTGACCGCTTATGCGGCGCCGGCCGACGAGGAGCGGATCCGGTCCGCTGGCGCGCAGGCCTATGTTTCGAAACCGATTTCGGTCGCGAAATTCGTCGCCCAAGTGAACGAGCTGTTGGGAATAGAAACTGCGGACGCGCGGGCGACCGAGACTATTTGATCTTAGCTTCCTTGAACTCGACGTGCTTGCGCGCGATCGGGTCATACTTGCGGAAGCTCATCTTTTCCGTCTGGTTGCGCGGATTCTTCTTGGTCACGTAGAAGAAGCCGGTGTCGGCGCTGCTGACGAGCTTGATCTTGACGGTTGCCGGCTTAGCCATCGCTAAAAGTCCCAAATCTAAAAAGAAAAGAGCGACACGCTTGAGGTGCCGCTTACGCGGGCCGGCACATGACCGCCGAGCGCCATTTTGTCAAGCTGACGCGGGCCGTTGACCGGCCATTAACCCTTTGCGGCGACGATCGCTTCAACGGGAGTGACGCTGATGAGTGCCGACACGCTGGGAACGGTGCGATCGCAAGTCGCGGATTGCATCGCCGACCTCAACCGCCGCGCGGCCCGCCTGTCCCCGATGGATATGCACGCCCGGATGGACGAGATTCGCCAGGTCGCCGCCGCCAATGGGCTCGACGCGCTGGAGGGGCTGATGCACCGCACGTCGCAGCTGGCGCTGCTGCCCGGCCACCGGGTCGCCACGCAGTGCGGACTGGAGCATGTCGGCGAAGCGCTCGACAGCAGCTCGCCCGGCGACCGGACCGCGATCCTCGCGGCGCTCGCCCTGCGCATGGGCTAAAGCCCGCACCCGCGCCGGGCGAACCAATGCCGCGTTGAGCGGTTGGGCAAGCGATGGCTGGCCCGGCACCCACCGACACCCGCGCCGACGCGCCGCGAATCGGCACCTGCTGCACGTTCGTCGACCCGGACGGCGAGGCCGATTCGGTCCGGCCGCTGAACTTTCGCGGGCCGACGGTCGCGTCGATCGCGCGGGCGGAAGACAGCGCGGAGCGGCTGCACGCGGTGATCCGCGACAATCTCGACATCCTCGACCGGCAGGTTGCGCGGATGGGCGCCCTGCCCCGGCTGGAACGTCTGTTCCGGATCCAGTCGGGTTTCCTGATCGGCTGGTCTCACCCGGCGCTGGCGGCCGTCTGGACCCCCGGGCTGCGGGCCGAAGTCGCCGGGCGGCTGGCGCGCTCGGGCGAGGCCGCGCGACGGGCCGACTTGCGCCTGTCGATGCATCCCGCCCAGCACGCGATCCTGGCGACGCTCAATTCGTCCGCGCTCGACAATGCGGTGCGCGACATCGAGGAGCATGGCGAGATTTTCGCGATGCTCGGCTTTTCCGGCGGCTGGCACCCGCACGGCGCCAGCGTCAACATCCATGGCGGCGCGCGCGGCGCCGGGGTGGAGGGCATCCGCCACGGGCTGACCCGCCTGTCGGCGCAGGCGCGGAACCTGCTGACGATCGAGAATGACGAGACCAGCTTCGGGCTCGACGATCTGCTTCACGTCGCGGACGAGGTCGCCATCGTGCTCGACTTCCACCACCATTGGGTGATGAGCGGGGGCGAGTGGATCCTGCCCGGCGACCCGCGCATCGCCGGCGTCGCGGCAAGCTGGCGCGGAGTCCGGCCGCTGGCGCACATCTCGGTCAGCCGCGAAACGGTCATCCCCGGCCACGACCCGCTGCGACTGCCCGACTTCGCGGCGCTCGCGGCGGCGGGGCACAAGGCGTCGAAGCTGCGCGGGCATAGCGACATGATGTGGAACGGCGCGGTCAACGACTTCGTCGCCGCGCACCTGGCCTGGACTGACGTCGAGGTGGAGGCCAAGGCCAAGAACCTCGCCGCGGCGCAATTGGCCGACCATGTCCGCGCGCTTGCCGGAGCGGACGCCTGATGCGCGCCTTTTCCCAGCTGCTCGACGCCATCGTCTACACCCGGTCGCGCAACACCAAGCTGCAATTGATCGGCGATTATCTGAAGGCCACGCCCGACCCTGACCGCGGGATCGCGCTGGCCGCGCTGACCGGCTCGCTGAGCATCCCGGCGGTCAAGGGTGCGGCGATTCGCGCCCTTGCCGAAGAGCGAATTGACCCGGTGCTGCTGCGAATGAGCCGCGACTATGTCGGCGACCTGGCCGAGACGGTTTCGCTGCTCTGGCCGACGCCCGACGGGGAGCCGGAGATCGACGACGGCACCTTGTCCATCGCCGATGCGGTCACGCAATTGGCGGGCGCCGGGCGGGCCAGCGCGCCGCAGGTGCTGGCCGGGATGCTCGACCATCTCGACGCGTCGGGCCGCTTCGCCCTGCTCAAGCTGGCGACGGGCAATTTGCGCATCGGCGTGTCGGCGCGGCTGGCCAAGCAGGCGCTGGCCAACGCCTTCGAGCTCGACGTCGATGCGGTGGAGGAGGTGTGGCACGGGCTCGACGCGCCCTATCCCGAGCTGTTCGCCTGGGGCGAAGGACGCGGGCCGCAGCCGACCGCCAAGGACGTGCCGGTGTTCCGCCCGTTCATGCTGGCCCACCCGCTGGACGACGGCACGGTCTCGCTCGACGATTACGCCGCTGAATGGAAATGGGACGGCATCCGGGTGCAGATGGTCCGCACCGCCGGCCAGACCCGCCTGTATAGCCGCACCGGTGACGACATTTCGGGCAGCTTCCCGGACATCGCGGCCGCGTTCGAGACGGATGGCGTGCTTGACGGCGAACTGCTGGTGCGCGGGTCCGACCAGGGCAGCGACGACCTGCACGGCGGCGCCGCGGCGTCGTTCAACGCGCTGCAGCAAAGACTTGGCCGCAAGACCGTCAGCGCGCGGATGCAGGCCGAGTTTCCGGCCTTCGTCCGGCTGTACGACATCCTGTTTGACGGCGAGGAGGACCTGCGCACGCTGCCGTGGACCGAACGGCGGGCGCGGCTGGAGCGGTTCGTCCCGCAGCTGGACGGGGAGCGGTTCGACCTGTCGCGGCTGATCGAGGCGACGGACTTTGCCCATCTGACCGACATTCGCGCCGGTTCGCGCGATGCGGCGATCGAGGGCGTGATGCTCAAGCGGCGCGACAGTCCCTACGTGCCCGGCCGCAAGGTCGGATACTGGTACAAGTGGAAGCGCGATCCGCTGACCGCCGATTGCGTGTTGATGTACGCCCAGCGCGGGTCGGGGAAGCGGTCGAGCTATTATTCGGACTTCACTTTCGGCTGCTGGAGCGAGGACGACCAGTTGCTGCCCGTCGGCAAGGCCTATTTCGGCTTTACCGACGAGGAATTGAAATGGCTCGACCGGTGGATCCGCAACCACAGTATCGGGCGCTTCGGGCCGGTGCGCGAGGTGGAGAAAAGCCTGGTGCTGGAAGTGGCGTTCGATTCGATCCATCTGAGCAAGCGCCACAAGTCGGGGCTGGCGATGCGCTTTCCCCGAATCAGCCGAATCCGCACCGACAAGCCGGCGGCGGAGGCGGACCGGGTCGACACGCTGAAAGCGATGGTTACCTGATCGCGGCCCCGTCCGCGGTGCAACGAGGCGTCGGACCCCGGAATCGGAAACGCCCGCCCGGCTTGTGACCGGACGGGCGTTTCTTACCTATCGGTGCGGTGGGTGGGATCAACCGATAGGCTGGAGATTAACCGCAGCGTGCTTGCCGCGACGGTCTACCTCAAGTTCGAAAGACAGCCGGTCGCCCTCGTTGAGGGTCGGCATGCCTGCCCGCTCGACGGCGGAAATGTGCACGAACGCGTCCGGCTGGCCGTCATCGCGCTGGATGAAGCCGAAGCCCTTCATGGCGTTGAAGAACTTGACCGTGCCTTCGGCCTTTTCGCCCGTCAGCTGGCGCTGCGGCCCGCGTTCGGCGCGTTCGACCGGCATCGGTTCACCATCGATGCGCAGGTTGGTGGCCGACACCCGGCCGCCGCGATCGACGAGC
This sequence comes from Sphingomonas sabuli, assembly GCF_014352855.1. Lineage (GTDB taxonomy): Bacteria > Pseudomonadota > Alphaproteobacteria > Sphingomonadales > Sphingomonadaceae > Sphingomicrobium > Sphingomicrobium sabuli. The sequence continues at coordinate 1,816,723 of NZ_CP060697.1, read as the reverse complement.
GTGAATTCCACCGGCTGCCCGTCGGCCAGGTCGGTCATGCCCGCCTGTTCGACCGCCGAGATGTGGACGAACACGTCTTCGCCGCCGTCATCGCGGACGATGAAGCCGAAGCCCTTTTGCGGGTTGAAGAATTTGACGACGCCCTTGCCTTCGCCGACGACCTGAGGCGGCATTCCGCCGGCCCCGCCGCCACCGCCGCCGCCGCCGCGGAATCCACCGCCGCCGCCGCCGCCGGAACGGTCGCCGAAGCCACCGCCGGGCCGATCGCCGAAGCCGCCGCGGTCACCGAAGCCGCCGCCGCCGCTGCGCGAGCCGAAGCCGCCGCGGTCTTCGAATCCGCCGCGGTCCCCGAAATTGTCTTCACCGAAACTGTCGCGCTTGTCTCTGCCGCGACCGCCGCGGTCGCCCCTACGCCCTCTGTCGAAACCCATGCCCGTTAGAAATCCCTGTGCCCCAAATGCCTTACAAACCACCGCGCCTGGAAACGTTGACGCAACCGGTCCCCGGTATGTTTTTTCCACACACCGTCCACAGCCTTACATGAAAAAAAGCGGCGCCTCTAGTGATTCGATTGCGCCTCTGCTGCTAAGGGCGCAAGGGCGCGCCAGACGCATCGTGCCCACGCGGCAAAGGGAAGTGAATGAGCATCTATTTCCATGAGGAAGACCTGCCCGGCGACGTCGCCTTCGCCGACGGCCCGATTGCCGTCGACACCGAAGCGATGGGCCTGATGCCCGGCCGCGACCGGCTATGCCTGGTGCAGCTTTCCGACGGGAAAGGCGACGAGCATCTCGTCCGATTCGCCAACGGCAGCGATTATGCCGCGCCGAACCTCAAGGCGCTGCTGGCCGACCCCAACCGGCTGAAGCTGTATCACTTCGCCCGCTTCGACGTCGCGATCATGAGCAAGTATCTCGGGATCATGGCGGCGCCGCTCTATTGCACCCGCACCGCTTCCCGGCTGGTCCGCACCTACACCGACCGCCACGGGCTCAAGGATCTGGTGCGCGAATTGCTCGGCCATGAAATTTCCAAGCAGCAGCAGACCAGCGACTGGGGCGCGCCGGAGATCACCGACGCGCAGCGCGAATATGCCGCCAGCGACGTGCGTTTCCTGCACGCGCTGAAAGCGAAGCTGGACGAGCGGCTGCAGCGCGAGAACCGAGTCGCGCTGGCGCAGGGCTGTTTCGACTTCCTGCCGTGCCGTGCACTGCTCGATGTCGCCGGATGGGCGGACAAGGATATTTTCGCGCATGACGGATAGCCTCGCCCTATCCCGCGAGGCGAAGCGCGAGCGCGTTCGCAAGCAGAATTGGGCGGCGCCCGGAAGCCGTCACGACCGGCTGGTGAAACTGGCCAAGATCGCGCTGCCGTCCGCGGTCGGCGTGCTGATCGCCTTCCTCGCGCTGGCGCCGCTCGACCGCAGCGGGGACGTCAGCTTCATCCTCGACAAGAACAAGGTCGACAACGCGCCCGAACGGATGCGCGTCGACAGCGCCCGCTACACCGGCGAGGACAGTCTTGGCCGCCCGTTCGAGATCGTCGCTCGGTCGGCGGTGCAGCCGAGTTCGGACGAGCCGACGGTCAACATCAACGGCATGCTAGCGCGCCTTGCCCTGCCGCAAGGGCCGGTGACGATGCTGGCCAATCTCGCCAACTACGATCTCGACTTGCAAAAGGTCGCGGTGCGCGGACCGGTGCGGGTCGCCGGGCCCGACGGTTACCGCCTCAACACCCGCGACGTGACCATCGACATGAAGGCCCGCCGCATCACCGGCAGCGGCCGGGTCGAGGGGGAAATGAAGCTCGGGCGGTTCAGCGCGGGGCGACTCAGTGCCGATCTTGGCGAGCGGACGATCACGCTCGACCAGGGCGCGCGCTTGAAAATCGTCCAGGGCGCGGTCAAATCATGACCATGCGCCGCACCGTATTGACCCTGATCGCCGCCGGTTGTGCCGGAATTGCCGCCCTTGCGCAGGCGCAGGAGCCGATTTCGGCGCTGAAGGGGCACAACAGCAATGCGCCGGTCGACGTGTCGGCCCAGCGCATCGAGGTGCAGGACCGTGCCGACCGAGCGATCTTCGCCGGGGACGTTCATGTGGTTCAGGGCGACCTGACGATGGACACCGCGCGGCTGACCGTCGCTTATGAAAGCGCCGGCGGAATCCAGATCCAACGCCTCGACGCCAGCGGCGGAGTGACCGTGCGCAGCCCGTCCGAAACCGCACGCGGCGATTTCGGCGTCTACGACCTCGACCGCAAGCTGATCACCCTGATCGGCGGCGTCGTCCTGTCGCGCGGCGGTTCGCGCATCGCCGGGTCGCGGCTGGTCATCGACCTCAACAGCGGCCGGGCCGTGATCGACGGCGGACCTGCCGGGGTGAACCAGAGCGGTGGCCGGGTCACCGGGCGCTTCACCGTCCCGCAACGCGGCAGCTGACCCCTATGAACGAGGAACGCCTCGTCACCCGGCCCGACGACGATCAGGCCGTACCCGTCACGGCTGGGCTCGAAGTCCGCTCGATCGCCAAGGCCTATGACCATCGCGCGGTCCTGCACGACGTCTCGCTCGGCGTGCGGCGCGGGGAAGTGGTCGGGCTGCTCGGCCCCAACGGCGCGGGCAAGACCACCTGTTTCTATTCCGTCATGGGCCTGGTGAAGCCGGATGCCGGCCGCATCTTCCTTGACGGCGAAGACATCACCGACCTGCCGATGTACCGCCGGGCGATCCTTGGGCTTGGCTATTTGCCGCAGGAAACGTCCATCTTTCGCGGCCTGACGGTGGAGCAGAACATCGTCGCCGTGCTGGAAGTGTCCGAGCCCGACGCGCAGGCCCGGTCGGAGCGGCTGGAGCGCTTGCTCGCCGAGTTCGGCCTGACCGGCCTGCGCGACAGCGCGGCGATGGCCCTGTCGGGCGGCGAGCGGCGGCGCTGCGAAATCGCCCGCGCGCTGGCGGCCGACCCGTCGATCATGCTGCTGGACGAACCGTTCGCCGGCATCGACCCGATTTCCATCGCCGACATCCGCGAACTGGTGCGCGAGTTGAAGCAGCGCGACATCGGCGTTCTGATCACCGACCATAACGTCCGCGAGACGCTCGATATCGTCGATCGCGCCTGCATCATCTACGACGGCCAGGTGCTGTTCGCCGGCACGCCGGAGGCGCTTGTTGCAGACAGCGAGGTGCGCCGTCTGTACCTTGGCGAGAGCTTCGCACTGTAAGGGAACGCCGTGGGCCTCGGTCCAAGCATCCAGATCCGCCAATCGCAGCAGCTGGTGCTCACGCCGCAGCTGGCGCAGGCGATCAAGCTGCTGGCGCTGAGCAACGTCGAGCTGGAAGCGGCGATTGCCGAGGAAGTGTCGAAAAATCCGCTGCTGGACGTGGGCAGCAGCGACGATGGCGAGGATCCCGGCGAGGCCGGCGAAACCCCGAGCGACGCGCCGTCGCTGACCGACGAATTGATCCCCGGCGCGGGCGAGGACGACCGGCCGCTCGATTACGACTTCAACGGCGAGGCGTTGCAGAACGACAGTTTCGCCGATGTCACCGTGGCGTCGGGCAGCGGCGAGGAGTTCGACTTCGACCGCATCGAGGCGACCGCCGCATCGCTGGCCGAATATCTGGAAGGGCAGTTGCACGGCGCGTCCGGGCCGCGGGCGGCACTGGCGGAGATCATCGTCGGCCAGCTGGACGTCAACGGATATCTGTCGACGCCGATTGCCGACATCGCCCGCGATACCGGCGCGACGGCGGCCGAAGTGGAAGACGCGTTGCGGCTGGTGCAGGATCTGGATCCGTCGGGCGTGGGTGCGCGCAGCCTGTCCGAATGCCTGGCCCTGCAGGCGCAAGCGGCGGACCGTTACGACCCGGCGATGGCGCGCCTGATCGACAATCTGGAGTTGCTCGCACGCGGGCGGATGAACGACCTCAAGCGGATTTGCGGGGTCGATGACGAGGATCTGGCCGACATGGTCGCGGAGCTGCGCGCCTACGATCCCAAGCCGGGCAGCCGCTTTTCGTCCGAGGCCGTCGAACAGGTCACCGCGGACGTGTTCGTGCGCCGCACTCGCGAGGGGTTTCTCGTCGAGCTGAACGGCGCCGCGCTGCCGCGGCTGCTGGTCAACCGCCGCTATTACCAGGAGCTTCGCCAGGGGCCGCAGGACAAGGCCAGCAAGGCGTGGCTGAGCGAATGCCTCGCCAGCGCCAACTGGCTGGTCAAGGCGCTCGACCAGCGCGCCCGGACGATCGTCAAGGTAGTGTCGGAGATCGTCAAGACCCAGCAGGGCTTCTTCGAGCGCGGCGCGGAGGCGTTAAAGCCGCTGACCCTGCGCCAGGTCGCCGAGGCGATCGACATGCACGAGTCGACCGTCAGCCGGGTGACGACAAACAAGTATCTGCTGTGCGATCGCGGGCTGGTGGAGCTGAAATATTTCTTCCGTTCCGGTGTCGCGTCCAGCGACGGCGAGGGCGACGGGGCGTCGGCGGAAGCGGTCAAGTCGGCGATCCGCGAGATCATCGACCGCGAGGCCGAGGTGCTGAGCGACGACGCCATCGCGGCGCTGCTCAAGCAGCGCGGTTTCGACTGTGCCCGCCGGACGGTGGTCAAATATCGCGAATTGCTGGGCATCGGGTCGTCGGTCCAGCGCCGCCGCCAGCGCAAGATCGCCGGGCTGGGCTAAAAGCTAAGCCGCGCCCAGATCGGCAAATGATCGGACGCGATGCGCGCGGCGGGGCTCATATGCACTCCGCCGGCATCGATCCGTGCCCCGTCGACGATGATCCGGTCGAGCATCGCGACCGGGTGGCGCGAATGGAAGCTGGGCCCGGTGGGGACGATGCGGAAGCCTTGCGGCAATTCCTTCAGGCACCCGCCGGCGACGCGCCATTCGTTGGTATCGCCCATCATGATCGTCGGCATCGGCTGCGGCCGCGCCGCGACGGCATCGAGGATGGCGCGCATCTGCCGCCGCCGCCACAGGCCCGACAGGTCGAGGTGCATGCCGACCACGCGCACCGGCCGGTCGCCAGGCAGAAGCAGTTCCGCCATCACCGCGCCGCGCGGTTCCAGCGTCGGCAGTTCCAGCGCGACGCAATACATGCATTCGACGTCGCGCTTCACCAGCAGGGCATTGCCATGCCAGCCGATATTGCGCGTATCGACGTTGAAGATGCGCTCCGCATGCTGGCGCGCCTTTTCCATCGGCCGCTTGTGGCGGACGCCAAGGTGCACCGGCTTGTACAGCCCATGCGATTCGATCAGTTCGTGCGGGACTGCAGAGGCGCGCCCGCCGAAGCGCCGGTCGGCCTCCTGCAACGCGACAATGTCGGCTTCCAGCTCGCGCAGCACCTCGAGCACGCGCCCGGGATTGCGCTTGCGGTCGGTGCCGATCGCCTTGCGCATATTGTAGCTTGCGACGGTGAGGGTGTGGCCGGTCACTGGGCAGGCAACATCGCGCAGCCGGTGCGGTTCCTCAAACGTCGAGGTTGGCGACGCTTAGCGCATTGTCCTGAATGAACTCCCGGCGCGGTTCGACGACGTCGCCCATCAGGCGCGTGAAGATTTCGTCGGCGACATCGGCCTGGGCGACTTCCACGCGCAGCAGCGAGCGATTGGACGGGTCGAGCGTGGTTTCCCATAATTGCTCGGCGTTCATTTCACCCAGCCCCTTGTAGCGCTGGATCGACAGGCCCTTGCGGCCCGCGGCCAGCACCGCGTCGAGCAGTTCGGACGGACGCGTGACGATGACCGCCTTCTTGTCCGTTTCGGCCTCGGTCGGCTGCTCGTCGGCATCCGCGCCCTCGATGGGCTCGGGCTTCTGTTCTTCGGTGACGACCGTGCCCTTTTTCACCGTGCGCAGCTGCATCGGTTTCGCATAGACCGCCGACTGTTCGGCCGCGAGGCCGTGGAGCTTGCGCGCCTCGGCCGAGGCAAGGAACGCCTTTTCGATGATGTAGGCGTCGGTCACGCCGCGCCACAGGCGCTTGAGCAGATAGCCGCCGTCTTCGGTCGTGACGCCGGTCCAGGTCGAATCCTCGTCATGCGAATCAAGCCAGGCGGCCGCGTCGGCAATGGCTTTTTCATGCGCCTTGACACTGAGGTCCGGCGCCAGCGCCCCATTGAGCGCCAGGGCTTCGAGCAGCGCATAATCATATTTGCGCGGCGCATAGCGCATCAGCGTCCGCACGCGGCGGGCATGGTCGACGAGGGTGCGCAGGTCGGCGCCGGTGCGCGGCCCTTCGGCCGTGTCGAGCACGAGCCCGTCGAGGCCGGTGTCGACCAGATATTCCTCCAGCGCCGGATCGTCCTTCAGATAGACTTCCGACCGGCCGCGGCTGACTTTGTAAAGCGGCGGCTGGGCGATGTAGAGGTGCCCGGCCTCGATCAGGTCCGGCATCTGGCGGTAGAAGAACGTCAGCAGCAGCGTCCGGATGTGCGCACCGTCGACGTCGGCGTCGGTCATCAGGATGATCTTATGATAGCGCAGCTTGTCGAGGTTGAATTCCTCGCGGCCGATGCCGGTGCCGAGCGCCTGGATCATCGTCCCGATTTCCTTGGACGACAGCATGCGGTCGAAGCGCGCGCGCTCGACGTTTAGGATCTTGCCCTTGAGCGGCAGGATCGCCTGATACTTGCTGTCGCGGCCCTGCTTGGCGGAGCCGCCGGCGCTGTCGCCCTCGACCAGGAACAGTTCGGACTTGGCCGGGTCGCGTTCCGAGCAGTCGTGCAGCTTGCCCGGCAGCGAGGCGACGCCCATCGCCGACTTGCGACTGGCTTCGCGCGCCTTGCGGGCGGCTTCGCGCGCGGCGGCGGCGTCGACCACCTTCTGGATGATGGTCTTGGCGTGGGCCGGGTTTTCCTCGAGCCATTCGGCGAGCTTGTCGGCCATCAGGCTTTCGAGCGGCTGGCGCACTTCGGAGCTGACCAGCTTGTCCTTGGTCTGCGATCCGAACTTGGGGTCGGGCAGCTTGACCGATACGATCGCGGTCAGCCCTTCGCGCATGTCCTCGCCCGACAGGTTGACCTTTTCGCGCTTCAGCAGGCCGGTGCGGTCGGCATAATTGTTGAGCGTCCGGGTCAGCGCGGCGCGGAAGGCGGCAAGATGGGTTCCGCCGTCGCGCTGCGGGATGTTGTTCGTGAACGCGAGGACGTTTTCGTAATAGCTGTCATTCCATTCCAGGGCGACGTCGATGCCGACATCGTCGCGCTGGCCATGGATGGCTATCGGGTCGGGGATGAGCGCGGTCTTGGCGCGGTCGAGATAGCGCACGAAGGCGGCGATGCCGCCCTCGTAAAACAGGTCATGTTCCTTGCGCTCGTCATGGCGCTCGTCGGCCAGGATGATACGCACGCCCGAATTGAGGAACGCGAGCTCGCGATAACGATGCTCGAGGCGGTCGAAGTCGAACTCGGTGATCTTGAACGTGTCCGGGCTGGGCAGGAACGTGACCCGCGTCCCCTTCTGGCCATCGGCGTCGCCGACGATCTTCAACGGCGCCTCGGCATCGCCGTGGCGGAAGCGCATCCAATGTTCCTTGCCGTCGCGCCACACAGTCAGTTCGAGCCATTCCGACAGCGCGTTGACGACGGACACGCCGACGCCATGGAGGCCGCCGGACACCTTGTAGGCATTCTCGTCCGACGTGTTGTCGAACTTACCGCCGGCGTGCAGCTGGGTCATGATGACCTCGGCCGCCGATACGCCCTCTTCCTTGTGGATGTCGGTCGGGACACCGCGCCCGTTGTCGGTCACCGAGACCGATCCGTCGGCGTTCAGCGTGATCAGGACCTTGTCGCAATGTCCGGCCAGCGCCTCGTCGATGGCGTTGTCCGACACCTCGAACACCATGTGATGGAGGCCCGACCCGTCGTCGGTATCGCCGATGTACATGCCCGGCCGCTTGCGCACCGCATCGAGGCCCTTGAGCACCTTGATCGATTCGGCGCCGTAACTGTTCTGATTGGGGTCGTTTGCCATGGGATTTATATAGGCATTTCACAGGAGAAGTCACGCGCGCACGCGCACGCGTACGCGTACGCGTACGCGTACGCGAGGTCGGCTAACGGAGATGAGGATGCGAACTGCAACATTGTTGGGCCTGATCGTTTTGGCGGGATGCGGTCGCGCTACCGAACCACATCTCCAAACAATGACGAGAATTGAGCAGAAGGTTGTCCTTCCGGAGGGGTCTGCGCGGATAGGTCTTTATTCGAGATACTTTGCGCCAACCAAAGACGGCAAAATTCGTGGAGTTTACGTCATTCATGGCGAAAACTTTGTGCGATCCGTCAGTGAATTCTGCTCTCAAAATACCTCAGTCGCATTCCCCTGCAACGGACAGGGGCGTGCTATCCTCGCAAAGGCTGGCACGCGCATGTGGCTACCAGATCAGATCGATCTGCCGCTTATGAGCGGCGGTGGTTGCGGGCAGATCCAATTCACATACGACCCTGAAACCGACCGCATTACAGGGCCCGAATGTAACGGCGATTACTGAGCTCAAATGCTGTTCGACTAGGCCGCTCTGGTCCCGCCTGACCGCCCGCGACGGCCGCGGAACGGACGCTTGGGTCGGCCGGCGCCGGGGCCTTGCGGACCACGGTCCTGGCGCGGTTGCGCCGGGCGCTCCGCGGTGTCGGTGTAGGCCTCCGGCCGATAGGATGAGCGCTGACCTTCGCCGCGATGATCGTCGCGGCGTTTGCCGGTGTGATCTTCCGCTCCGGCGCGCTTGGGGTGGCGTTGCTGCCCGTCGTTGCGGGTTTGGCGGCGCTGGCCGTCGGCGCGGCGGTCCGCCTTCACGGCCGGACGGCCCTGGCCATAGCGGCCGCGGCCCGCACTTTCGTTACCGCTGGACTTGGGCGCGGGCTTAAGCCGCTTGAACGCTTCGACCATCGCGCCGAATTCGGCCGGCAACGCGGTCACCGGGATCTTCTGGCGGGTGGTGCGCTCAATATCGCGCAGCAGGCCGCGTTCTTCGTGCGCACAGAAAGCGATGGCGATGCCGTCGGCGCCGGCGCGCGCGGTGCGGCCGATGCGGTGGACATATTGTTCCGGCACTTCGGTCAGGTCGTAATTGACGACGTGGCTGACGCCCGGAATGTCGATGCCGCGGGCGGCGATGTCGGTCGCGACGAGGACCGGAATTTCGCCGGCCTTGAAGGCAGCGATGGCGCGTTCGCGCTGCGGCTGGCTCTTGTTGCCGTGGATGGCGGCGGAGGCGATGCCCGCGGCTTCAAGATAGCGGACGATCTTGTCGGCGCCATGCTTGGTGCGGCTGAACACCAGCGCACGTTCGACGTCGCGGCTCTTGAGCTCGTGGATCAGGAGCGCGGTCTTTTCCGGCTGGTTCACCATCGTCACGCTCTGGTCGATGCGATCGACGGTGGTCGCGGTAGGCGTAACCGACACTTCGGCCGGGCTGGTCAGATACTGGTCGGCAAGCTGCTTGATCGCCTTCGGCATGGTGGCCGAGAAGAACAGGGTCTGGCGCTTTTTCGGCACCAGCGCGACGATCCGCTTCAACGCGTGGATGAAGCCGAGGTCGAGCATCTGGTCGGCCTCGTCGAGGACGAGGATTTCGAGCTCGCGAAGGCTCAGTGCGCGCTGGTCGACGAGGTCGAGCAGGCGGCCGGGCGTGGCGACAAGCACGTCGAGCCCGCGGCTGACGGCGCGAACGCTCTTGCCGTTGGGCACGCCGCCGAAGATCACGCCGACGCTGGCGTTGCTGAAGCGGCCGTAGGCGCGGGCGCTGTCGGCGATCTGCGAGGCAAGCTCACGAGTCGGCGCGAGCACCAGCATGCGGATCTGGCCGGGCTTGAGGAATTGCGGACGATTGGCCGCCAGCCGGTCGAGCGCGGGCAGCATGAACGCGGCCGTCTTGCCGGTGCCGGTCTGGGCGATGCCCAGCAGGTCGCGGCCGGTGAGGACGGTCGGAATGGCCTGCGCCTGGATCGGCGTCGCCTTGGTGTAATCCTTTGCGGCGAGCGCATCGAGAAGGGGCTTCGAAAGCCCCAGGGACATGAAAGACATGATGAGAATATTCCAAACAAATGTCGCGGGCGGCGCTGCCGATTGGGCGCGCCGCTAGCGGGCTGAAAAGAGCGCCCCGCGTGAATAGGAGAGCATGGATTGGAGGCGCGGGCCGGTTACCGCCGAAGCGTTGAGCCGATCACGCCGCTTTCAGAAAGCGCCTCGTGTTGCAGTGCAATATAATGCGGAAAGGCGAAAAGTCCACCGTTTCAGCCGGGGGTTACCGCACCGGGGCTGACGTGGAAGCGCGAGGCGGTGCCGATGCCGTCGAACAGCGCTGCTTCGGTGGCGGTCATCCACACCTGTCCGCGCCCTTCGAGACGAGCGAACAGGGCCGCCCGTCGCTTGGGGTCGAGATGCGCCGCGACTTCGTCCAGCAGCAGCACCGGCGGCGCGCCGCGGCGTTCGGCGACCAGGTCGGCGTGAGCGAGAACCAGGCCAAGCAGCAGCGCCTTCTGCTCCCCGGTGGAGGATTGAGCGGCGGGCATGGCCTTGGCACGGTGGGTAACGACGAGATCCTGGCGGTGCGGGCCGACGAGGGTGCGTCCGGCGGCGGCGTCGCGCGAGCGGCCGGCGTGCAGCTGGGCCGCGAGATCGCCGCCGTTCCAGCCGTCCAGCGCGATGCCGGCGCGCGGAAACTGGTCGTCGGGCGCGTCGGCGGTGCGATCGGCCAGTGCAGCGACGGCCCGGGCGCGCGCGGACGCAAGGGCGCTCCCATGCTCCGCCAACTGCATTTCCAGCGCGTCGAGCCACTGCGGATCGGGGCGGTCGTCACTGGACAGCAGCTTGTTGCGCGACCGCATGGCCGCGTCATAGCGGGTGGCGTGGTGGGCATGGCCGGGTTCGAGCGCGAGCACCAGCCGGTCGAGGAAGCGCCGCCGGTCGCCCGCCGTGCCGGCGAACAGCCGGTCCATCGCCGGGGTCAGCCATAGCACCGACAGCCATTCCGCCAGCGAATTGGCCGAGGCCGAGGCGCCGTTGATCCGCACTTCCCGGCGGTCGGGGGCAGTGGGAAGGGTGCCGACGCCGATCCCAAGCTCGTTCGTGTCGAGCGCAGTCGAGACGCGCCCCTCGACTTCGCTCGGGACGAACGACCGGAGCCGCGCCGCCACCGCGAGGCTGCCGTCCCCGCCTTGGCGCGCCATGTCGGACAGCGGCGCGCCCCGAATCCCGCGCCCGGGCGACAGTAGCGACACCGCTTCGAGCAGGTTGGTCTTGCCCGCGCCATTGTCGCCGTGAAGCAGGACGAAACCGCCGCCCACGTCGAGCACGGCGTCGGCATAGGAGCGGAAATTGCTTAGCGAGAGGCGGGAGACGTGCACGGCGCTGTCATCGCGGCAGCACGGCGCGCAGGCAAGGTGGGGCTATCTCCGAGTGCCGTGCCCAGCCTGGGTGGTCAGGCATGTGAGCAAACGGATTCCGCAAAATGTAAGGATGAAGGATGGGATCAGGCGAAGCTCCGGTTCGACCTGCAACCGGCCAAGAACGAAAGCGCAAACGAGGCTTGCGACAAGAAGGGCGATCGCGGCCAAGGCTTTCCCGGGATTGGCAGTCACGCGCAGGGCGCCGTTCAGACCCGCATGGGCATGAGCACGTAGAGCGCGTTCGATTTGTCGCTTTCGCGCAGCAGGGTTGGGGCGGCCGCGTCGGCGAGGTGGACCTCGACGGTGTCGCCTTCGATCTCGCCGAGGATGTCGAGCAGGTAGCGGGCGTTGAAGCCAATCTCGAGGCCGTCGGAGCCGTAATCGGCCGGCAGTTCCTCAGTCGCGGTGCCGCTTTCGGGCGAGGTCACCGACAATGTCACCTTGTCGCGATCGACGCTCATCTTCACCGCGCGGGTCTTTTCGCTGGCGATGGTCGAAACGCGGTCGACGCCCGACGCGAAGGTCTTGGGATCGAGCTTCAGCAGCTTGTCGTTGCCGGTCGGAATGACGCGATTGTAGTCGGGAAAGGTGCCGTCGATCAGCTTGCTGGTCAGCACCGCGCTGCCCAGGCCGAAGCGGATCTTGGTCGGGGACATCGAAATCTCGACCGTGCCTTCGACCTCTTCGAGCAGCTTGCGCAATTCGGCCACGCATTTACGCGGAATGATGATGTCCGGCATGCCATCCGCCCCATCGGGCTTGGCGAGGACGACGCGGGCGAGCCGGTGACCGTCGGTGGCCGCGGCCTTGAGCTGGTCGTCCGCCACGTGGAGGAAGATGCCCATCAGATAGTAACGGGTTTCCTCGCTGGAGATGGCGAAGCGGGTCTTGTCGATGATCTGGCGCAGCGTGGCCGCGGGCAGTTCGAAGCGGGTCGGCAGTTCGCCCTCGCTGATCACCGGAAAGTCGTCGCGCGGCAGGGTGGACAAATGGAAGCGCGAGCGGCCGGCCGACAACAGCATCTTGCCGTCCGCGACGTTCAGTTCGACCTGGCTGCCTTCGGGCAGCTTGCGGACGATGTCGAACAGGGTGTGGGCGGGAACAGTGGTCGCGCCCGGCTGGCCGACATTCGCCTGCACGCTTTCATCGACCTGCAGGTCGAGGTCGGTGGCCATCAGCCGGAGGCTGTTATCCTCCCCCGCCTCGATGAGGACGTTGGAGAGGATGGGAATGGTATTGCGGCGCTCCACGACCGACTGGACATGGCCGAGGCTCTTCAAGAGTGTCGCCCGTTCAATCGTCGCCTTCATCGCGCGCCCCTGCCCCCGTCCAGTGTCATTGGTCCGCCCGTTATAGCGAGCCTTCGCCGGCTTGCCAGAGGCTAGGTGCGCGCGATTTGAAGGTTGGCGTCAGCCGTTGTCCGCTGGCGCCTCGCCGGCAGGAGCCGGTGACAGGACCGCATTGACGTGATGAATGACGCCGTTGGACGCTTTCTGGTCCGCCTGCCCGATGGTCGCCTTCTTGCCGGCAGAATCGCTGAGGACGATCTTGTCGCCTTCCTTGGTGGCGGTCAGCGTTTCGCCGCCCATCGTCGCCAGGACGGTCTTGCCGTCATTGTTGTCGATGGCCTTCGAAATGTCCTCGGCCAAGATCACGCCCGGAAGGATGTGATAGGTCAGGATACGGGTGATCTCGGCCCGGTTCTGGGTATTGGCCGGATCGCTCAGCGGACCGGTGCCGGCGGCGGTGAAGGCCGCGTCGTCCGGAACCAAGATGGTGTAGGGTCCGGGGCCGTTGAGCGTGGCGTCGAGACCGGTGGCCTTGGCCGCCTGGAAGAACTTGCTGTTCTGGTCGACCGACGCGGAGATGGTCTGTTCGCCACCCTCGCCAGCGGCTTCGCCGTTATTGCCTGCAGGGGCTGCGGTATCGGCATCGCCCTCGTTGTTGCACCCGGCAACCGCGAGCGCCGCCGCGCACAGAAAAAGCGGAAGCGACTTCTTCATTCGATATTCTCCTGCTCCGAAAAACAATACGGCCCCGCAACGCGTGCGGGGCCGATTGTGATCCATCGCCTGATTTTTAGGTCAGGATCGACGCGACGAGGGCCGTCACCAGCTGGGTCGTCGGGTCGACGCGGTAGATGTTACCGGCCGAATAGCGGTACCAGTCGTTCGACGTGTCCACGTACTGCATACGATAGTCGTAAGGCACGTTGTAGACGCCGTAACCCGCCGGAAGCGGCTGACCGATAGTCATGCCATTGCCCAGAAGGGCGGCAATGCCGGTGATCAGGCTGGTCTGCGGATCGACCTGGTAGATCGACCCCGGAGCGTAGCGATAGTAATTGTCGCCACTGTCCGCATACAGGCCGCGATACTGATAGGGCACGTTGTAGACCGAATAGTTGGCCGGCAGCATCTGCCCGTATCCGTAGCCGTAGCCCAGCATCGGGTTCACGTTCTGAATCGTCCGCGAATAGGGATCGATTTCGTACATGTACCCATTGGCGTAGCGATAGTTCGTCTGCGCCGAGGCCGGGTAGAACGGCTGGTAAGCCGACGGCATCGCATAGTTGTTATACCCCTGCGGGAACACCTGACCGGTCGCCAGGCCCAGGCCGAACAGCGGCAGCAGCGAGCTGACGAGGTCGTTCGACCGGTTCACGCGATACACGTAACCGTTACCGTACTTGTAGTAATAGTCCGGCGTGTCGCGATAGACCGTGCGCAGGCGGGTCGGAATGTCGCGGAACGCGACTTCCCGGCGAACCAGGCTAATCGGTTCACCAACCAGGCGCTTGGCAATGCCCGGGGGCATGCAGGCGACCTGCTTCTTGGCGAGGCCCGGCGGGCAATCGCTGCTCCACACCGCCTGGCGGTTACGCGCATTCCAGTTGCGCTCGGCCAGCGCCATGCGGCGCTCATTGGCCAGACGGCGAAGCTGATACGCCCGGTTGTCGCGGGAATCGGCTATATCGCGGCGACGTTCGGCCAGACGGTCGCGCGCCTCCATCCGGTTCGCAACCAGACGGTTGCGGGCATCGGCCCGGCGTTCGACCAAGGCCTCACGGCGCTGGTCGAGACGACGCTCGTTCGCACGCTGCGCCTGGCGAAGATCCTGACGGTTCTCGCGAGCCGCGGCACGTTGCTTGATTTCGCGACGGTTGTCCTGACGGGCTTCGCGTCGGTTATCCTGACGCGCTTCCCGGCGAACTTCCTGACGCGCCTGGGCGCGCTTCTGCGCCTGACGCGCATTCGCCTTGTTGCCGCCGCCCTTCTGGGCCTGCCCGGCATTGTGGCCCTGATGGCCACCCTTTTCGCCCGGCTTGGCAGATGCGGGCACGGTAATCGCCAGCGCCGCGACGCCGGCCGCAAGAATCAGACGTTTCATGATCAAAACTCCGTTAGTTCAGGCAAATAACGAAGCTAGGCTCAACCGCGTTCCCGCGGGATATGGCGCTTCGTCGGGACTCGTCTTCACCCTAGCGCATGTTCGTGAACCGCAGATTTCTGCGACGTTCATAGTGACGCGTTGCGTGCGTCCCGCTTCAGCGTGAGGGCGGCAAGAAAGGCCAGAACCGCCGCCAGAACGTAAAATCCGAGGCCGTAAAGGATCGAATAGCGCATCGCCTGGTCGCCGTGCGTTTCCCGCAGATAATCGGCCATGAACCCGAAGATGAACGTCCCGAAGCCGATTCCGATCAGATTGTTGATCAGCAGGAAGGACGCCGATGCGGTCGCCCGCCGCGACGGTTCGACGAGCGACTGGATGGCGTTGATGATCGGGCCAAGCCAGGCCAGCGACACGGCATAGGCCAGCGTGAACAGCGCGCCCGCGAGCAATTGCGATTCGACCTGCATCGCCCCGGCAAACAGCGGCGCGGTGAGCAAATAGGCGACGGCGGGCGTGACGGCGTAGGCCGAGATGCGCGCCCCGCCGAGGCGGTCGGCAATGGCGCCGCCAAGGAAGATGCCGGCAATCCCGCCGACCAGCACGATGATTCCGAAAAACGTGCCGATGCTACCGAGCGACAGGCCGAGCGCCTCGCTGAAATAGGACGGCAGCCAGAAAGCGAGGCCGTAGCCGCCGACCGACCCCGAGGCCGCGGCAAAGGACAGCAGCCAGAAGCTGGGAAGGCCGGCCAGTTCGCGGGCGACCGCGAAGAATGGCGGCTGGTCGACGGGGACGCCGGGTGAGCTTTCCGCCACCGGCGCTTCGGGCAGGCGAGTGGCGATGAGCCAGCCGACGGGCAGGCCGGCGAGGCCGATGATGGCGAAAGCCACGCGCCAGTTGATCGCTTCCGCCAGCCAGCCGCCGAAGAACAGGCCGAGCGCCGAGCCGATCGGGATACCGAGACTGAAGATGGCGAGCGCGCGGGCGCGCTTGCCGGGCGGGAAATGTTCGGAGATGAGCGCGTAGCTGGGCGCGACGCCACCCGCTTCGCCAACGCCAACGCCCATCCGCGCGATGAACAATTGCCAGAAACTGGTGACCGCGCCGCACAGGGCGGTGAACAGGCTCCACACCGCCGCGGAAATGCCGATCACCTGTGCCCGGCGCCCGGTGCGGTCGGCGTAGCGCGCGATGGGAATGGCAAGGGTCGAATAGACGCTGGCGAAGGCAATGCCGCCCATCAGCCCAAGCTGCGTGTCGGTCAGCCCAAGTTCCGCCTTGATCGGGATCTTGAGGATGCTGATGATTTGCCGGTCGAGGAAGTTGAACACGTAGGCGAGCAGCAGCAGCCCAAGAAGCATCGTCGAATTGCCGGGCGCGGCCGGCCTGCTGCGGTCGTCGGTCATGGTCTAGTCAAGGCACGGACGCGAGGAAGTCGTCAATCGCTTTCGCCGCCACCGGCTCCGACAGCGTCGGCGCATGGCCGACGCCCGGCACCACCGCGACCTGCATTGACGGCGCGGCTTTCATCATCCGTTCGGCGACGGCGTCGGGATTGAGGTCGGACAAGGCGCCGCGCACGAGCAGGGTCGGCCGGCGGCGCGCCAGGCGGCGGAACAGCAGGCTGGCGATCAGGCTGCGGTTCTTCACCTGCCCCTTCATCATCGGAATGGCGATGGCCGGATCGTAATCGAGCACCGGCTTGCCGTCCTTTTCGCGAAAGGTGCGGCGGGCGAACACGTCCCAATCCTCGGCGCCATATTCGGGAAAGGCGACGGCGTTGATGCTTCGGATATAGTCCGCCGCGTCCTGCCACGTGCGGATCTCGACCGATTTTCCGGCATAGGACAGGATGCGGTCGAGTCCCGCCTGCCCGACCTCCGGACCGACGTCGTTGAGCACCGCGGCCGCGATCGCCCGGCTGCGCAGCGCGGCCAGGGTCATCGTGATCAGACCGCCCATCGACGTGCCGATGAACACCGCGCGGGCGATGCCCAGCCCATCCATCAGCGCCAGCACGTCGCGGGCGTAGACCTTCGGCGCGTAATTTTCCGGGTCCGGGTCCCATTGCGACAGGCCGCGGCCGCGCGTGTCGGGCACGATCACCCGTCGCCCGCCCTGGGCCAGCCGCGGAGCCAGCTCCTCAAAATCGCGGCTGTTGCGGGTCAGGCCGTGGAGGCACAGGACCGGCAAGCGGCAGTCGCCGCTGGCCCCCGCATAATCGCGGGCGTGGAGCCGCAGGCCGTCCCGCGACGCCCACGAGCGCTCAACGAAGCCGGTCATGTTTCCCGTCCCGGTCCGACCGCCTTAGAAGTTGAAGCCGAGCGAGACGAAGATCTGCCGCGGATTGCCATAATAAGCGGTCAGCACCCCTTCCTGCCCAAGGCCGCCGGCGGGAATGGGATTGCCGGTCAGCGGATTGAGCACGAAGTCACCCGTATAGATGTTCTGGGTGAGGAAGTTGTAGCCCGCGGTAATGTATTTGGTGTTGGTCAGGTTCTTGCCGTGGAGCCCGACTTCATAACGGCCGTCGCCGGACCGCCAGACCATGTTGGCGTCGAGCAGAGCATAGCCTTTCTGGTCGAGCATCGGCGTGCGCAGTTCGAACTGCTGGCTCTTGCTGCGGTACGACAGCGTCGAATTGAGGTTGAGCCGGCCGCCGGCCATCGGCGTGGTGTAATCGAGCGAGCCGCTCATCGTCCATTTGGGCGTGTTCTGGACCTTGCGATACGGCGCCAGGTTGATTTCCGTCGGCGGGATCACCGCACCGGCCGGCGAGGTGGTGACGATGGTCAGGAATTCCCGGTATTTGGCGTCGAGATAACCGAGCGTTCCAGCCAGGCTAAGCTTGTCGCCCGCCGCCGCGAAATTCTCCGCCACCGCATAATTGGCCTCGATCTCGAGCCCGCGGAAACGCGCCTTGCCCGCATTGGTGGTCAGGCCGCAGAAGTTGGTGACGCCGTTGACGATGCAGCCGACCGACGCCGGGATCTGCACATTCTTGTAATCGGCGTTGAAGATCGCCGTGGCGACCTGCAGCCGGCCGAGCGCGGCCTTCCAGCCGAGTTCGTAGCTGTTCACCTTTTCAGGCTCGAACGCCATGTAATCGTAAATGCCCGCCGGGGTTTGAACGGGCGCCTGCGTCGACTGGGCACGCGGGTCGAAGCCGCCGCCTTTGAAACCTTGCGAGAAGCTGGCGTAGATCGTGTGGTTGCGGTTCGGCTTGTACGTCACCGACGCGCGCGGCGTGAACGCCGTGTCGGTGCGGCGGCCCGAGAAGTCTGAGGTCGTCGCGATCGGGATGCCCGCGCCATAGCCGGCATCGCCGCCCAGTTCCGGCGACCCACCGAGGATGTAGCTTTTGCGCAGGACCTGCGCCCGGCGCTTGTCGTTGGTGTAGCGGCCGCCGAGCGACACGCTCCACTGCGGCGTGAAATCGTAGGTGAAGTCACCGAAGATCGCCCAGGTCTTGGTATCGACATCGCCGAAGGTCGCGGCGGTGAAGCCGGGCGCCCCGATCAGCGCGCCAAGCGTGTAGAGCCGGACGTCAAAGATGTTCTGCGCGTTGGCGTCGAGATAATAAGCGCCGACGACGCCGGCGAGCGGACCGCGGTCGATCACCGCCTGCAATTCCTGACTGAACTGCTTGTTGCGGTAGATGGCCGGGACGTCGAGATCGATCGACGGCAGCGCGTCGAAGTCGATCGGGGTCGCGCTCTTGTCCTTGCGGTAGGCGGTGATCGACCGGACGGTCAGCCAGTCGTTGAGTTCGGCCTCGCCGTGCAGCGCGACGCCGCCGCCGGTGACCTTTTGCTTGGGATCGGTCAGTCCGCCGCGCGAGTCGAATACGTCGTCCAGCACCGGCTGTTTGGTCAGGATCGACGGGATCAGGCGATGCCCGCCACGCGCATTGCTTTTGTCCCAGGTGTAGTCGCCGGACAGGCGCAGCCAGGCGGTTTCGGTCGGGATCAGCTCGATCGTGCCACGCGCTGCCCAGATGTCCTTGTTATAATTGGCCTCGCCGGTGGTGTAATTCTTGCCCCAGCCGCTGCGGCTCAATCGCGCGACCGAGCCGCCGATGCGCAGCGCGTCGGCAACCGGCGCCGAGGCCGTCAGGACGAGATCCGCCTGGTCGTACAGGCCGAGGTTGGTGCGCGCCTTGAACTGCGGCGTGGCGGCCAGTCGGCGCGTGACGTATTTGATCGCGCCGCCGATGGTGTTGCGGCCGTACAGCGTGCCTTGGGGACCGCGCAGCACCTCGATCCGTTCGACATCGTAAATGTCGAGGACCGCGCCTTGCGGGCGGTTGAGGTAGACGTCGTCGAGATAGATGCCGACGCCCTGTTCGAAGCCGGCAACCGGGTCCTGCTGACCGACGCCGCGGATGAAGGCGGTGAGCGTGGTGTTGGTGCCGCGCGAGGTTTCCAACGTGACGTTGGGCGTGGTGTCGCCGACGTCGGTGATGTCGAGCGCCCCCTGCCGGGACAATTGTTCGCCCGAATAGGCCGTGACCGCGATGGGAACGTCGAGCAGCACTTCGTTGCGGCGGCGGGCCGTGACGACGATTTCCTGGTCGTTGGCCTGCGCCGGCTCCGCCTGCGTTTCCTGATTGGACGCGGTGTCGCCGGTGGCGGGCGGTGCTTCCTGCGCCAGCGCCGGCGACGCGATCAAAGCCGCTGCCGCGGCCGAGCCAAGCAGCATCGTACGAGCCGAAAAACTAACCATGCGATTATCCCCTCACTGACGCGTCCAGAACCGGTCGCGAATCCTCCGACGCCTTCCTACTGAAACTTGAACCGACTTTCAACTTGGAAAGTTCTGCGGGGTCGCTACAGGGGAGGTGATGGCTGCGACCAGGATAGTCGCCGAAGAGGCGTTCGCCGGCGAAGACAAGGCGCCGCGCACGGCGCGCGGCCGCAAGACTTTGCGCAAGATCCTGGACGCGGCGCTGGAGGAATTCGGCGAACGCGGCTTTTCCGAGAGTTCGATCGTCGGCATCACCCAGCGGGCCGACGTCGCGCTTGGCACGTTCTACACCTACTTCGACAGCAAGGAGGCGCTGTTCAAAGCGCTGGTCAGCGACATGTCGGCGCGTGTCCGCGACCATGTCGCGCCGGCACTTGAAGCCGCGACCGACACGCTGGACGGCGAACAGCGCGCGCTGGAAAGCTATCTCCAGTTCGCCGCCGACCACAAGCAGGTCTACCGCATCATCGACGAGGCCGAATTCGCCGACCCCGACGCGTTCGAGAAACACTATCGGACGACGGCGTCCAGAATTGCCGCTCGGCTCGACGCGGGCAAGGACAAGGGGGAGCTGGTCGCGGCCGGATCGCCGCTCGACAGCGAGGTCGAGGCGTGGGCGATCATGGGCATGAACGTGTTTCTCGGACTGCGCTTTGCCGTGTGGGGCGACGAAGACCCGGCCGAGGTCGCGCAATGCGCCAACCGCCTGATCCGCCGCGGGCTCGAACGCTAGGCGAGATCCGCCGCGAGCGCGGCAAAACGGTCGATGTCGGTCGTATCGTGATAAAGGCCGAGACCCACGCGCAGGACGTCGCCGCGCACGTCGGTAATGCAGTCGCGTGCCTTGAGCTCCGCGCACCAACTGTCCGCCCGCGGACTGCGGAAAGCGAGGAAGCGCGCATGCGGTCCGCCGTCGAGGGGGTTGAGCAGCTGCGCGGCGCCCAATGGCGTACCGTCGAGCGCGTCGACCACCCGGCGTTGAAGGCCCGCCACATGGGCCGAGATCGTTGCCGTATCGAGCCCGTTGTCGCGCAGCATCCGGCACACGGCGTTGAAGCGGTACAGGCCCGAGGCGTCGAACGTCGCGCCCATGAAGCGCATCGCGTCCCCGGCGTAGCCGACGCTGCCGGGCGGCAGGGTGAGATCTTCGAACTCCGCGAACCAGCCGGTGACCGGCGGCCGCGGCGCGAAGCCCGGCGGCGCATGGAGGAAGCCGGCGCCTTCGCCCGACATCGCATATTTATATCCGCCGCCGAGGTAGAACGCGGTTCGCGCCGCGGCGGCGGAAAAAGGCGCGTCGATCGCCATGAAGGCGTGATAGCCGTCGATCACGACCCACCGCCCGTCGGGCGCGCCAAGCGCCGCCAGCGCGTCGATCTGTCCGACGGTGCGGCCGCTGCCGAACATCACCTGGCTGACAAAGACGATGTCGTGATCGCCGGTCCGGGCCGCGTCGAGGAAGCGATCGGCGAAGCTGCCGAAGGGGTCGGTCGCGACGCGGTCGACGACGATCGTGCCGGCCTCCTCCCAGCGCGCGAACTGCCGGCGCGCGCTGTGGAACTCGCCGTCGCTGGTCAGTACCCGCACCACGCCCCGTTCGGCCGCGGCCGCGACGATCCGCACCAGCAGATCGTGGGTGTTGGGCGCGAATACGACGGCGTCGGGCATGCCGCTGCCCAGCTCGCCGGCGACATTCGCCTGCGCCTCGGGCCAGACCTCGCCCATGATCCGGTCCCATTTGCCGTCGGCAAGGCGGGCGGCGTCGTTCCAGCATTCCACCTGGCCGTCGAAGCTGGCGTCGGGCCACAAATGGTGGCTGTGCGCGGCCATGTGCAGCCGGCCGGGCACCGCGCCGAGGCTGGTCGAAAACAGGGCCTTGAAGCTCAAAGCTCGGTCCTCAGCGCCCACAGTTCGGGAAAGGCGCGCTTGGCCAGCGTCGAGCGCAAATAGGGCGCCCCGGCCGACCCGCCGGTGCCCTGCCGATTGCCGATGATCCGTTCCACCGTGAGCACATGCTTGTGCCGCCATCCGGCCAGGGCGTCGTCGACGTCCATCAGCTTTTCCGCCAGCTGGTAGAGGTCGAACCAGCGGTCCGCGTCGCGATAGACCCCGAGCCAGGCGGCGGAGACCGCTTCGTCCGACCCGTCGCCGATATCGAACCCGGCGCGCTGCAGCGCGGTATGGGCCGCTTCGCGCAGGCTCGGCTCGGCCAGCGCGCGTTCGAGGCGAATACGCTCGTCCGTGCCGGGCGGATAATGTTTGAGGTAGGATTCGTCCTTGATCCCCAGTCGGTATTCCAGTTCGCGAAATTGCGCCGACTGAAAGCCGGACGAGGTGCCGAGCACGTCGCGGAACTTGAGGTAGTCGACGGGGGTCAGGGTCGACAGCACGTCCCACGACAAGGTCATTACCGACTGGATCCGGCCCACCCGGGCCAGTGCCTTGTAGGCCGGGGCAAAGCTGTCCGTGCCGAGCAGGCCGATCGCCAGCTCCAGCTCGTGCAGCATCTGCTTGAGCCACAGTTCCTTGGTCTGATGAATGACGATGAACAGCATTTCATCGTGCAGGTCGGACAGGGGTTGCTGGGCGCCGAGAAGCTGGTCGAGCTTCAGGTAATCGGCATAGGTCATGCCCTCGGGGGTCGCGGTCATGCGCCCCCGATTAAGCCAAAGCCGCGAACGACGCTATTGCTGCGGTTGCTGCGGGTTGCCGAGCGGCGAATTGACCGCGCCGATATTGCCGAAGATTTCGTCGAAGAAGCTCTTGCGGCGGCCCAGCGTCGGCGTGGTGTCGTCTTCCGGATTGATCCGCGCGACAAGTTCGGGGCCCGTCTCGTTGACGGCGATGACGTTGCCCGCCGCGTCGAAGCGGACGTGCAGGATCGTCTGCTGCATGATCCGCGGCGTGCGGAACGCGAACTGCTTGGTATCGCGTGACACGTAATACCAATCGCTGTCGCCGAACGCGCCGTTGAAAGTCGGACGGCCAAGCACGCGCGCCACCGATTCCTTGTTGTCGACGCCGACCTGAACGGCCGACACCAATTCCTTGTCGATGACCGAGCCGCGATGCTCCTGGACGCCGATGCAGCCGCTAAGCAGCACCGCCCCAAGGATCGCCGTTGCGATTTTCGCAGCCTTCATGCCCGTGTCTTCTCCTGGAATTCCCCGTCTCGACCTGCTCGATCGAGGGTATTAGCGAGAGCGCTTGCCGCCATTATGCGCTGGCACGGCAGGGGCGCAACCCCGCCGCATATGTTAGGGACCACTATGCTTCGCAACCTGTTCGGCCGATTAACGGGCAAGGGCCCAAGCCGCGGCGCCGCGCTTTTCGGCGCAGTCGTCGCGGAAGCGCGCAAGCCGCATTGGTATCTGGACGGCGAAGTCGCAGATTCGATCGATGGGCGCTTCGCGGTGCTGGCGACGGTCACCGCGTTGACCATCGTCGCGCTGGAAAGCGGGTCGCCAGCGGGCGATGCCGCTTCCGCGGCGCTGACCGAACGGTTCATCGAAGCGATGGACGCGGAGCATCGCCAGCTCGGCCTCAACGACCCCGGCCTCGGCCGCCGGGTGCGCAAGCTGGTCGGATCGCTTGAACGGCGGGTCGACGACTGGCGGCCGGCCGCGGGCGACGAACTCGACTGGCCTGCAACCGCTCTGAGCAGCGTCTATCGCGGCGAAGCGCCGCGCGACGCCGCATTGGCACACAGCGTAGAAGCGCTTCGCGGCCTGTGGCGCCGGTTGGCCGCAGCAGCCGAGCCACAACGGATCGAAGGACAATTCTGATGCGTGACGATTTTGCCCACCGGCTGGCGCTGCAGCAGATTCGCGACGGCGACCGCATCGACCTGGTGGCCGACGAAGCCGAGTTGGCGGCGGTCGCGGAGCGTCTTCGGCTGGCGGCGCTGACCCGCTTCGAAGCGCATGCGGTGCTCGCGCGCGAAAACGACCGGATCCGGGCAACGGGCCGGGTACGCGCCGCGCTGGAGCAGGCGTGCGTGGCCACCGGCGATCCCGTCGCCGAACATGTCGACGAGCCGTTCGAATTGCTTTTCGTGCCCGAACCGGTCGATGCGCAGCCGGACGAGGAAGTCGAGCTGAGCGAGAGCGAGTGCGACGTGGTGTTCTACGACGGCGCGGCGATCGACCTGGGCAGCGCGATCGCGGACACGCTGGCCCTGGCGATCAATCCGTATCCGCGCAGCGCGGAAGCGGATGCGACCCTGCAGGACGCGGGCATTCTGAGCGAGGAGCAGGCCGGGCCCTTCGCGGCGCTGGCGGCGCTCAAGAAGAGTGCCGGAGATTAAACCGCGGAGGTGGGCGGTGGCCCTCCT
Source organism: Sphingomonas sabuli (assembly GCF_014352855.1). Lineage (GTDB taxonomy): Bacteria > Pseudomonadota > Alphaproteobacteria > Sphingomonadales > Sphingomonadaceae > Sphingomicrobium > Sphingomicrobium sabuli. Next base: position 1,792,858 of record NZ_CP060697.1, on the reverse strand, counting down.
GGGCGTGGCGGGGCTCGTCGTTGCCGCTTTCCTGCTGTCGCCTTGGCCAAGCATCCTGATCATCCGCGCCGTGTTCGACCGGGGTGCGGCGAGCGCGTCGCAAAAGCTTGAAAAGCATGTTCCGCAAGACGTCACCGTGCGCACGTTTCGCTATGCGCCCAACTACAAGCATGCGCTGCTCGATATCTATCGGTCGGCGAACACCCCGCAGGGTTCTCCGCTGATCGTGTGGGTGCATGGCGGGGGGTTCGTGTCGGGCGCGCGGGGCAATGTCGCCAATTACGCCAAGGTTCTGGCCGGGCGCGGGTTCACGGTCGCGAATGTCGATTACACGATCGCGCCGGACGCGATCTATCCGACACCGATTCGGCAAGTCAGCAAGGCGCTGGCCTTTCTCCAGGCCAACCAGGCGCGGCTCGGCATCGACGCCCGCCGCATCGTGCTTGCTGGCGACAGCGCAGGCGCGCAGATCGCGGCCCAGACGGCGGCGATAACGGTCGATCCCGCCTATGCCAGCCGGGTCGGTGTCCGTGGTGAAGTTTTTCCGGCGGCGATCGCCGGCGTCCTGTTGTATTGCGGGGTGTACGATGTGACCGAACTCGGCGGCGGCGGGGTGCTGGGCTGGTTCGTCGGCTCGACCACCTGGGCCTATAGCGGCAAGCGCAACTGGCGCGATGCCAAGGGCTTCGACACCATTTCGGTCGTCGGGAACGTCACCGGCGCCTTTCCGCCCGCTTTCATCAGTGCTGGAAACGCCGATCCGCTAGGCCCGCAATCCGTGGCCCTGGCCAAGGCTTTGAAAGCCAGAACGGGCAAGGTGGAAACGCTGTTCTTCCCGCCCGACTATGCGCCGCCGCTGGGGCACGAATATCAATTCGATCTCGACATCCCGGCGGGCCGCCTGGCGCTGGAGCGATCGGTGGGTTGGCTGAAAGCGCTGCCGGCCCGGCCCTAGAACGGTACGTCGTCGTCGAGGTCGTTGCTGAACGTCGCCGGCTGCGGCCGCGATTGCTGGCGCGATCCGCCGCCATATTCGTCGTCGCCGCCGCCGTAGTCGCTGCGGCCACCGCCGCCACCGCCGCCGCCGCCACCTGCGGCGTCGAGCAGAACCAGTTCGCCGCGGAAGCGCTGCAGGACGATTTCGGTGGTGTAGCGGTCGTTACCGTCCTGGCCCTGCCACTTGCGGGTCTGGATCTGCCCTTCGAGATAGACCTTCGATCCCTTGCGCAGATAGTTCTTCGCCACGCGGCCGAGGTTTTCGTTGAAGATGACGACGTTGTGCCATTCGGTGCGTTCCTGCCGGTTGCCGTCGCGGTCCTTCCAGCTTTCCGACGTGGCGACGCGCATGTTGACCACTTCGCCACCGTTGTTGAGCGAGCGCGATTCCGGATCAGCCCCCAGATTGCCGACCAGGATTACCTTGTTCACGCCCGCCATATCATTCTCCCGTTCAGCCGAGGCCGGCAGCGATCGCCAGCCAGTAAGTGAGTCCCGCAGCGAGATAGGCGAGCGCGAATAGATAGCCAACCATGAAGGCCGGCCATTTCCAGCCATTGGTCTCGCGCCGGGTGACGGCGATGGTTGAAATGCATTGCGGTGCGAATACGAACCAGGCGAGGAAGGCCAGCGCCGTGGCCAGCGACCAGCGGCTTTGCAGTTTTTCCGCCAGCGTCGCGCTGGCCGCTTCCTCGTCGGTCGCGTCGATCGCATAGACGGTGGCGATCGCGCTGACCGCCACTTCGCGCGCGGCCATAGCGGGCAACAAGGCGAGCGAGATGTCGCGGTTGAAGCCGATCGGCTTGACCGCTTCGTGGATCACGCCGCCGATCTTGCCGGCGATCGACGCTTCGACCTGGCTTTCGCCGGGTTCGGCGCGCGGGAAGCTGGCAAGCGCCCACAGCACGACGGTGGTGACGAGGATGATGGTGCCCGCGCGCTTGAGGAAGATGAGCGCACGCTGCCACAGGCCGATGAGCACGTCGCGCAATACCGGCCACTGATATTTGGGCAATTCCATCATGAACCCGCCGACGCCGCCGCGGATGATCGTCCGGCGGATGGCAAGCGAGGCCAGCAAGGCGCCGAGGATGCCGGCGAGGTACAGGCCGAACATCACCAGCCCCTGCAGGCCGACGCCGTAGCCCACGTCGCGGTTGGGAATGAAGGCGGCGATGATCAGCGTGTAGACCGGCAGGCGCGCCGAGCAGGTCATCAGCGGCGCGACGAGGATGGTCGCGAGCCGTTCCTTGTCGTCGTCGATGGTGCGCGTCGCCATGATCCCCGGCACCGCGCAGGCGAAGCTGGACAGCAGGGGAATGAAGGCGCGTCCCGACAGGCCGACCCCGCTCATCAGCCGGTCCATCAGGAACGCCGCGCGGACCATGTAGCCGCTGGCTTCGAGGAGCAGGATGAAGAGGAACAGGATGAGGATCTGCGGCAGGAAGACGACCACCGCGCCAACGCCGCTGATGACGCCGTCGACGATCAGCGAGCGGAGGACGCCGTCCGGCAACAGGGTGCCCGCGGCGGACGCAAGACCCGCGACCCCGGCCTCGATCCACGACACCGGCAGCTCGCTCCACGCGAAGACGGCCTGGAACATGACGAACAGGATGGCGGCAAGGATGAGCGGCCCGGCCAGCGGGTGAAGCAGCACGGCGTCGAGCCGGTGGGTCCAGCGGCGCACCGGGCTTTCGCTGACCACGGCGGCGGTGGCGATGTCGCGGGCGCGGCGTTGCAGCAGGACGAGGTCGCTGGGCGCGTCGACCCGCGCCGGGCAGCGCGGCGCGCTGAGCATCCCTTCGAGCGCCGAGTGCAGGCCGTCGATGCCGCGGCGGCGGACGGCGACGGTTTCGACGACCGGTACGCCCAATTCCTTTTCGAGCGCGCGCGAGTCCAGTTCGAGACCGTCGCGGCTGGCCAGATCGACCATGTTGAGCGCGACCACGGTCGGCAGGCCGAGTTCGATCAGTTGCAACGCGAAGCGCAGATGATTGTCGAGGTTGGAGGCGTCGACGACGATCAGCAGCGCGTCGGGCAGGCGTTCGCCGGCTTGCTTGCCGAGCAGCACGTCGCGAGTCACCGCTTCGTCGAGGCTGGCGGGTTCGAGGCTGTAGGCGCCGGGCAGGTCGACCAGTTCCACCGGGCGGCCGTCGGGCAGCATGGCGCGGCCCGAATGGCGCTCCACCGTCACGCCGGGATAATTACCGACTTTTTGGCGGGCGCCGGTCAGCGCGTTGAACAGAGCGCTTTTGCCGGCATTGGGGCTGCCGGCGACTGCAACCAGCGGGAGTGCGGTCATCCGGTTAAGCTAGGCGGCGGCCGGGAGAACTCGCACCGCGCGCGCCTGGTTGCGGCGGATGGCGACCGTCATCCGGCCGACGCGGAAGGCCAGCGGATCGCGGCCGAACGGGCCGCGATGCAAGGCTTCGACCGGCACGCCTTCGTCGAACCCGAAGTGGCGCAGCCGCGACGCCGAGGCGCCTTCGAGCGAAGCCCAGTCGATCGAGGCGATCATCGCCCGCGTGCCGACCTTGAGCTGGTCGAGGCTGAGCGACTCGGGTTTGAATGGCGCGTTCATGTTGCGAGTGATTATCATTAACGTTCGCAGATTGGAATAGGCCGCGCAGGGGGCCTATTTCGGCGGGTAGCGAAGCCGGCCGAGAAAGCGGCTGACGCTGAAATGTTCGCGCCCGCGCCACTGCGCCTTCCATTTTTCGAACTGCATGACGTTGTCGATGCGCCGGTCGAGGAAGGCGCCGGTGTCGGCCCAGCCCTCGCTATCGTCGTCCAGCCATGCCAGCAGGGTCGAGGCGTAGACCGCGCCGAGGGTCAGCCGCTTGGTATAATGATTGTAATCGGTCGCGGTATCGCCCGCGAGCCGCCACATCAGGTCGGCCGAGCGCCAACCGGTGCGCAGCGCCAGCGGCGCATTCTGCGGCATGGCAAGAATTGCCAGTGCACTGCGCACCGCTTCCCGCGCCGGGCTCATGATTTCCAGCCGCGTCCAGACGAGCGCGCGTATCCGGTCGCGGATCTTCATCGCCGCCAACCGGTCCGGCGGCAGGCGCCGTTCCATTTCGCGGTCCACGGCCTGGATGTAGGCGTCGACCATGCCCGACTGGTCCTTGGGAAAGGCGAGCCGCGCCTGGTCGCGATCGATGCCGACCTGCGTTGCCGCCGAATCGACCGCGGCGCGCCGCCAGCCGTCAAACACGGCATTGTCGCCGACAGCGAGCGCCAGCGCGGCGCGAATGCGTTCGAGAGGACTTTCGTCTTCCATGCCGTCCCTCAACTGGGCCGGGCGGCGGCAGTGCGCAAGCCCCGCCCGGGCAACCGCACCAGCACCAGCGCCGCCGAGATGGCGATCATCCCGAGCCAATCGGCGAGGCTGAGCGTTTCGCCGAACACCAGCCAGCCGATCAGGGTAGCGATCGCCGGCTGGGTCAGCAGGGCGAGCCCGACCACCAGCGGCGGGAACACGCCGATCGACCAGACCAGCAGCGCCTGGCCCAGAACCTGGCTGGACAATGCAAAGACCAGCAGCGGGGTCCAGTTGGTCGGCCACAGCACCTCGCCCATCGCGAGGCTGATGACGAGCAGCATCGGGGCGGCGAAGCCGGTGGCGAGAAACAGCAACGGCAGGGCCTGAAGCCCGCCCCGGGCGCGTTCGACGAACACCAGATAGCCGCCGTAAAAGAGGCCGGCGACCAGCGCGAGCACGTCGCCGCGCAAATGTTGCGGGCTGAGTTCCAGGCTGCTGCCCATCATCAGCACCGCACCGACCAGCGCGAGTGCGAGCGCCCCTGCTTGCATCAGCGACGGCTTCCGCCCGACCAGCCACAGGCCGTAGAGCGCGAACAGGAAGCTTCCGCTGTTCCCGAACAGGGTCGCGTTGCCGAGCTTGGTAAGCAGGATGCCGGCGTTCCATGCGGCCAGGTCCACCGCGTAGAACACGGCCGCGCCAAGCACGAGCAGGGCCAGCGACCGTTTGGGGAAGAAGGCGGGCTGGCGCACGACGCGGGCGAGAAGCCACAGGAAGGGCAGCGCAATCAGCAAACGCCAGAACCCGACCGCGACCGGGCCGACATCGGCCAGCCGCACCAGCCACGGGCCGAAGGCAAGCGCAGCGTTGCCGAACAGCATGACCGGGAAAGCGAGTGGGTGCGGCCGCTGGTCTGGCATCAATCGCGCGTTAGCGATCCCTGTCCCCCGCGCAACTCGGGAACGGTGCGCGGGCTGGCCGGTTGACCGGTTTCGTCCTGCAAGGAGTGGATTATGCGTAAATCGGTTGTCGCTGGAGCCGCTGTCGGGGCCGTCGCCGCGGTCGGAGCCCTGATCTATTATCTGCAGGAAAAGGCCACGCCCGGCCCGGACTATCGCACGCTGGTCACCGACGGCGACCTGGAGATCCGGTCCTATCCGCGGATCATCGTCGCGGAAACGGTGGTGCAGGGGCCGCGCAAGGAAGCGCTGAGCCAGGGCTTCGAAATCCTCGCCAATTACATTTTCGCCAAGTCGCGCGGCGGCGAAAAGCTGCCGATGACGGTCCCGGTGCTGCAGGACAGCGGCGATCCGATGGCCAGCGACCCGCCGCTGTTCGACGACGAGATCGAAGGCGCGTGGCGGATGCGCTTCGTAATGCCGGAGGGCCGGTCGGTCGACGACCTGCCCGATCCGCCCGAGGAGGTGGAGCTGGTCGCGGTCGAGCCGCGGCGTGTCGGCGTCGCCCGCTTTTCGGGCACTGCCGACGACGACAAGCTCAACGAATGCGAAGACCGGCTGCGCGGCTGGCTGGCCCGGCGCGGCGAAGAGGTGTCGAACGAGCCCGAATATGCCTTTTACAATTCGCCGATGATCCCGCCCCCGCTGCGCCGCAACGAGGTCATCCTGCCGCTCGACTAGGCAGCGAACCTTCCGGCAAGATCGAACAGGGCGATGGCGGCGCGGGCCGCGTCTCCGCCCTTGTCGCCTTGGGCCGGGTCGGCGCGGACGATCGCTTGCTGTTCGTTCTCCACCGTGAGGATGCCGTTGCCGATGGCCAGGCCTTCCAGCGTCAGGTCCATCAAGGCCCGAGCGCTTTCCTGCGCGACGATTTCGAAATGGAAAGTCTCGCCGCGGATGACGATGCCGAGCGCGACGAACCCGGCATACTGGCCGCTTTCGTTGGCGATAGCGATCGCGCCGGGAAGTTCGAGTGCGCCGGGAACGGTGACAACCTCGTGCGTGTGACCGGCGGCGGCGATCGCAGCCTTGGCGCCGGCCAGAAGCATGTCGTTGAGGTGCGGATAATAGCGTGCCTCGGCAACCAGGAATGCAGCCATGACGTCAGTCCTGCGAAGGGGAAATGATCGGCCGTTCGGCGACGATCGCCAGGCCGTAGCCCGACAGCGCGACCGGCGAATGGCGGGTGTTGGACAGCAGGATCATGTCGTGGACGCCAAGCGCGGCAAGGATCTGTGCGCCGATGCCGTAGCCGCGAATGGCATCGCCGCCTTCGACCGGATTGCCGGCACGAGCATCGATGGAGCGCGACAGCGAGCCCGCCGCGGCGGCGTGGAGGGCGACGACTACGCCCGACCCTTCTTCCTCGATCATCGCCATTGCCGAGCGCAGCAGGCCGGACCGCTGGCCGCGTTCGCCGAGCACGTCCGCGAACAGGTCGAGGCTGTGCATGCGCACCAGCACCGGCTCGTCCGGGTTGAGCGTGCCGTGGACCAGCGCGAGCTGCTCCTCGCCGCTCGATTTGTCACGGAAGACCTGGGCTTCCCATTCGGCCCCGCTGGCCGCCCGAAACTTGGACGACGCCTTGCGTTCGACCAGATGATCTTTTTTCAGCCGGTAGGCGATAAGGTCGCGGATGGTGCCGATCTTCAGCCCGTGCGCCCGGGCAAAGTCCATCAGGTCGTCAAGCCGGGCCATCGAGCCGTCGTCGCGCATGATTTCGCAGATCACCGCGCTGGGATTGAGGCCGGCAAGCCGCGAAACGTCGGCGGCGGCCTCGGTATGGCCGGCGCGAACCAGCACGCCGCCGGGACGGGCGACAAGCGGGAAAACATGGCCGGGAGAGACGATTTCGTCCGGGCCATTGGTGGCATCGATTGCCACCGCGATGGTGCGCGCGCGGTCGGCGGCGCTGATCCCGGTGGAAATCCCCTCTTTCGCCTCGATCGAGACGGTGAAGGCGGTCTCGTTGCGGCTGCGGTTGTTGCGGCTCATCGGTTCGAGCCCGAGCGTATCCGCGCGCTCCTTGGTCAGCGCCAGGCAGATGAGGCCGCGGCCGTGCCGGGCCATGAAGTTGATCGCGTCGGGCGTCGCCATCTGTGCCGGGATGATGAGGTCGCCTTCATTCTCGCGATCGTCGTCGTCGACGAGGATGAACATCCGCCCGTTACGGGCTTCGTCGATGATCGCTTCGGCACCGACCAGCACGTCGGTGGTGCCGCGCTGAATCAGCTTTTCCAGCCGCTTGAGCGTATCGGCGGTCGGATTCCATTCGTCCGTGCCAAGCTTGCGCAGGCTGTTGGGGTGAAGGCCGGCCGCCCGTGCCAGCGCGGCGCGGCTGATTTCGCCGGTGTCGATGATCGCGTTGATGCGGTCGATGAGGGTCGTGCTCATGCGACTCGCCAATAATCACATTCGGATGTGATTGGAAGCTTGAGTTGTCGTAGCCTACTGTGCGCGGGCGGCGAGCATCCGGTCAAGATAGCGGGCAAGGACATCGAACTCCACATTGAGTTGTGATCCTGCCTTCAACGAACCGAGCGTGGCGTGGTCGGCGGTGTGGGGGATGATGTTGACGGCGAATTGCGCCGATCCCTTGTCGCCTTCGCACACAGCATTCACGGTCAGCGACACCCCGTCGAGCGTGATCGAGCCCTTGGTCGCCACCAGCGCGGCCTGATCGTCGGGGATCGATATGACGATCCGCGTCGACCCGCCTTCCGCGACAGCGTCGACGACAGTGCCAACGCAATCGACATGGCCGGTGACGAAGTGGCCGCCGAGTTCGTCGCCGACGCGCAGCGATCGTTCGAGGTTGAGCCGCGCGCCGTCCTGCCACAGGCCGGGCGCCGTTCGCGACAGCGTTTCGCCCGACACGTCGACCGCGAACCAGTCATCGCCCTTGTCGACCACGGTCAGGCAAACGCCGGAACAGCAGATAGACGCGCCAAGGTCGACGGTCGCCAGGTCAAAGCCGCAGCGGATGCGCAGGCGCAGGTCGCCGCGCCGTTCGGCGGCGATGACGGTGCCGATGTCGGTGACGATGCCGGTGAACATGGCGGCGGCTTAGGCCGAGCGCACGCGCTCGTAAACTTCCAGCCGGTCGATGCCGAGCCGCTGCTCGTCCGCCGGGCGCCAGCGGCCGTGCGCATCGGCGATGACGTCGAGCCCGACATAGCCGAACGACGACTTGCCCTCGCCGACGATGATCGGGGCGCGATAGATAAGGATACGGTCGACCAGGTCCTCGCTGAGGAAGGCGGTCGCCGTGGCCGATCCGCCTTCGACCAGCAGGTCATTGACGTCATGAAGCCGATACACATCCTGCGGATTCGCAAGGATTTCCCAGCCGTCGACCGCGTCGCCGCGAGTCAGCAGCGCACGGCGGGGCGACCGTTCCTCGAGCCCGGGCAGGCGGACGTCGAGCCGGGGTGCGTCGGCGAGGTAGGTGCCGCGGCCGACCAGGATCATGTCCGCCCGTGCCCGTTCGAGGTGCACATGGCGGCCCGCATCCTCCCCCGTGATCCATTGCGATTCGCCGGACGGCAGAGCGATCTTGCCGTCGATCGACAGCGCGAGCTTGAGCGTGATCCGCGGACGACCGAGGCGGAGCCGAGTCAGATAGCCGGACAGCGACGCGGTCGCAGCCTTGCGTCCTGTGCCGGTCGTGACCGCGATGCCGGCGGAACGCAGTCGCTCGATCCCTTTGCCGGCGGTGCGCGGATCAGGATCCTTCAGCGCGACCACCACGCGTTCCGGCCGGGCGTCCGCCAGCAGGTCGGAGCAGCGGGGCCCGCGTTCGCTGGCATGGGCGCAAGGTTCCAGCGTCACATAGACGGTCGACCCGCGCGCGGCATTGCCAGCCTCGGCCAGCGCGACCGCTTCGGCGTGCGGGCGGCCGCCGGGCGCCGTCGCGCCGCGGCCGACGATGTCGCCGGCGGGGGAGACGATGACGCAGCCGACGTTGGGGTTGGGCGCAGTGGACCCGCGGGCGGCCTCGCCCAGCGCGACCGCCGCGGCCAATCGCTTGCCGTCCTTATTCAATCCCGAGCGAGTTCTGCAGTTGCTGGAACTCGGCGCGCTTCTTGGCCTGATATTCGCGCTTGATCTCCTGGTCCTTCTTCTGGTCGGCGATGATCTCCGCATCGGTGCGGTCGGCGCGCCAGTTTTCGGCGTAGATGATCTGCGCCGGCGGGGCCGTGTTGATCTGCGAATCGACCATGAAGAGGATGACGAGGATGATCGTCGCGAGCAGCGCCAGGGCAGCGCCGATGACCTGTTCGCGGCTGCGCTGCCGCATGAAGGCAGCAAGGTCGGCGAAGGCGGCGCGCGGTCCGACGGGACGGGGAAACCAGCTCATGCGTGGCAAGATAAGCGCTGCGGCCCGCCGCCGCCAGTGTCAGTCGAGCTCGAAGCGCAAGGTGATCACCGTCGAACTGGCCACGGGCTTCCCGTTCTCGGTCGCTGGCCGGTAGCGCCAATTGGCGATGATGTGCCGCCGCGCGGCGACAAGGAACACCGGGTCGTTGGCGCCGACGCCGTCCACGGCGGTGACTCGCCCTTGGGCGTCGATCGACAGGCGCAGCCGCAGCGCCGCTTCCTCCTCGCTGCTGATCTTCTGCGCCGGATAGGGCGGCCGGACGCGCGATTCGGGTGTGGCGAAGCGCGGCCCGACGCGCACCGGGTCGGCAGGCAGTCCGGGCGTAACGCTGTTGCCGGAGCCGATGGACGCGCCGGGATCGATCGGGGGCAGCGGAGTCGGATCGAGCGAGGGAGGATTGAGCGGCGGCGTCGGGACGACCGGATCGACCGGCCGGACGGTTTCTTTGGCCGGCGTTGCGGACTTCGGCCTTTCCGGCGGAGGATTTTCGGGCGGCACCGGGTCTTCGGGCACGAGGGTCACGGTGGTGGCTGTCGGGGCCCAGGGCACGGGCATATCCATCCTGGCGCTGATCACCGCGGCGAGCAAAGCGGCATGGGCACCGACGATGATGACGAGGGCACGCGGGTGGCGCGCCCGGTCGGCGAAGGCAGGAACGGGAGCATAGACACTCATCGCACGACTCCTCCAATGTACGTGCAATGTTACAACATATCGTATGCTTGGCAAGTGGTGTCGGCCAGACATTGTCGGCTAGCGTTTGGCGGCGGCTTCCAGACGGCGAACGACCGCGTCCTTCCCGATCCGTTCGAGCAGACCGGCCATTTCCGGACCGCTGTCGCGCCCGGTGATCGCCAGGCGCAGCGGGTGGAACAGCGCGCGGCCCTTGGCCCCGGTGGCCGATTTCACCGCGTCCGTCAGCGCTTTCCAAGGCGCTTCCGACCAGTCGATCGTCGTCGCGGCGGCGGCGGCCTCTCGCACCAAAGCGCGTTCTTCGTGATTGAGGTCGGGCGCGTCGATCGCCCCGTGCAGGACCGGCATCCAGCCGGCAAAGTCCGCCACCCGCGTTAGGTTCGGCCGTATCGCCAGCCAGTCGGCTTCGCTCGCCTCCGCCGGCAACTGCTCGCGAACCGCAGCGAAGGGAAGGTCATGCACAAGCTTGGCGTTGACCAGTTCGACATCGTGGGAATCGAAGTGCGCGGGTGCGCGGCCGAAATGGGCGAAGTCGAAATCGCGGGCCAGCGCATCGAGCGTGGCGATCGGTTCGACCGGCTGCGAGGTCCCGATGCGCGCCAGGACCGACAGCATCGCCATCGGCTCCACCCCTTCTTCGCGCAGGTGCTGCGCACCATAGGAGCCAAGGCGCTTCGACAGCTTGCCTTCCGCGGCGACCAGCAGCGCTTCGTGCGCGAAGTCCGGCGAGGTCGCGCCCAGCGCGTCGAACATCTGGATCTGCCCCGCGCTGTTCGACACGTGATCCTCGCCGCGCACGACATGCGTAATGCCAAGGTCGATGTCGTCGATGACGCTGGGCAGCAGGTACAACCAGCTGCCGTCGGCCCGGCGGATGACCGGGTCGCTAAGCAGTTTCGGGTCGAACTTCTGCGGGCCGCGGATCAGGTCGGTCCATTCGATCGGCGCGCCATGGTCGAGCTTGAACCGCCAGTGCGCCGGGCGGTCGTCCGGTACGGGCGCATCATCGGGCTTGCGCTCGTAAACCGGCGGCAGGCCGCGGCCGAGCAGCACCTTGCGGCGGAGCTCCAGCTCTTCCGGCGTTTCGTAGCAGGCGTAGACCCGGCCGGCCGCCTTCAGCCGATCGAACTCCCGCTCGTAAATGGCGAAGCGGTCCGACTGCCGAACCACGGTGTCGGGGGCCAGCCCCAGCCAGTCGAGATCGTCGCGGATCGCGGCATCGAATTCGACGGTCGACCGCTCGCGGTCGGTGTCGTCGATGCGCAGCAGGAAACGCCCGCCATGCTTTTTGGCGAAAAGGAAGTTGTGAAGCGCCGTGCGGATGTTGCCGACGTGAAGCCGGCCGGTAGGCGATGGTGCAAAGCGGGTGACGACGGTCATTGACGCCAGCGCCTAGCCCCGGACGCGGGCGCAGGCCAGTGCCCTGCGTGCGCCATGGCGGTGTCCGGCCGTGCATGACGCACCGACGATTACGTCGTCAGCGCCAATCCGTCAGCAATCCGCACCGGTCAACGAAGCGAGCCGAATCCGGTAGCCGCTTGTCGCCAGCCATCCCCACGGTCGCGAGCGTCTGCGCCGAACCGGCCCGTTGCTGAAACATCATCCAGCGAATGTTGTTGTCGATGATCGTGGCTGCCAGGCGCACTTGCGACCGGTCAGCGGGCGAGGGCGTGCCATCGTTGCCGTCGAGCAGGCGCAGCTTGGCCCATTGCTGCGCGGTATCGGATATGAAGGCCTGGTAGGTCTCGATCGTCCCGGCCAGGGTGGTGAAAGAGGTGCTTTTCTCCTGCGGCACCAGCCTCCTGACCTTTTGCCATTCGTCGCCGGAAAAATTGAGCCTGGAGGGTTGCGGCAGGGCCGGCCGTCCGATCTGCGCGGCGCTCATGGTCCCGGCGCCGGCCGCGGTCCGCTTGATCTCAGAGACATGCGCGCGGAGGCATGGGCCGACGCGGTCCCAGTAATTGAGATCCCGTCGAAACTCGCTGACCTGCACGGTCAGGTCGTCAAGCAACCGGCCGGCCTCCTCCCGCTCACTGCGCGCCTGCACCCAGTTGGCCAGGCCCTGGGCAACGAGGACGCCGACCACGACCACCGCGAATTCGAACAGGAACAACCGCACGGTGACCTTGCCGCGGCCGCCTTTCCACCAATGCCGGACGGCCTGGAACATCCGCTATCGCCTCTCGATCGGCGGCTCGATGCGGCCGCTCCGCCAGATGGAATCGCACGTGCGAGCGGGTGCATAGGCCGGATCCGCCGACCGCGGCTCGATGCCAAGGGTCCTGACGCGCTGGAGCACGTTATCGGCAATCAGCGTCTCGCCATGGATCGTGCCCAGGATATCGGCCCCGGCAATGCGCACCTGCACAAAATCCGAAGGTCCGATTGGGCCGTTCGCAGGGTCGAGCAAGGCGAACCGGCTCCACGCCGCGATCAGCGATGCGCCGCGCGCTTTCATGTTGCCCAAGTCGGATGCGAGCATCTTGTAGAGATCGCGTTCCTCCGCCCCGTATGTCTTGCCGATCAGGAGCAGCGAATGCTCGTCGGGCGGGGTATAGTTCAAGGTGGTGAGGCTCGGCCGCTGAAGGTCTTTGCCAGCGCGGACCTGGCCGGACATGATCGTTGCGACCCGTTCGGCCAGGCAGGGCGCTGCAGCCTTCCATGCCAGCGCGGAATATCCGAACTGCGACAGCTCCTGCCGTGCGCGCGCCCGTTCGTCACGCATATGGTCGCGGTCCGCGCGATCCTGCACCCAGTTCGCCAGCCCCTGGGCGACAAGGACACCCGCGACGACGACGACGAATTCGAACAGAAACAGGCGAGCGGTCATCTTGCCGCGGCCGCTGCCCCACCAATGCCGAACGGTCTGGAACATGCCCCCTCCAACCCGCGAATGGGCGGGAGATTAGACCTTATTTCCCGGTGTGGAAGGCGTTTGTGATCGGGTAGCGGCGGTCGCGGCCGAAATTGCGGATGCCGATTTTCACGCCGGGCGGCGACTGACGGCGTTTGTACTCGGCGCGCAGCACCATCCGTTCGATCTTCGCCACCAGCGTGGTGTCTGCGCCGGTCGCGGCAGCCGTTTCGGCGACCGACAATTCCCGCTCGACCAGGGCATCGAGGATGCGGTCGAGCACCGCATAGGGCGGCAGGCTGTCCTCATCCTTTTGGTCGGGGCGAAGCTCGGCCGACGGCGGCTTGGTGATCACCCGGTCGGGCATAACCGGACCGTCGGGACCGAGCGCGCCGGGCGGGCGGCGCCGGTTGCGCCAGCGCGACAGGGTGAAGACCGTCGTCTTGTACGCGTCCTTGAGCACCGAATAGCCGCCGGCCATGTCCCCATAAAGCGTGGCGTAGCCGACGCTCATCTCGCTCTTGTTCCCGGTGGTTAGAAGCATCTCGCCCGACGCGTTGCTGAGCGCCATCAGGGTCACCATCCGCAATCGCGACTGGATGTTCTCCGCCGCCAGCCCCTGCGGGTTGTCGAGCATCGCGTCGAACGCGTCGACGCCCGGCGCGATGGAAATGACGTCATGGCGGCAACCGAGCAATCTGGCGCAGTTTTCCGCGTCGTCCAGGCTATCCCGGCTGGTGTACTTGCTGGGCATCATCACGCAGTGGACGCGATCGGCGCCGAGCGCATCGACCGCCACCGCGGCGCTCAATGCGCTGTCGATGCCGCCCGACAGGCCCAGCAGGATGCCGGGAAAGCCGTTGGCGTCGACATAGTCCTTCAGGCCCATCATCATTGCCCGGTAGACGTCTTCCGGGAATTCCGAGACCGCGCTGATCGCGCGCGGCTCGCAGCGCCAGCCACCGGCGTCGCCGGTCCAGGTGGTAACCGCCAGCGCTTCTTCGAAATCGGGCATGTGACAGGCGAGGCTGCCGTCACCGTTGACGACGAAGCTGGCGCCTTCGAATACCAGTTCGTCCTGCCCACCGACGCGGTTGAGATAGGCGATCGGAAGCCCGGTCTCTGTCACTCGCCGCTCGACCAGCGCAAGCCGCTTTTCGTCCTTATTGAGCTCGTACGGGCTGCCGTTCGGCACCAGCAGGAATTGCGCGCCGGCCTGTTTCAGATGCGCGCAGACCGGTTCCAGCCAGATATCCTCGCAGATCGGGATGCCGAAGGTGACGCCCTTGTAGGTGACCGGTTCGGGCAAGGGTCCCTGGGCGAACACGCGCTTTTCATCGAAGGTGCCGTAATTGGGCAGCTCGCGCTTCAGTCGCCGGGCGAGCAGCTTGCCATCCTCCGCGAGCGTGTAGGCGTTGTAGGTCTTGCCTTCTTCGGCGTGGAGCGAGCCGAACAGGATCGCCGGCCCGCCGTCGGCGGTGGAGTCGATCAGCCGTTCGGACGCCTCCATCGATCGGCGCACGAATTCCGCCTTCAGCACCAGGTCTTCCGGCGGATAGCCAGTCAGCTGCAATTCCGGGAACATGACGATGTCGACGGCGCCGGCCCGGACGCGCCATTCCAGCATCCGCTCGACGTTGCCGGCGATGTCGCCGACCCTCTGGTTGACCTGCGCGAGCGCGATGCGGAGACTGGTGGCCACGGCCTGCGCTTTAGCGAACCGGCGGCGGCGGGCAACCAAGGCTTTACGCGGCGGCGCTGCGATGGCTAAGGCATCGCTTCCGCCGCTGGGGAGCGAATCCGACATGAAACTGCTTGCCGGGAACAGCAACCCGCCGCTGGCCCGATCGATCGCCGATTATCTCGAGGTGCCGCTGACCGAGGCCAGCGTGCGCCGCTTCGCCGACGAGGAAATCTTCGTCGAGATCAACGAGAACGTTCGCGGCGAGGATGTCTTCGTCCTGCAATCGACCAGCTATCCGGCCAACGACAATCTGATGGAATTGCTGATCATGATCGACGCGCTGCGGCGCGCGTCGGCCACCCGGATCACCGCCGTCATTCCCTATTTCGGCTATGCCCGGCAGGACCGCAAACCCGGGCCGCGCACCCCGATTTCGGCCAAGCTGGTCGCCAACCTGATCACCGTCGCGGGCGCCAGCCGCGTGCTGACGATGGATTTGCACGCCGGGCAGATCCAGGGATTCTTCGACATCCCGACCGACAACCTGTTTGCGTCGCCGGTCATCGCCGCCGACATCCAGGCCCGCTTCCCGACCGAAAAGCTGACCATGGTGTCGCCCGACGTCGGCGGCGTGGTCCGGGCCCGCAGCCTGGCCAAGCGGCTTAACAACGCGCCGCTGGCGATCGTCGACAAGCGTCGCGAGCGCGCCGGCGAATCGGAAGTGATGAACATCATCGGCGACGTCGAGGGGCGCACCTGCATCCTGATCGACGACATCGTCGATTCGGCGGGCACCTTGTGCAACGCCGCCGCCGCGCTGAAGCAGCAGGGCGCCACCGACGTGTTCGCTTATTGCACCCACGGCGTGCTGTCGGGCGCCGCCGCCGCGCGCGTCGGGGCGTCGGAGCTGAAGGAACTGGTCGTCACCGATTCCATCTGGGGCGGTGAAGCCGACGAGGAAGGCGGGGACGTCCGCCGTTTGACCGTCGCGCCGCTGCTCGCCGAGGCCATCCGGCGCATCGCCGATGAAGCGAGCGTGTCCAGCCTGTTCGACTAGGCCGCGCCGCCGGTGTGCAACCTGTATCGCATCGAACGGAGCCCGGACGCGATCCGGCGCCTGTTCGAGGACGTGCAGATCCCGCTCACCTTTCCTGAAGGCGCGCCCAACATCCAGCCGGTCGACGTGCGCATCACCGACCGCGCGCCGGTGGTGCGGTGGAACGCGGATCACGCCGAACTGGTCGTGCGCCGCTGGTCATGGCCCAGCAGCTACGGCTCGCCGCTGTTCAACCTGCGCTCCGACGGCCGCAATTTCCCGCGTGACCGGGCCCTGATCCCGTTCGACGGGTTCTACGAATATACGAAGCCGGCCGACCCGGGGCAGAAGACCAAGGACCGCTGGCTGTTCACGCCGGCGGAAGGACGGACCTTCGCGATCGCCGGGCTGATCAAGGACAATCCGGATGTCGGCGAGGCGTTCACGCTGTTGACCGCGCCGCCGGGCCCCGATGTCGCGCCGTTGCACGGGCGGCAGATCGTGTTGCTGCCGTCCGACGTGTGGCGGTCGTGGCTGGACGGGAGCGCGCGGTCCGCCGACCTGCTGGTGCCGACCGGGCCGGGCGAGCTGGTCGTCGCCCCGGCCTGACCTTTTTCGCTCCGCCTGCGTTGGGTGGGCATGCAGAAAGTCCTGATCACCGGCGCGAACCGCGGCCTCGGCCTTGAACTGGCGCGCCAATATGCCGCCGACGGCTGGGATGTCGTCGCCACCGTCCGCGAATCGAGCAAGGAGCTCGACGGCCTGGGCGTCCGCGTCGAGCAACTCGACATGCGTGACTTCGATGCGGTCGCGGGCTTCGGCAAGACGCTCGACGCGCTCGACCTGCTGATCGCCAACGCCGGCACCTATGGGCCGAAGTCGGTAAAAAGCGCCGATGAGGGCGACGGCTGGCTGGAAACCTTCGCGGTCAATTCAATCGCGCCGTTCCTGCTTGCCCAGTCGGTCCTGCCGCTGGTCGCCAAGGCGGGCGGCAAGCTGGTCGCGGTCAGCACGCGGATGGGCAGCATCGCCGACAACGACAGCGGCGGGTTCATCGCCTATCGCTCATCGAAATCGGCGCTCAATTCCGCGTGGCGGAGCCTGGCCATCGACAATCGCGGCAAGGTCGTCTGCGCCGTCTTCCACCCCGGCTGGGTGCAGACGCGCATGGGCGGAAGCGCCGCGCCGCTGACACCGGAGGAAAGCATCCGCGGCCTGCGGCAGGTGATCGCCGGGCTCGGCCCCGACGATAGCGGCGAATTCTTCAGTTACGACGGCTCGAGCGTCCCGTGGTGACGGCCTAGATCTTTACTTCGCCTTCTTCGCCGCCATCCCAGTAATGGATGCGCTCGGCCTTGGCGTGGATCAGGGTCAGGCCCGGCGTGTCGACGCCCTGTTCGAACCAGCGGTCCAAGCCGTCAGTCCAATGCTTTTCGAACTCGTGCTTGTCCTTGATCAGGTCAGCCTTGGCCTCGATGGCGATGAAGATCCCCGGTTTGCCGAGGATCGAGCCCTTGCCCTGATAGCTCAGGCCCACCTTCGGGTTGCTTTCGATGTCGCTGACCGTGCGGGCGTCGTCGCAGGTGAAGAAGTAGCTGTCGCCCGCATAATCGACTTCGCGATTGTTGCTCATCGGGCGGGCGGCGATGGCGCCGCCGTCGGTGCGCGTCGACAGCATGCAGAAATCGATGTCCCGCATCGCTTCACTGATATCGTCCAAGCTCTTGTCGGCCATGGGTCGGCGTCCTTCCAATGTTGTAAGTGGTCGGTCAGGACAACGCCGCGGCCGCCGGATCGCTGCAGGTTGCGCGCACGGCCTTTGGCCGGTATAGGCCCGCGCTCTTCCAGATCGCTGGAACAACAGAACGCGCCCGGCCATCAAGGGCTGCCGCGGCCGTTCATAGACGTCAGGAGACGAAAATGCCCAAGCTCAAGACGAAGAGCGGCGTCAAAAAGCGCTTCAAGCTCACCGCCACCGGCAAGGTGAAGCACGGAGTCGCCGGCAAGCGCCACCGGCTGATCAGCCACAACGCCAAGTACATCCGCCAGAACCGCGGTACCGAGATTCTCGCCGACGCCGACGTGGCGCGCGTGAAGCTCTGGGCCCCCTACGGCCTGAAGTAAGGAGCGCTAATCAATGCCACGCATCAAACGCGGCGTGACTACGCGCGCCAAGCACAAGCGGATCCTGGAACAGGCGAAGGGCTATTATGGCCGCCGCAAGAACACTATCCGCATCGCCCGCCAGGCGGTCGAAAAGGCCGGTCAGTACGCCTATCGCGACCGCAAGGTTAAGAAGCGCAGCTTCCGCGCTTTGTGGATTCAGCGCATCAACGCCGCGGTCCGCGCCGAAGGTCTGACCTACGGCCAGTTCATCCATGCTCTCAAGCTTGCGAACATCGATCTCGACCGCAAGGTCCTGGCCGACATCGCGATGCACGAGGGCGAAGCCTTCAAGGGCATCATCGCCCAGGCGAAGGACGCGATCGACAAGAAGGAAAAGGACGGCGCCAAGGAAAAGGCGACCGCCTGACCCCAAGGTCGAAGTGCAGGATATTCGAGGGCGTCGGGAGCAATCCCGGCGCCCTTTTCCGTGCGTGGCACGCCGCCGATGATTCGGCTTGAGATCAAACGCATTTAGGATAGCTTCTAGTCCGGCGCGGGTTACGGGCGTCCGTTTTGCTTGGGGGATGCATTGATGAAGCGGTTCAACGTCTTGCTGATATCGGCGATTGCTCTGGCAATTCCCGTCGCGGCCGTGTCGCAGGGGTCGAAGACCACTTCGCCCATCGAGCTTGCGCGGCAGGCGGACAAGCTGAAACCCGGCCAGTGGGTGTGGGCGCCGCAGATCGCGCCGGAAGGGCCGATGATCGTGTTCGTCGACCTGTCCCGCCAGCTGGCAACGGTGTACCGCAACGGCGTGCGGATCGGCGTATCGACCGTGTCGACGGGCAAGCCGGGCCACGAGACCCCGACCGGCGTGTTCACGATCCTGCAAAAGGACGCGAACCACCATTCGAGCAAATATAACAATGCGCCGATGCCCTATCAGGAGAGGCTGACGGTAGACGGCGTCGCGCTGCATGCAGGCGGCCTGCCGGGATATCCGGAAAGCCACGGCTGCGTGCACCTGCCCCTGGAATTCTCTCGCTTGCTGTTCGGCCAGACCCACATGGGCGGGACGGTCATCGTCGCCGGTCATGCGGGCAGCGTCCACCTCGCCAACAACGCCGGCGTGCTGGCACCCGAAGGCGACCGGGGGGTCCAGATACCCCACGTCCCGCTGGCGCCCGACGAAGGCGCGCGCTGGCAGCCGAACCTGTCGCCCAGCGGCCCCGTGACGATCATCGTGTCGCGCAGCGATCAGCGGGTGATCGTCCTGCGCAATGGCGTGGAGATCGGCCGGTCGAAGGCGGAAATCGGCGGCGACGATTTCGAGACCCACGTGCTGACCTATACCAAGGGCAAGGACGGGGCGGCGCGGTGGATGACGGTCGGCGTGCCCGGGCATCTTGGCGATGCCGGCAGCCCGCTCGACACTTCGATCCTGCAGCAGACCCGCCTGCCCGCCGCCTTCCGGACCGCGCTCAGCAACGTGATCGTGCCGGGGACGACGATCCTCGTCACCCAGGCACCGGTTCGCCAGGACAATAGCGGGAAGATGATGACGATGATGGCCAGCGCCACCAACCCGTGATGCCGGCCTAGTCGCGAATCTCGATTTTCAGCGCGTCGAAGCAGCCCGGGTCGATGGCGCTGCCGACCGTGCCTTCCATGATCGCCAGCGCCTTCGCCTGCGGCATTGCGCCGCGATAGGGGCGCTCGGCGATCAACGCGTCGTAGAAATCGCAGACGCTGATGATCCGCGTTTCGAGCGCCAGCGCGTCTTCGCCCAGACGGAGCGGGTAACCGGCGCCGTCGAGCCGTTCATGATGGGCCGCGGCGATATCGGCCATGTCCGCAAGCGTGCCGATCCGCCCGAGGACCTGCCGCGTCTGGTCGGCGTGGCCGCGCATGGCCTGCCATTCTTCGTCGTCGAGCGGGCCGGGCTTTTCGAGGATGGTGCTGGATACGCCAAGCTTGCCGACGTCGTGAAGGAAGGCGGCGCGGCGCAGCAGGCGGACCCGCACGGGGTCGAGGCCCAGACGCGCACCCATTCGTGCGGCAAGGTCGGCGACGCGCCGCGAATGACCGGCGGTGAACGGGCTCTTGGCGTCGATCACTTCGCCGAATGCAGAGGCGATCGTGTCGAGGAAGTCGTCGTCGGCGACGATCGCGTCGTCGACCGGTGCGCGAGCGACGACCTTGGCCTCGAGGATCGGCGAGCGCAGGTCTAGCCACAGCTGGCCGGAGGCGGCGATGCCGGTGAAAGCGGCAACCAGCTCTGGGCCGAGCCATGTTCCGGAGCGGCGCTGCACCTCGTCGGTAGCGGCCGTCGAACCGGCATGCGTGTGAAACACGTCCGCGACCTGCGCCAGCAGCGCGAGCCGCGAATAGAGCGGAATGGCATCGCCGCGCAGCCGGTCGGGCTTGCCCGATCCGTCCCAATGTTCGTCGAGGTGGTAGATCGCCCGGCAGACGGCGTCGGGAAAGCGCAGCTTGCGGGCGATGTCGGCGCCGCGGGTACAGCGGGTCAGGATCAATTCCTGCGCCAGTTGCGGCCCGTTGACGAGGATGTTGCCGACGGTCGCCGCGCGTTCGGTCCACGGCCTGCCGCGGGCGGTCTTGCTGAGCACGAAATGGAGGGTCGCGGCGAGGCTTGTGCCGACCGTCTTGTAACCCTGTTTGAAGGCGCGGTCGTCGGCTGCGTACAATTCGCAGATGCGCGCCGAATTGCTGCTGCAGCCGAGGTCCTTGAGCAGGACGGCATAATAGAGGTCGCCAAGCTCCGCCGCACCGAGGCCGATGGCCCGGCCGATCTGGCTGGCGATCCAGCAGCAGCGGATGGAATGGCCGTCGGGCTGGCCTTCGGTCAGGTCGAGGGCATAGCTGAACGCCGCCAGGATCTCGGCACGGTGGACTTGGCCCGCTTGGATCGGCTGGTGAAACATTCGGCGGGGTGCCGGTTAAACCGAAACGGTTAAGACTATGTTCGCGCTGGTCCCGAGGACCGCGGTCAGCCGAGGCGTTCGTACGCCGGCAAGGTCAGGAATTCGACGAAGTCGGGATCCACCACCATGTCGCGGAACAGCTCGGCGGCTTCGTCGATGTCGTCAACTTCGGCCAGCGCCCCGACCTCCTCTTCGAACAGGCGGTCGAACAGCGCCCGGTCGAAAGTGCGGCCGTCGTCGAGCGTCGCGCCGAAGTGCAGCCACTGCCACAACTGGGCGCGGCTGATTTCCGCCGTCGCGGCGTCCTCCATCAGATTGTACAGCGGCACCGCGCCGCGGCCGCCGATCCACGCGGCGAGATATTGCACCGCGACACGGATATCCTCGCGCGCGCCGTCTTCGGTGCGTGGGCCGTCGTGCATTTGCAGCATATCGGCCTGCCCGGGGACGGCATCCGGAATCACATCCAGCTGGTTGGGGCCATCCATCGCCGCGAACGCCTCAAGGGCGACCGGCACAAGCGCGGGATGGGCGACCCAGGTGCCGTCATGCCCGTTGCGCACTTCGCGTTGCTTGTCGGCGCGCACCTTGTCCAGCGCGGCCTGGTTGGCCGCTTCATCGCCCTTGACCGGGATGAAGGCGGCCATGCCGCCCATCGCATGGGCGCCGCGCCGGTGACACGTGGCGATCAACCGCAGCGAATAAGCGGCCAGGAACGCCTTATCCATGGTCATCGCCGACCGGTCTGGAGTCAGCCGGTCGGGAGTCCGGCCAAGCCGCTTGATGTACGAGAAGATATAGTCCCACCGCCCGCAATTGAGGCCGACGATATTCTCCTTCAGCGCGTAGAGGATTTCGTCCATCTCGAACGCCGCGGGCAAGGTTTCGATCAGCACCGTCGCCTTGATCGTCCCGCGTTCCAGCCGAAGCCGGTTTTCCGTCAGCGCGAAGATGTCGCTCCACAGCGCCGCTTCTTCCATGCTTTCGAGCTTGGGGATGTAGAAATAGGGGCCCGAACCGGCCGTCAGCGCGCGGCGGGCGATGTGCCAGACATAGATGGCGAAATCGAAGAAAGCGCCGGCGACAGGCTGGCCGTCGATCGTCACATGATCTTCGGGCAGGTGCAGGCCGCGCGGCCGCACAAGAAGCACCGCCGGATCGTCGCCGACCGCATAATGTTTGCCGCTGGCGGGATCGGTAAAATCGAGTCGTCCGTGCCAGTAATTGCGCAGGTTCACCTGGCCCTGGACGAGTTCGTCCCACATCGGCGAGGTGGCATCTTCGAAGTCGGCCATGAAGACGCGTGCGCCGCTGTTGAGCGCATTGATGACCATTTTCGCGTTGGTCGGGCCGGTGATTTCGACACGGCGGTCCTGCAGGTCGCGCGGCACCGCGCCGACCGTCCATTCCGCGTCGCGGATATGGGCGGTATCGGCGCGAAAGTCGGGCAAGTCGCCAGCGTCGAACCGCTCCTGGCGGTCGAGCCGCCGGTCCAGCAGCGCCAGCCGCCGGCCGTCGAACCGTTCGTGTAGTTCGGCGACGAGGTCGAGGGCGTCCGGGGTCAGCACGTCGTCGGCACCGCGCACGTTGCTGGGTTCGGCGATTACCCGGTGCAGGTCGAGGACGTCATTCACGATCGGGCTGGCTCCACGCAGATCGAGTAGCGATGCATCGCCGCGATCCGGTCGCGGAACGTCAGGCGCTGCCACTCGGTGCGCGCCCGCGTCTCGTCGGTAAACGGGCCGTGGACGCTTTCGGTCCCCGGCTCGATGTCGCGGAAATCGGACCCGGCATAATGGCCGCCGATGACCCAGTAGCGCTGTCCCATATTTGTCCTCCTATTCCGCGGCGACGGCCAGCTCGGCTGCGCCGAACTGATCGGATTCGGTCGATTCGGCCAGCGCCACGGTCGACGACTGGCCGCCCGAGATGGCGGTCGCGACCGCGTCGAAATAGCCGGTGCCGACCTCGCGCTGGTGCCGGGTGGCGGTGTAGCCGTCGGCTTCGGACGCGAACTCCGCCTGCTGCAGTTCCGAATAAGCCGCCATACCGCGGTCGCGATAGCCGTTGGCAAGCTGGAACATGCCGTGGTTGAGGCTGTGGAAGCCGGCCAGCGTGACGAACTGGAACTTGAACCCCATCGCGCCCAGTTCGCGCTGGAACCTGGCGATGGTCTCGCGGTCGAGATTGGCCTCCCAGTTGAAGCTGGGTGAACAATTATAGGCCAGCATCTTGCCCGGATGGTCGGCATGGATCGCCTCGGCGAAGCGCCGCGCCTGGTCGAGATTGGGCTTGCTGGTTTCGAACCACAGCAGGTCGGCGTGGGAAGCAAAGGCCCGGCCCCGCGCGATGCAGGCATCGAGTCCGGTGCCATCCTTAAGGCGGAAAAAGCCTTCGGGCGTGCGTTCGCCGGTGACGAAGGGCTTGTCGCGGTCGTCGACATCGCTGGTCAGCAGCTTGGCGCTTTCCGCGTCGGTGCGGGCGACAAGGATGGTCGGCACCCCCGACACGTCGGCGGCAAGCCGCGCCGCGTCGAGGTTGCGGACCGCCGCCTGCGTCGGGATCAGCACCTTGCCGCCCAGATGGCCACACTTCTTCTCGCTCGCCAGCTGGTCTTCGAAATGCACCCCGGCGACACCCGCCTCGATATAGGCCTTCATGATCTCGAAGCAGTTGAGCGGGCCGCCGAAGCCGGCTTCCGCGTCGGCCACGATCGGCGCGAACCAGTCGCGGCCCGCGCCGCCCTCGGCATGTTCGACCTGGTCGGCGCGCTGCAGCGCGCGGTTGATGCGCTTGGCCAGCTCCGGCCCTGTATTGGCAGGATAGAGCGACTGGTCGGGATACATGGACGACGCGGTGTTGGCGTCGGCCGCGGCTTGCCAGCCGGACAGGTAAATCGCCTTCAACCCCGCGCGAACCATTTGCATCGCCTGGTTGCCGGTGACCGCGCCCAGCGCGCGGACCGGCTCGTCCTGCTGCAACAGGTCCCACAATTTCAGCGCGCCGCGGCGGGCCAGGCTGTGCTCGATCGGCACCGATCCGCGTAGCCGGAGAACGTCGTCGGGACTATAGGGCCGGTCGATGCCAGCGAACCGGCCGGCCGGTGCAGCGGTGATTTCGTCAAAACTTGTCATATCGTCTCCAGCCCTGCGATGCTCTCGTGATCTGTTGCCCATGAACTCCAGTGCGAGCGCGGAAGCAGCATCAAAAAGCGTGCGCTTGTCACAAATTGACTTGTGGATTCGGTCGTCCTTTGACAGCCAATGGCGATGGCCAACCAGAAGCTGTTCATCGGTCCGCGCATCCGCCGCCTGCGCCGCGAGCAGGGCCTGTCGCAGACCGACATGGCCAAGAGCCTGTCGATCAGTCCGAGCTATCTCAACCATCTCGAGCGCAACCAGCGGCCGGTGACCGCGTCGTTACTGCTCAAGCTGGCCGAGTTGTACGAGATCGACGTGCGCAGCTTTGCCGCGGAAGGGGCGGCACGCACCGGGCCCGAAGCGCTGGCCGAAATCTTTTCCGACAGCCTGCTGCGCGACCTCGGAGTGCCGCGCTACGAACTGGTCGAGCTTGCCCACAATGCCCCGGCCGTCGCCGACGGCATCGCCCGCCTGTACACCGCGGTGAAGGAAGCCGGGCGCGGCGCGCCGGTCGATGGCGACGGCGACGTGCGGTCGCTGGTGACGCCGGAAAACTGGGTGCGCGATTACATCCAGGCGCACCGCAATCATTATCCGGCGCTGGAACGGTCGGCCGAAACGCTTGGCGGCGCGCTGTCCGATCCGCTGTCGATGGCCGAACCGATGCGGCGGCGACTGAAGGATGCATGGGGCATCGACGCGCGGGTGGTGCCGCAGTCGCAGCTCGGCAATTCCAGCCAGCTCTATGACGCCGAGCGCCGGCTGTTCCTGATGTCGTCGCAATTGCGATCGGAGAACCGGACGTTCGCGCTGGCCTATCAGCTGGCGCTGGTCGAGTTCGCATCGGTCATCGACGCGATGGTGGCCGAGGCCGCGCCGCCGGACGAGGGCATTCGCCAGTTGCTGCACATGAGCCTGGCCAATTACGCGGCGGGTGCGATCATGATGCCGTACGGCCGCTTCCTCGCCAGTGCGGAGGAGCACCGCTATTCGATCGACCGGCTGTGCGGCGATTATGGCGCCAACGTCGAACAGGTCGCGCATCGGCTGACGACGCTCAGTCGTCCCGGCGCGCGCGGCGTTCCGTTCTTCATGCTGCGCGTCGACCCGGCCGGGAATATCTCCAAGCGCTATGCGGGCGAGAAATTCCCCTTCTCCCGCTTTGGCGGGACCTGCCCGCGCTGGAACATGCATACGGCCTTCCAGTTTGCCGGCCAGGTGGTGCCGCAGATCATCGAAACGCCCGATGCCCACCGCTACTTCACGGTTTCGCGGACGATCGAACGGCCGATCAAGACCGGCCTGTCGGCAAGCCTGCTGGCGATTGGGCTGGGGTGCGATATCCGCCACGCGCACAAGCTCAGTTGTGCCGACAGTTTCGACCTTGAAAACGCGCCGGTCACGCCCGTCGGGCCGGCCTGCGCCATCTGTCCGCGGATCGATTGCGCGCAGCGGGCGACGGCCCCGGCCGGGCGGATGCTGGCGGTCGACCGCCAGCGCAAGACGATTTCCCCCTACCCGTTCGTCGCCGGTTAGGGCGCGACTGGGGCCCGTTCGAGCGCGGCGCGGTCCCAACTCGCGCTGGTCGCCGCGGCTTCGTATGCTGATTGCAGGAATTCGCCCAGCATCGCTGCCGGGTCGGCAGCGGCGCGCACTTCGGCATAGGGCAGGAGGAATTCGCCAAAGGTCTCGTCGAACCGGCCGTGCGCTACCTTGGCCGAGCGATAGCCGTCCGGTTCGGGATAGATGTAGCTGTAGAAGAACGGTTCGGCCTCGGCCGCACCCGCTGCCCAGAAGCCGGCGCTGGCCACTTCATGGCTGTAGGCCTCGCGCGCGACGCGGTCCGGAAGCCCCGGCATGCCGCCCGGATGCGGCGGGGCGGTCTTGCCCGAGAAACGGCTGACGGCGAGATCGAAGGCGCCCCACCACAAATGCACCGGGCTGGATTTGCCGGCGAAGCCCGCGCGGAAATGGTCGAACACCGGCAACAGGCGGGCAAAGGCCCGGCGCAGGCGGTCGGCGCTGTCCGGATCGTAAGCGCGCTCCGCCCGATCGTCGGCAAAGGGCGCGGCGCCGTCGATCTCGCTGGGCATGGCATTGAAGCTCGACGGCAAGCCGTGCCGGTCGAGCATGGCGACGAACGCAGCGTGCAGGTCTGCGATGGTCGGTTGGGCAAGCGGGACGCTGTCGCGGCCGTCGTCGCTGACCGAGAGCTCGATGGCGTGGGTGCACAGGTCGAGCGCCAGCGTGAAGGTGCGCCCGTCCGCGGCCGCCGTCGGCAGGGTTTCAAACCCGTTGGCGCGCGGTTGCAGCGCGACGTGCCAGCCGTGGTTGGACCAGGGCGCGTGGGCGACGCGGATCTTGCCCATCATCTGGGACGCGAGGTGGAGGATGGCGAGCGTCGGGTGATCGCGCTCGATTCGAAGCTCAGGCCAGTCGCTCATCCTCGCTGGATAGCACGGGCCTTTGCTTTTTGCGCAACTGCGCGGCTAAGGCGCTGACGCCATGGCTGATAGCGAGATCATCGACCAAATCCGCGCCGCGACCGACCTTGCGGCGCTCGACGCGCTGCGCGTTGCGGTGCTGGGCAAATCCGGCAGCATCACGGCGCAGTTGAAGTCGCTGGGCGGGATGAGCCCGGACGAGCGCGCCAGCGAAGCGCCCAGGATCCATGCGCTGCGCGAAGCGGTCACCACGGCGCTCGCCGAGCGCAAGGACGCGCTTGAAAACGCCGAGCTGGAGCAGAAGCTGGCGACGGAATTCGTCGACCTTTCGCTGCCGGCGCCCGAGCGCGCCAGCGGGTCGGTCCACCCGGTCAGCCAGGTGATGGACGAGCTGGCGGAGATTTTCGCCGACATGGGTTTCTCGGTCGCGGAAGGCCCGGAGATCGAGGAGCAGTGGTTCAACTTCACCGCGCTCAACATGCCCGAGGCGCATCCGGCGCGGGCGATGCAGGACACGTTCTACGCCCGGCGCATCGACGGCGACGCGGCGGCCGAGGCGCATGTGCTGCGCACGCATACCTCGCCGGTGCAAATCCGCGCGATGACCAGCCAGGCGCCGCCGCTGCGGCTCATCGCGCCGGGCCGGGTTTACCGGTCCGATAGTGACGCCACCCACACGCCGATGTTCCACCAGATCGAAGGGCTGGTGATCGACAAGGGCATCACGTTGGGCCACCTCAAATGGACCCTGGAGACATTTCTCAAGGCCTTCTTCGAGCGTGATGACGTCGTCCTGCGCATGCGGCCGTCCTATTTTCCGTTCACCGAGCCGTCGGCGGAAGTCGACGTCGGCTGGTCGCTGGAAAAGGGGCGCCGCGTGGTCGGCGGCTGCGAAGGCTGGATGGAAGTGCTCGGATCCGGGATGGTGCATCCCAAGGTGATCGCCAATTGCGGTCTCGACCCCGAAGAATGGCAGGGCTTTGCGTTCGGCACCGGAGTCGATCGGCTGGCGATGCTGAAATATGGAATGAGCGACCTGCGCGCATTCTTCGACGGCGACCTGCGCTGGCTCAGGCATTACGGGTTTCGGGCGCTCGACGTGCCGACCCTGTCGGGCGGGGTGGGCGCATGAAGTTCTCCCTGTCCTGGCTGAAGGAGCATCTCGACACGGACGCATCGGCCGACGCCTTGGCCGAGCGGATGACCGCTATCGGGCTGGAAGTCGAAGGGGTCGCCAATCCGGCGCAAGCGCTGGCGCCGTTCAAGGTCGCGCGGGTGCTGAGCGCCGAAAAGCATCCGCAGGCGGACAAGCTGCAGGTGCTGAGCGTCGATGCCGGAGACGGGCCGATGCAGGTGGTATGCGGCGCGCCCAACGCCCGCGCCGGCATGATCGGCGTGTTCGGTCCGCCGGGCGCTTATGTCCCGGGCAGCGACATGACGCTGAAGGTCGCCGAGATCCGCGGCGTCGAAAGCCGCGGCATGATGTGTTCGGTGCGCGAGCTTGAGCTGGGCGAAGAGCATGACGGAATCATCGAGCTTGCCGCCGATGCGCCCGTGGGCACGCCGTTCGCCGACTTCGCCGAGCTCAACGACCCGGTGTTCGACGTCGCCATCACCCCGGACCGCGCCGATTGCATGGGTGTTCGCGGGATCGCCCGCGACCTTGCCGCCGCCGGCGCCGGAACGCTCAAGCCGCTGCACGTGCCCCAGGTGGCCGGCAACGGCGCGCCGCCCATCGGCATCCGCATCGAGGATGTCGAAGGGTGCCCGGCCTTCTTCGGCCGCGCCGTTCGCGGCGTGACCAACGGCACCTCGCCCGACTGGCTGCAGCGGCGATTGAAGAGCGCCGGCCAGCGCCCGATCTCGGCGATCGTCGACATCACCAATTACGTGATGCTCGACCTTGGCCGGCCGAGCCATGCCTATGACGCCGCCAAGGTGGAGGGCGCACTGGTCGCCCGCCGCGCCCGCGACGGCGAGACGGTGCTGGCGCTCAACGAGAAGACCTACACGCTCGACGATACGATGACCGTGATTGCCGACGAAGCCCGTGTCCACGACATCGGGGGGATCATGGGCGGCGAGGATTCGGGCGTCGGCGACGGCACCACCGACGTCATGCTGGAGGTCGCTTTTTTCGACCCGCAGCGGATTGCGCGGACGGGGCAGAAGCTGGGGCTGACCAGCGATGCCCGCACCCGCTTCGAGCGCGGGGTGGACCCGGCTTTCCTTGAGGACGGGTTGGCGATCCTGACCGGCCTGATTCTCGACATTTGCGGCGGGGAGGCGTCCGAGGCTCTGCTGGTCGGCACGCCGCCCGCGGCCGACCGGGCCATCGCCTTTCGTTCCGAACGCACGCTGGAGCTCGGCGGTATCGACGTGCCGGAAGACGAACAGCGCAAGATCCTGCTGTCGCTGGGGTTCGAATTCACCGATCCGGGGACCGTCCGCGTTCCGAGCTGGCGCCCCGACGTCGACGGCCCCGCCGACCTGGTCGAGGAAGTCGCGCGGATCGTGGGGTACGATAGCGTACCGTCGACGCCTCTGGAGCGCGCGCCGGGCGTCGCCCAGCCGACCGCGACCCGCGCCCAGCGCGTCGAGCGACAGGTCCGCCGCGCCGCCGCCATGCTCGGCTTCGACGAAGCGGTAACGTGGAGTTTCATCGGCGAAGCCGAGGCGGCCCCGTTCGAGCCCGCGTGGCGGGTCGAGAACCCGATCAGCGAAGAAATGAAGATCATGCGGCCGTCGCTGCTGCCGGGCCTGGCCGGCGCGGCGTCGCGCAACATCGATCGCGGGGCATCTTCCGTGCGGCTGTTCGAGATCGGCCGCCGCTATCTTGCCGATGGCGAGAAGCCGACCGTCGGGCTGGTGTTTGCGGGCGAAAGCCGGTTGCGCGGTTGGCAAACGGGCAAGGCGGCGGGCTTCGACGTATTTGACGCCAAGGCAGCAGTCCTCGCCCTGCTCGAGGCTGCGGGCGCACCCGTCGCCAACCTGCAGGTGTTCCAGGACGCGGGCGCGAACTGGCATCCGGGCCGCTCGGCCAGGCTCGGGCTTGGCCCCAAGACGATCCTTGCCAGTTTCGGCGAAGTGCATCCGCGGTTGGTGAAAGCGCTGGACGCGCCGGCCGGGTTGATCGCCGGCGAAATCTACCTCGACGCGATCCCAGCGCCGCGCAGCAGCGACCGGGCGCGAGCCGAGTATTCGCCCCCTGCCCTGCAGCCAGTGACCCGCGACTTTGCCTTCATCGTTCCCGCCGATCTGGCGGCCAGCACGCTGGAGCGCGCGATCCGCGGCGCGGACAAGGCGGCAATCACCGCCGTCCGCCTGTTTGACCGGTTCGAAACGCCCGACGGCCTGTCGCTGGCGTTCGAAGTCACGTTGCAGCCGGGCGACAAGAGCTTCACCGAGGAAGAATTGTCAGCCGTTTCGGCAAGGATCGTCGCGGCGGCCGAAAAGCTGGGCGCCCGGCTGCGCGGCTAGTCGTCGAGCGCGTTGATGGCTGCATGCACGCGCGCTTCGATCTCTTCGCGCTTGAGCCCGGCCGGGATGGTCTCCCCGATCCTGAAGCGGATGGTGCCCGGATGCTTGACCAGCCCGCGCGGCCATAGCCGCCCGCTGTCGACCGCCACCGGCACCACCGGCAGGCCGAGCGCCCGATAGAGACCGGCAAAGCCCGATTGCAGCGGCGGAGTGGTTCCGTGTGGCACGCGCGTGCCTTCGGGATAAATGATCACCGCGCGGCCTGCCGCCGTTGCCGCCCGGCCCGCTTCCATCATCGTGCGCAGGGCCTTCGACCCCGCGCCGCGATCGACGGGAATGACGCCATATTGCCGCGTCAGCCAGCCGAAGAACGGGATTTGCGATAGTTCGCGCTTGAGGACGATGACCGGCGTTTCGGCGATGCGCACCATCGCAAGGGTTTCGTACATCGCTTCGTGCTTGACCGCGATCAGCGCCGCGCCCGGCGGGATTTCGCCTTCGACCCGGCGGTCGATCCCCAGCACGACCTGACACAGGCGATTGTGGAAGTCGGTCCACGTGCGCACCAGCGCGCGGGTGCGATGCTGGCCGAACAGGCTCGCGACCGCTCCCGCGGCGACGAACACGGCGGTGCCCGGGTAGAAGATCAACGCATAAATGATCGAGCGGATCAGTTGCATCGCGGCTTACAGTTCGAGGAGGACCGCGACCCGCCGCAGCAGGTATTTGTTATATTCGCCGAACAGCACGCGGAAACCGGGCTCGCTGCGTACCGCGTCCGGCAACACCGTGTAGCCGTCGCCCAGCACGCGGCGGAATTCGTAGCGGGCGCGGCGCATGTGCCAGTCGCTGGTGATCAATCGCAGCGATTTGTAGTTGCGGCGGTCGAGCCAGCGCTTCGCCTCTTCCGCGTTAGAACGGGTGTCGACCGATTCGCTGCCGAGGTCGACGCAGCAGCGCATCAGCCGGCCCTTGCCGCCGAGCCGTTCGACCAGGTCGGGCTTCGTCACCGCTGGATCGGTGCCGGCGATCAGCAGGCGCTTGGCATGGCCGTCGGCAAGCACGTCCACCGCATGTTCGATCCGCCCGCTGCCGCCGGTAATGACCACCACGGCGTCGGTTTTCTCCGCATCGGCCGGGTCACCCAAAGTCACCGCGAACAGCATGAAGCCGAGCAGATAGGCCAGCAGCAGAATCGAGAAGAAGCGGAGGATCATAAGGTTTCGCGCAATGACGTCATGAGGGCCCAGCGCGCAACCAGGATGACCAGCAGCACTGCTGCCACCGGGACAAGCGCCGTCGCTGCTATCGCCCACGGAGCGAGTAGCGCGGACGAGCCGAAGCCGCCCGCCGCGCTGGTCAGTTCGCCCCCGATCGCCAGCAGGACGATGGCGGCGATGGCAAAGCCGCCAAGGGCTCCGGCCAGGGCGTCGACCGCGATCTTGCGGATGAACAGCCGCGTCACCTGCCGGTCGGTGGCACCGATGCCGTGCATGATTTCAACCGTCGAGCGGTGAGTGTCGAGCGCCCCGCGCGCGGCCAGCACGATCGCCGCGCCATTGGCCACGGCCATTAGCAGGACGAGGCCGACGGCGACGGCCTGAAGCGCGAAGATCGAGCGCAGCAGCGGTTCCAGCTCCGCCGCTTCGGTCGTGACGCCGGCGCCCGGCAGGGCCGCGCGGATGGCTTTCGCGACCGCCGCAACCCTGTCAGCGCGGTCGACCTCGACCGTCAGCAATGCCGGGACCGGCAGATCCCGGCTGGCCGCCGCGTCCCCCAGCCAGCGTTCGAGCGTGGCTCGCATTTCACTCTCTGACACCGGTGTCACAGCGCGGACGCCGGGAATCGACCGAACCGCCGCAGTGTCCACCGGACGCCCGCCCGCAAGCTGGACCACGATCCGGCTTTCAGCTGCGCTGGTGACGGTGGCCGACGCCTGCGCCAGCGCAAGGCCGGCCGCGGCGACAAGGGTCATTGCGAAGGTCATGATCGCCACCACCGCCACGGTCGGCACGTGAAGCCGATCGACCGGCAGCAGGCGCGAGGTGGGATCGCCGCCGATGAGCTGCGCCAGGTTCATGGCCGACGCTCCGCCCGCTCGCTGTTCGGCGGATTGCGGAACGCGCCGGTCGGGTCGACCAGGTGGCCGCGATCGAGCCGCATGAGCTGAGCCCGCGGCGTGGATGCGATCAGGCCGAGGTCATGGGTGGCGACAACGACGGTGGTGCCCAGGTCGTTGAGCGCGCCGAACAGGTGCAGCAGGCGCTTGGCCATGTCCGCGTCGACATTACCGGTCGGTTCGTCGGCCACCAGCAGCTCCGGCCGGGTGATCACGGCGCGCGCGATCGCGACCCGCTGCTGTTCGCCGCCGGACAGCGTCGCCGGGCGCGCGCCCGCGCGGTCGCCAAGCCCGACCCAGTCGAGGATTTCACGGACCGCGGAGGCAATCTCCTCCTCCGCATAACCGGCGATGCGCAACGGCAGCGCCACATTGTCGAATGCCGACAGGTGGCGGACGAGGCGGAAATCCTGGAATACGACGCCGATGCGGCGGCGGAAGCTGGGCAGTTCGTCGCGACCGGCATCGCTCAGATCCTGCCCGAACAGGCGGATCCGTCCGCGCGTCGGCCGTTGTGCCAGATACAGCAGCTTGAGCAGCGACGTCTTGCCCGCGCCGGAGGCGCCGGTGAGGAAATAGAAATGCCCCTTCGACAAGGAAAAATCCATGTCGCGGAGCACTTCGGCACCGGTGCCGTAGCGCAGTCCAACGCTTTCGAACTGAACGATCGCCGACAGAGGCGCCCTCCCCGCTTATAGACGGTCTCTTCGCACAGCGTCCGCATCCTTGCCAACGCCCGTGCATTACTGTTTACGCCAGACGAAGAACGGGGAGACCTCCGCGAAATGATCCTGACCTGCCCGGAGTGCAGCACCCAATATGCAGTGAAAGACGGCGCGATCCCGGATGGGGGCCGCAAAGTCCGCTGCGCCGCTTGCGGCAACAGCTGGCACCAGATGCCGGACGGCGCCGACGCACCTACCGATGAGAACCAGATCGAGCCGCCAGCTGAGGAGCAGGCCGCGACCCCTCCGCCTGAGACGTCCGACGACCAGTCCGACTATCCCGCCGAGCCCACGTACGAACGGGGCGAAGAAGAGGCGGACGCGCCGGCCGATCCCGTCAACGCGGAACAGGATTTCGTCGAGGCACCGGCCCCGATCCCTGTCCAGCCGCACGGAACCTATCCGGTCGACACGCTGGAAGGCGATCAATTCGACATCGCCAAGGAAGTGCCCGACGCCGAAGAATTGGCGGCCGTTCGCGCCGAAGACGGCGGCGACCGCAAGCGCACCTGGCTGATGGGCATACTATTTGCCGTCGTTCTGGTCGTACTCGTCGTGCTCGGCCTGTGGTTGCTCGCGCCCGATTACGTCCGCCAGGGCGTTGGACTTGCGTCCGCCGGGCCGACCGCCCTGCAGATCGCGCCCGGCCAGCCCGAACGGCAGAAGCTCGCCAGCGGCAACGAACTGGTGGTCGTCAGCGGACGGGTCATCAACCCGAGTGCGAAAGACCTGCAAGTGCCGCCGATCGAGGCGGAGCTTCGCGACAAGGGCGGCAAGCTGCTCTATTCTTGGACCATCGCCCCGCCGGCCCGCTCGCTTCCCCCAGGCGGGAGCGCCAGCTTCAACAGCGCCGAGATGGACGTTCCGGCCAGCGGCCTCGATTCGACGGTTACGTTGACCCTCAAGAGCTGATTCTTCAGGGAAATTCGACAATTCGGGAGGCGACGCGGCTGCCATCCGGTCGGCGCGTTTCCATCACCTTCACCTGCGTGTCCGTAGGGATTTCCGTCGCCGTCACGCGAGCCCCGGAAATGATCCGTACCGTCGCCGTCGCCTGCTGCGCCAGCGGCTGGCGCGGGGCGACCGGCGTCTGAACCGCGGTCGCTGCAGCTAGGGCTAAGAGGCCAATCATCTCCCCGATGTAACGCTGGGAGGGGCAAATGGTAAACGACGCTTTAACCACTGTCCCGCGGTGGGACAGACGCGCGCCATTGCGCGGGGGGAATCGCTTTGATAGAGGCGCGGGCCTTGCCAGAGGACGGCTATCCGGCCGTCCATCTCATGACGTGCGGTCGTGGCGGAACTGGTAGACGCGCAGCGTTGAGGTCGCTGTGGCCGAAAGGCCGTGGAAGTTCGAGTCTTCTCGACCGCACCAGGCATGCACCGGCGAATTAACGCCGGCATCCCATCGCAGCGAAGCGTCGAGCTTTTGGAAAGTCGTCTGAGACGACTATTTCGACGCGATGGTCTGCCGCTCGAGGGGCGTGGAGCCGAGGCGCAGCACCGGCTGTTCGTCGCTGATCACCGCCTTGACCCCGATGTCGCGACTTATGCCGATGACTTCGGACGATTCCTTGCCCAGGCGGATCGAATATTCGCCGTACGGTATGCGTTCGAACAGGAAATAGCCGTCGAAGTCGGAACGCGTGGTCGCCACCACGGCGCCGGTGGAATCGAGCAGCTCCAGCTCGACCCCTTCGAAGCCGAGCCCGCCGTTCCGGACCACCGACCCTTCGATCTCGCCAGACGCAACCAGCGCGATTTCCACTTCCGCCGGTACGCCGGGGCGCGGCGTGACGACCTGCAGCGCCTTTTTCGGCGCCAGCATCGGATCCGACAGGCTGCTGCGGTCCAGACCGACCGTGATCGGGCGATAGGTCGGCAAGCCGGCGAGCAGAACGCGGCCGGCTGCGTCGGTCGGCTGTTCGGACACGCTTTGTCCGGCGGTGATGATCGCGCCTTTCTCAAACGGTTCGCCGGCGTCGGCAATGCCGTTGCCGTTGACGTCGCGATAGACGCGCGCGCGGACCGACCCGGCGCCCGCCAGCGGCTTGCGCGACATGGTCAATCCCTGGGCCCAGTCGAGCGAGAAGTTCATGTTGAACCCGACCGCGACCGATCCGTCGGTCGCCGCTTCGCCTGTCACCGCGAGGGCGAAGGCGTCGAACCGGCGAATATGGCTGATGCGCGCCCGGCCGCGCTTTTGCGGACCGTCGTACGCGAGCGTTCCTTCCCAGTCCGCCGTATCGGACGCAGACCAATAGCCGGACAGCTCGGCGGAGCGGAACCGGCTTTGCGGGCTGATTTCGAACTCGGTGGCGCCGCGAACCCGGACCTGGCCGACGCGCCCGGTCCCGATCAGTCCGGCAGTTACATTCGCGGGTGGCGCGGGCCCGTTGGCAAGATATTGGCGCGTATAGCGGACGTCGGTCGCGAGGTTGAAGGCGTTGATTGACGCGGACAAGCGCGCTGCGGCCTCCAACTGTCGGCTGCCGTCGCTGTTGATAACGTAATGAGCGTCGGCATGGGCGGGAATAACCGTCCGGCCCAGCTTGATTGGCGCATCGAGCGCGAGCCTCGCCTCCTTGACGCTGACCGATCGCGCTCCGCGCAAATGAAAATCAGACGCAGTAGCGGCCTCAGCACTGATGTTCAGCGCTCCGACCTTGGCAAGGACCTGTGCGCGAGCAGCGGTTCCGCCGCCGCTTTCCTTCGCGGCGCCGACTTCGACTAGCGCTGAGCCCAGAGAGCGGCGCACCGTTCCTTCGACGAAGGTTACGCGCTCGTCCTCGAGCAGCATGGTGCGCGCGAGCACGCCGACGGATGTCCGTTCGTCCAGACCGTGTTCTAGCGCGACCGCGGCCTGCATGTCAGGCTCCGATGGACTGCGTTCGACCTTGTGCAGCGATACGAGGTCGCGGCTCGGCTGATTGGCGCCCGCCCAATACCAGTTCTTGCCGGGCGGAACGTTCTCCCGGCCGACGTTGATCAGTTCGTTGCGTGTCCTGACCTGCCCCTGCGGACCGTAAAGCACGATGCTGATGTCGTTTTCGCCGTAGAGCAGCTGGACGTCGTCGAAGACGTAGCGCTGGCGGCTGTCTGAGCGGGCGAAGGCCAGCAATTGGCCGTTGCGATACAGTTCGGCGTCCCAGCCGCTGGGCAAGTCGCCTTCGAAGCTGGTTCGATCGAAACTGGTCGGGTTGGCCAGCGGGCGATTGGTGACGACCGCGCCGCGTCCGCTGGTGGTGCTGCCCGTGAGCGGGGTAGCGAGGCCGGCAACGTCGCCGAACCCGAAGTGGGTCGCCTTAAGCGGGCCGAGCAAGCCGCCATCGGGATCGGACCGGTAAGCGCGAACGCGCAGTGAATCGGGCACGCCCTTTTGATTGGTGGCGATCAGCGCATCGTAGGACAGATGCGCGACTTCGCCGGCGGCGAAGATCGACGACCGCCGGTCGACCTTGACCCCGTTGTGGGCGCTGTAGGTGACGCCGCCGCTGACAACGAAGTCGAGCGCAGGCGCGCGCCACATGCGATAGGGAAGGCGCACTTGAGGCAGGGCGTCGATGTCGAAACTGGCCTTGTGCAGGTTGGCGGCGCGCTTTTCGCGCTCGATTGCCAGTTCAACTGGCAGCTTCGCTTCGGATTCGAGCACCAGCATCGACCCGTTTGTCATCGGCTTGACCGAAATGCCGAACCAGCGAGTCAGCGCGCCGCTGTCCACGCACCAGCCTTCGGACGTTTCGCGAATGGCGGTCTTGGCCAGTTTTTCGCTGCTGGTACCGTAGCTGACTTCGCCCGCGGCGGCGTCGATCGAGATCTTGTGATCTTCCTTGAACGCCCAGCCCTCGGCCTTGCGCGCTCCGAGGTCGATCTTCATCGGCACGTCGAGCGCGGTGAGGAAGTCGCCGAACACGATGCACGTGCCTTCGGGCGTCTGATAGGCGCGAACCGGCTCGTTGAGCCGGTATTGGCGGAGCTTCACGTCGAGGACGAACTGGGAGTCGGGATCGGCCGCCCAGCTATCGGTAATCGGGGTCGCCGCGCCGGCGCCGACAGCCGCGAGAAAGCCGGCCGCGGCCAAGGCCGCGCCCGTCCTGCCCAGCCATGTGCCGGCGTTGCGCATGTTCGGTCCCGCGCGCGCTCCCTCTCTCTAGCGGAGCGTCGCCTGGGTTTCGGCGATGACCTTGGCGCCGTCGTCGTAGGTTTCGAGATACTGGACGGTGACCGGCCCCGACAGCGCGCCCTTGTAATCCTCGTTGACCGGAATCCGTACCTGGCGCTCGTTGAGCTCGGTGTAGACGGCGATAGCGCGGCCGGACGCCAGCGGCTCCTTCACGCCGGCCTTGACCACGCGAACCTCGCCAAAGGTCGAGCGGGTACCGGTGCGATGAAGCTGCAGGGCGACGGCAGGCTTGCCGTCATGCTGGTCGACGTGAACGTCGGAAATGGCAGCCTTGACGTCGAGATTGCCCAGCCGGACAATGACCGGAATGGTCACGCCATAGACCGGGGTGAGCTTGAAGCTCAGCCCCTTGGGCGGTTCGCCCGTCGGCGCCGCGACCGGCGTCGCTGGCGGGATCGCCCGGAACAGCAGGTGAATGCGATATTCGCCGTCGGGCAGGCCCTTGGGCGGCCGCGCGGCGATGCGGATCGACTGCGGCTCCCGCGGAGCCAGGGTAACCCGGCGCGGTGAATAGACGATCATTTCCTCCGCAGCCTTCTCGGCGGCGCCGGGGACGGTCACTTCCTCCAGCAGCCCTTCGGGCGTCATGCGGCGGAATTCGGCCGAAACGCGATAGGTCGCCGGCTCGTCGCCAATATTGTTGAGGATGACCTCGGCGCTGCGGCCCCCGTTGAGGACCAGGCGGGTCGGCGCGACCAGAAGGTCGCCGACACCGGCGTCGGCCGGCGCGGCAGGAAGCAGCATGGGAGCGGCAGCAAGCACGGCCGCGGCGAAGGATTTGGTCAGGAAGTTCATGTCTCGGCGATCCCCACATTGCTCCATTGCGGAGCGATCGCCCTGTCATGACCCGTAATGGTTTATTTTCGGTTCACCATGAACATTGGTTTCGGGATCACCGGCACGCAAAAGGGGCCGCCGGTTACCCGGCGACCCCGAATTGCGCGGCCGTGGCCGCAGCTTTCCAGTAAGGCTTACTGGTAGTCGGCGCTGACGGCGAAGGTGCCTTCATAAACACCGTCGGCGGTCGTGTCGCTGACGTCGATCGAGCCGCCGATGCCGAATTCGACAAAGCCATCGCCGTCGAGGACGACGGTGCCCGGAGCGTCGACACTGAGCACGAGGTCGGCCGAAGTCTGGGTCTGGTTTACCAGGTTCAGCGTCGAGGCAACCGAGACGGTCAGCGTCTGGTCGAGCGTGCCGGTGGCTTCATACAAAGCGGCCTGCGTCGTGCCCGAACAGGTCACGTTGCCCGAACCGCAGCTGAAGTTGCCGTCGCGGTCGACGCTGACGGTGTCGGTGTAGGGGCCCGTGCCGCTCAGCACGATGGTGCCGAGGTCGAGGTCCTGGGTCGAAGTGAGCGTGAGCGGCGTGTAGATGCGGGCCGTGGCCGTCGCATCCGTCGTCGCCGGGGTCGGCGCCGCATTGGCGGTGCCGGTGAGCGCCAGGGCGGCAACCGCACCGGCGAAGATCAGAGCCTTGTTCATTGTCAAAATTCCCCACTGGTTCAAAACTGCATCGGCTGCCCGACCGCTGGTCCGGTCACCCGTGATCATCTCATTAACCGCAACCGCTTACGCCTTCCCTCAAGGGCATGGTAAACGGCGCGTTAGTGATTTCTCCGTTCCGGACGCATCCCGATCAGAGGTATTCGACGGTGATCGGAACGTCGCCGCGATAGTCGCCTTCGATCCCGCCGCGCACGTCGAGCCGGCCGCCGAAACGGAAATTGAGATTGCCGGCGGAATCGAGCCGGGGCGCCGACGGCAGGTCAGTTTCGATCGATTCGATGATGATCCGCCCGCCCCGCGAGGAGTGCAGTTCGATACGCGGCGGCAGGTCGATGCGTACGGCGCGCCCGGGCACGCCGGTTATGGCAACCGACCCCACCATCGCGCGGGCGCTAACTGCGGTGACCGAACCCGACGCGCTACGGTGCCCGGTCGGAAGCAGCGTCGCTTCGCCCTGGCCGTCGCCGTCGAGGACAAGGTTATCGAAATCCAAAGCCGCCTCGAGCGAAAGCTGGATATCGGCGCCGTTCGCATCGGTGGCCAGCTCCGTCGTCGGGGTCGAACACAGGCGGCATTGCGCGGACGCGGACGAGGGTACGCCGGCCAGCAGAGCGGCGGCGGCAGCGAGCGCAATAAGGGCGTAACGGGACGCCATGCAGCCCGGTCTACGGTCATGGTGCTAAAACAGGGTTAATGGCGGCGTAACCCGGCTGGTCACCGGCACGACGAAGAAAACTTGCCCGCTGCCCCCCCGCTTTCTATCCCGCTACACCAGATGGCCCGAACCGACACCGGCACAGCGCGGAGCTCCATACGCACAGCGTTCAAGCTCCTGCTCTATGCAGCGCTGCTGGGCGTGATCGCGCTTGTCGTCGCGGTCGCGGTCGCGGTTACCGCCTTGCCCAGCTATTCGAAGATGACCAAGCGGTCGGACCTTGGGCAGATGATCCGGGTGCACGGCGCGGACGGCACGGAATTGCTGTCGATCGGGCCCAGCTTCGGCCAGTGGCTGACCTACGACCAGATCCCGCAATCGATGCGCTCGGCCCTGATCGCGGTGGAGGATCGCCGGTTCCGCAGCCACATCGGCGTCGATCCGATCGGCATCGCCCGGGCGATCGGTTCGGCGGTCACGCGGGGCAGACGCGTCAGCGCGACGTCGACGATCACGCAGCAGCTCGCCCGCAACATCTTCCTGACCAACAACCGGAGCATGGGCCGCAAGATCAAGGAGGGCGTTCTCGCGCTGGCGCTGGAACGCAAGTTTAGCAAGGACCAGATCCTCGAGCTTTACCTAAATCGCGTCTACTTCGGTGGCGGCGCTTATGGCATCGACGCGGCATCGCGCCGCTTCTTCGGCCATGGGGCGGACCAGCTGTCGCTGGGCGAAGCGGCCATCATCGCCGGCCTGGTCAAGGCGCCGTCGAACTATGCCCCGACCGCCGATGTCGAAGCCGCGCGCAGCCGGTCGCGCGTGGTGCTGAAGGCAATGGCGGCGAATGGCTACATCACGCCCGGCCAGGCGGAGAGCATCGATTCGACCAAGATCAAGATCCAGCCGACGGCCAAGGAAGACAGTGTCCGCTACTTCACCGACTGGGCGTTGCCGCAACTCGACACGCTGATCGACGAGACGTCAGAGGCGATCAACGTCTGGACCACGCTGGATTCGGGCATGCAGCAGGCGGCGCAGCGGGCCATCGTCGCCAATGCCCCCGCCAGCACGCAAGGCGCGCTCGTCTCCCTCGACCGCGACGGCGCGGTGCGGGCAATGGTCGGCGGCAAGAGCTATCCGGATTCAATCTACAACCGCGCCACGCAGGCGCAGCGCCAGCCCGGGTCCGCGTTCAAGCTGTTCGTCTATCTGACGGCTTTGGAATCGGGGATGAAGCCGACCGATACGATGACCGACAAGCCGGTCGACATCAACGGCTGGAAGCCGCGCAATTCGACCCGCAGCTATGCCGGCCCGGTGTCGCTGCGCGAGGCCTTCGCGCGGTCGATCAACACGATCAGCGCCCAGATCGGCGAGCAGCTCGGCTTTTCGACCATTGCCGACATGGCGCACCGGTTCGGCATCACCACGGAGATTTCGACCTTTCCAGCAATGGTGCTGGGCACCAGCGACGTCCGCCTTATCGAGATGACGCAGGCCTTCGCGTCGGTCGGCAATCGCGGAGTCGCCGTCACGCCTTATGGCATCAGCCGCGTCGAAACGGTCGGCGGCCGCGTCCTCTACAAGCATGAGGCGCCCGAACAACGCGTGCTGGTCGCGCCTTGGGTTGCCGCGGAGATGACCGATTTGATGCAGTCGGCCGTGCTGAGCGGCACGGGTCGCGCCGCGCAGATCGGCCGCCCGGTCGCCGGCAAGACCGGCACCACCCAGTCCAGCCGCGACGGCTGGTTCATCGGTTTTTCGAGCGGGCTGACGACCGGCGTCTGGATGGGCCGCGACAACGCCAAGCCCGTGGCGGGCCTGGCCGGAGGCACCGCGCCGGCGCGCGCCTTCCACGACTTCATGGTCAAGGCGGTGGCCAAGCGCCCCGTCGAACAGTTCGAAACCACCGTCCCCATGCCCGATTGGGAGCTGGAGCCGGAAGAAAGCTGGTTCGGGGACGAGTATATCGAATCGAATACCGAACCGATGGTCGACGCCGACGGCAATCCCTTCGGTCCGGCCGACCCCTACGGCCAGCCGGTGCCGCAACAGCCGCAACCGCAGCCGCAACAGCCGGTCACGCAGGAATGGCTCGACGGGATGTTCGGCAACGCCCCGCGGCAGCCGGGGCAGCAGCAGCAGCCACAACCGCCGGGTACCGCCACGCCGCAGCCGCGGGTCCAGCGCGTGCCCCAGCCGCAGCCGCAACCGCCGCGTTCACCGGGTGGCGGCGATCCGTCTCAACCGGGCAGCGGCGCCGCGCAATAAAGCTTCGGCCGGGGCGGTATCGCCGCCGAACAATTCGCGCTCCAGCTTACGGAAATCGCGGCCGTGATCGAGGTGCACGAGATGCGCCACTTCGTGACAGACGACATAGCGCCTGGCTTCGGGCGGGGCGAGAATCAGCCGCCAGCTGTAGCGGACCGCACCGGTGCTGCTGCAGCTGCCCCAACGGGTGCGCGCGTCGCCGATCCGAACCGACGTCGCCTTGACCCCGGCCTGCGCCGCATAGACCCCCGTCTCGCGCGACAGCGTGTCGAGCGCGAGACGCTTGAGGAACAGCTCGACGCGCCGGTCGAACCCGTCGGCGGGCCCGCCGCACACCAGTTTGCCGTCCGCCAGCGTGGGCGTTCGCGGCGCGCCGGCCCGCCAGATCAACTCGACCTCTTCGCCGGCGATGGGAATGCGCGCGCCGGGCACCAGGGGCTCGGCGGGCGGCGTCTGCCGAAGCTGTTGTTCGACCCACGCTCGCTGTCCGGCGGCCCAGGCCAGCGCCGCGGCCGGGCGCACGCTGCGCGGATGCGTCACCTTGAGCTGCTGATTGCGTTCGTCGAGCCGGAGCCGCATTCGCCGAGCGCTGCGCACGGGGCACAACAGCACGGGCAACGGCAGGTCGGGATGACTGGCGAGCTGCCTAGAGGGCACGCTCGACCACATGCCACTCAAGATCGCCCGCATCGTCCTCGCTCACCGTCCAGCCACGCGTCGATTGCCCGGCTTCGTGGACCGTGTCCCGGCTGCCGGACACCAGATAATGCCACTCCGGCAACGGTTCGCCCGCAGCGCGCAGCCGATAGGCGCAGGTTTCCGGCAGCCAGTCGAGGCTGTGCAGCGTCTTGCGGTCCAGGACCACGCAATCGGCGACATGCTTCTTGCGGTTAACGTAATCGGTACACTGGCCGTTGCGCCGGTCGAGCAGGCGGCAGGCGACGTTGGTGGGATAGATCTCCCCCGTTTCGTCATCTTCCAGCTTGTGCGTGCAGCACCGCCCGCACCCGTCGCACAGGGCTTCCCACTCGCCGCGGTCGAGCGACGCCAAGGGCTTTTCCCAGAACGGTTTTCCAGCATTCATGACAAAGCCAGCAATGCTCTGCTAACCGGGGCCAATCAAGTCATGAGCTGGGGAAGTGAAATGAAAGCGCTCAAGCGCACCATCGTTGCCATCGCGGCGGCGGCGATTGCCATTCCGGCCGCGGCGCAAACCGTGCCGGGCAACGAAGCCAATGATTTCGTGGCGGCGATCCGCAAGGGCGACGGCAACAAGGGGCTGGCCCTGCTTGGCGCCAACCCGACGCTTGCCAACGTCCGCGATACCAGCGGCAATACGGCGCTGGTGACGGCGATCGAAGCGCGGGAGGAAAGCTGGGTCGGCCACCTGCTGAAGAATGGCGCCAATCCCAACTTCTCGCGGCGTGACGGCGAAACGCCGCTGATCGCCGCCGCGCGGATGGGCATGACCGATGTCGCCGAATGGCTGGTCGGGGTGGGCGCGAAGGTCGATGCCGCCAATCGCATGGGCGAAACCGCACTCATCGTCGCCGTGCAGCAGCGACAGACCGCGCTGGTGCGGTACCTCCTGCAGAAAGGCGCCGATCCGGACCTGACCGATTCGGCTGCCGGCTATTCCGCCCGTGACTATGCCAAGCGCGATAATCGCAACCCGGAAATCCTGCGCCTGATCGAACAGAAGAAGCCGAAGGCCTAGCGGCCCTCGCCCAGCGTCGGGTCCATCTGGGTCGCCAGCCGGCGCGCAGCGCGCCGCGCGAAACGCAGCAATTCCGCCTTCCGCCGCGCGGGCGCCATTGGCCGGTGTGCGGCGTCGCGCACCACCGCCGCATCGTACCGGTCGGCGACGATCAGCCCGGCTTCACCCGGCAGATAGCGTTCGCCATCGAGAATGACGGCCAGGTCCGGCGGCACCGCCCAGAAGAAACGGTCGCAATAGTCCAGATAATCGAGCCACTTGCAGTCGCCGACCAGGTCCGCCTTGGCGACCTTGATCTCGACGATGGTCAGCAGCCCCTTGGCGTCTATCGCCATGATGTCCGCACGCCGCCCGTTGGGCAGCGGCACTTCGCAAAATCCGAAGAGGTCCTGGCGGCAGAACAGGCGGGTTACCCCGCGCGCGACATCGGCCGCGATCGGCGCGGCGTCGGCAAAGCAAGGCTGCAAAAGAGAATCGGGGGCGCTGCTCACCCCCGACGATTAGAACAAATCGTGCACGCCGCCAATCCGGCAACGTGCGGATCTGCCCCGCCTAGCGATAGAAGACGTGGTTGCCGATCGAGGCGACGCGCTTCTTGCGCCAGCCCGGGGTCACGCGCTTGGCGTGAAAGAACAGGGCCGTGGCAGCGCCCGAATCCTTGAGGTCGCGATCGACGATCTTGGCGATCGCCACCGCGGTCTTCCACGCCGCGCTGCCCTTGGAGATGCTGGGCCAGCTGTTGCCGCGGACGAAAGAGAATTGGCCGCGCTGCAGGAGCACGCCGCAATAGCTGCTGGGGAATCGCCCGCTGCCGGCGCGATTGGCGATCACTTCGCCGACCGCAA
Organism: Sphingomonas sabuli; assembly: GCF_014352855.1. Classification (GTDB taxonomy): domain Bacteria; phylum Pseudomonadota; class Alphaproteobacteria; order Sphingomonadales; family Sphingomonadaceae; genus Sphingomicrobium; species Sphingomicrobium sabuli. The sequence goes on along the minus strand of NZ_CP060697.1, from coordinate 1,748,849 downwards.
GCTGGCCGGCCAGCGGCTCACCCTTGGATTCGAAATAGATGCCGGCGGCCAGGCATTCGAGCTGGCGGCTGCCGGGCTCGGTGCCGCGAAGCTGTGACACGAGGGTCGACAGATCGGCCTTGGCATCGAGTGACGGGCCGGCCTCTTCCGCGGCCGGTTCGGCAACGGCGGGTTCTGCGACCGGGGTCGTGGCGACCGTTGGAACCGCGACCTGGTCCGATTCGCGCAGCAATTGCTTGGCAAGATCGGTGGAGGTGACGGCGGTCTGGGCCGGGAGCAGCGCGTCCGTGTCAGGACCGACTTGCGCCGGGGCGACCGAACCCGCGCTCATTGCCGCGCAGACCAACAGCGCCGAACGAAGAGATACAACCATGTCAGACTTTGTTTTTGCGGCGAATGGCCCAACCCACTGGGGCTTGCACGGCTGGTCCCGCGTCCCACCTGCCCCCAGGCTATTCCCCGACTCGCGTGGTACCTCGAACGCCAACTGGCGACCGGGCACCCCCCGCTCTCGTTACGGACCCGCCATGTCCTCCGGGCGGCGCCGTCGTCAACCCGACGAAGTCGTTTCAGCGATGAATCGTTCTGCCTGTGCGATATCTAGCTCAATTAACCATAAATCGGGATCGAAGCCCGCTCGGCGATTCAAGAAATCGGCTAAATTTTGCGAAGAATCGCTTTCCTTCGGTCCGGTCCGCTCCCAACGGTAAATGCCGTCGACACCCAGCGCACGTTCGAGCACCGCGACATAGTCGCCCTTGCTTCGAACGACGATGATCAGGGATCCGCGCTCGGGATCGCCCTTGCGCAGGATGGCCGCGAAGTCGCCATTGGCGCTGGCGCGGCGAATCAGGCTGGATGCTTCGACCAACGCCGTCAGGCGAGGCTCGGTCATGTCCGAATCAGGCCGCGTCGCGCTCGTCGGCAGCCAGCAGCACGGCGGCCAGCGCATCGCGGCTGCGCGCGCCGCGCATCTTCTCGAGCGTCGGGGCGTGGCGGATCACCCGGCTGATTGCTGCCAGTGCCTTGAGGTGGTCGGCGCCGGCGTCGGGCGGGGACAGCAACAGAAAGACGAGATCCACCGGCTCCCCGTCGATCGCCTTGTAGCGAACCGGTTCGGCCAGGCGCACGAACAGGCAATAGATGCGGTTGAGACCGTCGACCTTGCCGTGCGGAATGGCGACGCCGTCGCCAAAGCCCGTCGAGCCAAGCTTCTCGCGCTCCGCGATGGTTTCGAGGATGGCCGCCGGCGCGACGTCGAGACGAGTCGCGGCAAGGCTCGCCAGCTGGTTGAGCAGCGAGCGCTTGTTACCCGCGGGAACCGCCGGCTTGATGGCGTCGAAATCGAGAAATTCGGTGAGATGCATTATCTTACTCGTTTGGCCGCGTAACCGAGGCGCGGCCGGAAATACTGGCGCGGCGGCGGACTACTGGGGTTCGACCCAGCCGATATTCCCGTCTTCGCGGCGATAGACCATGTTGAGTTCGCCGGTCTTCGTGTTGCGGAACATCAACGCGGTGGTGTTGCGCAGGTCCATCATCATCACCGCGTCGGCCACCGCCGCCTTGGGAATGTCGACCTTGGCTTCGGCCACGATGGTCGGATTGTCCGGCGCATCATCCTGCTCCTCAGCCGCCGCGAACACGCGATAGGATGCGTTCGCTTCCAGATCCGGCATCGGCTCCGGGCTCGGCTTGCGCTGTTTCAACCGGCGGCTGTAGCGGCGGAGCTGGGTCTCGATCTTGTCGGCGGCGCTTTCAAACGCGGCCTGCGCCGTCGGTGCGCGGTGCGAAGCCTTCAGCACCACACCCTGGCCGACCGGCGCAACAATGTCGCAGACGAAATGTTCGTGCGGACCCTTGCCGAAGGTGACGTTGGCGCCGACCGCGCGCGAATAATATTTCTCGGTCAGCTCCTCGATGCGGCTGACCGCATGCTCCTTGATGGACTCGCTGGTTTCGACCTGATGATCTGCGACGCGGACGTCCACGGGCTTGCTCCTTTGTTGGGCTTGCCGAGCGCTTAGGGCCCGCGTCGCCGCCGCGTCAACTTGCGGCGGACAGCCGCTCCCACAGCGGATTGGCCAGCTGGGAGATGAACGCACGGTGGCGTTCCAGTTCCTCATCAGCGGCAAAATGCGGGCGCGCGGGGCGGGGTTCGCGGATCGTGACCGTGCCGGCGACGACCGCGATATCCATGTCTTCGGTGTCTTCCACCAGGCCAAGCCCGATCTGCCGGCCGCCGGTCAGTTCGATGTAAACCTGCGCCAGCAGCTGCGCGTCGAGCAGGGCGCCGTGCTTGATCCGCCGGCTGCGGTCGACGCCGAAGCGCGTGCACAAAGCATCGAGGCTGTGCTTTGCGCCGGGATGACGCGTCCGTGCGATGGCCAGCGTGTCGACCATCCGGCTGGTGCAGATAACGGTTCGGCCGCACTGGCCCAGTTCGTGGTTGAGAAAGCCGAAATCGAAGCTGGCGTTATGGGCGACCAGCGGCGAATCCTCGAGAAAATCGAGCAGCTCTTCCGCCCGCTCGAGAAAGCGCGGCTTGTCCGACAGGAAGACGTCGCTCAGGCCGTGCACCGCTTCGGCCCCCGGCGGCATCGGCCGGTCGGGATTGAAATAAGCGTGGAAGTGGCGGCCGGTTTCGGACCGATTGAACATCTCGACGCAACCGATCTCGACGATGCGGTCGCCGCCCGCCGGATCGAGGCCGGTGGTTTCGGTGTCGAAGACGATTTCCCGCATGCGCCTATTTAACCATCGGTCGGGAGTCCGAGACAAGTCAGTATGTCGCGCACCTGCCGCTGAGTTGTGGATAGGTCGCCGCCGGTGTCGATGACGAAATCGGCCGCGGCGCGCTTGTCGGCGTCGGGCATCTGCCGCGCCAGCAGCGCTTCGAACTTCTCCGCGGTCATGCCGGTCCGTGCCATCACTCGCGCGCGCTGGATGTCGGCCGGCGCGGACACGACGATCACCTTGTCGAACGTGCTCGCCCCGCCGGTTTCGAACAGCAGGGGAATTTCGAACAGCAAGGCAGGCGCGTCGCCATGTTCGACGATGAAACGGGTGCGTTCGTGATGCACCGCGGGGTGAACAATCGCCTCCAGCGCGGCGAGCTCCGCAGGGTCGCCCAGGACCATCGCCGACAGCGCATCGCGGTCGACGCCGTCGGGACCGGTCGATCCGGGAAAGCGCTGTTCGATCTTGCGCACCAAAGTGCCGCCCGGGCCCTGCAGCCGGCGGACGGTTGCATCGGCGTCGAACACCGGGATGCCGGCATCGCGAAACATCGCCGCGACGGTCGACTTGCCCATGCCGATGGACCCGGTCAGCGCCAGCCGGATCATGCCGCGACGATCCCGCGGTCGCGCAATGCGCCGAGCAGCGGCAGCAGGGGCATGCCGAGGATGGTGAAATAGCTGCCGTCGATGCTTTCGAACAATTGCACGCCGCGGCCCTCCAGGCGGAATACGCCAACACAATAGCCGACCTCCGGCCATTCGGCATCCAGATAGGCGTCGATGAACTTGTCCGACAGGGGGCGCACCTGAAGCCGGGCGCTGTCGCAGTCCGTCCATTCGACCGTGCCGCCGCGCGCCAGGGCGACGGCGCTGGTCAGCACCATAGGCTGGCCGGAAAAGAACCTGAGATGTTCGGCGGCCTGCTCCCGGTCGGCGGGCTTGTCGAACATGCGGTCGCCCACACTGACCACGGAATCGCTGCCGATGACCCACGAGTCCGGCCGCTCCACGCTGACCTTGACCGCCTTGGCCTCGGCCAGCGCGGCCGCCAGCGCCCGCGGATTGCGCTGGCGCGCTTTTTCCTGATCCTCGTCGATCGCTGCGGGGACGGCGATGTGTTCGACGCCCGCCTGGTCGAGCATCGCGCGGCGGATCGCGCTGGCGGAGGCAAGGATGAGGGGCACCGGACAACCTTGTGGAAAAGTGATGCTAAGCCCCTAGCGCGAGGGCGGGGATGATCACAAATCGCGGTCCGCCCAGCGCGGCCCCGGCACAATCCGCGATTCCATGCACAAGCAAAGGCTTTCATCCCCAGCCTGTGAATCGCGGGTGAAAGACGATGCGACTCGCCGGACTCGCTGGGGAGTCGAAAACCGGCCGCTGTTGGCAAATGCGGTAGCGGCTCCTATTTCCCAGCTTCCGCCGGACAACTACCTCCAACAATCTTCTATAAGAATCTAAATATAGGGAAGGAGAAGGGGGTGATCGGTTTGCCGGACGGGCCCGCGAAAAGCGGAAAGCCGATCCTCAGGGTACTCGGCGGCGAGCGGGTGGACAGCCCGCCATTGTGGCTGATGCGCCAGGCCGGCCGCTACCTTCCCGAATATCGCCAGTTGCGGAAGGACAAAGGCAGCTTCCTTGATCTCGTCTATGACAGCGAGGCCGCGGCGGAAGTCACCGTCCAACCGCTCAAGCGCTTCGCTTTCGACGCCGCGATCCTGTTTTCCGACATCCTCATCGTGCCCTTCGCGATTGGTCAGAATCTGAGCTTCGTGGCCGGCGAAGGGCCGCGGCTGACGCCGCCGTTGATGGCCGCCGACCTCGACAACCTCACGCCAAACCTGACCCGGCTGGAGCCGATCTACGAGACGGTTGCGAAGGTGAAGGCGCGGCTCGACCCGGCGACGACCCTGATCGGTTTTGCCGGCAGCCCGTGGACCGTCGCCACCTACATGACCGCCGGCCAGGGCAGCCGCGAACAGTCCGATACCCGCCGTCTGGCCTATCTCGATCCCGAGCGGTTCGGGGAGATCATGGCGCGGATCGAAAAGGTCACGCTCAACTATCTGAGCCGCCAGATCGAGGCGGGCGCCGAGGTCGTGCAATTGTTCGACAGCTGGTCGGGCAGCCTGGCGCCGGCGCAATTCGAACAATGGGTGATCGCGCCGACCGCGCGGCTGGTCGAACGGCTGCGCGACGAGCATCCGGACGTGCCGATCATCGGCTTTCCCAAGGGCGCCGGGGCTCGGCTGGCGGCGTATGCGCGTGAGACCGCGGTGGACTGCGTAGGGCTCGACGAGACGATGGACCCGGCCTGGGCCGATCGCGAACTGCCAGCCGGGTTGCCGGTGCAGGGCAATCTCGACCCGCTGGCGCTGCTTGCCGGGGGCGAAGCGATGGCCAGCGCGGTCGCTCGCATCCTCGAGGCCTTGTCGGCGCGGCCGCATATCTTCAACCTGGGCCACGGGATCATCAAGGAAACGCCGATCGCGCATGTCGAGCGGCTGGTCGAGCTGGTAAAGGGACGGCAATGAACGAGATGAGCGGCTTTCTCGGTGCGGCCTACCCGTGGGTGAAGGCGGCGCACGTCACTTTCGTCATCTACTGGATCGCCGGGCTGCTGCTGCTGCCGCGTTTCTACGTCTACCATCACGAAACCAGTGCCGGTTCGGCCGAGGATCGCGCGTGGATCGAGCGTGAGCGGCGGACCCGCACGATCATCCTCTCACCCGCCCTGATCGCGGTGTGGCTGCTCGGCCTGCTGCTGGCGCTCAATGTCGGCGCGTTCAGCGAAGGCTGGTTCCACGCCAAACTCGCGCTGGTCATCGGCCTGTCCGCCTATCAGGGCTGGCTCGGCAGCTACGGCAAGCAACTCGCGGCAGGCAAGCGGTCGGCCAGCGACAAGACCTTGCGGATGATGAACGAAATTCCGGGCATCGTCGCGGCGCTGGTCGTCGTGCTGGTCATCGTCCGCCCCTTCTGACCCGGCGGTGCCGACCGTCCTGACCCATGCGGTACTGCCGCTGGTCGGGGTAGTAGCGCTCAGCAGCCCGCCCGTGTCCCGCCGGCTGGTGGTCGCTGCGATGGTGGCCGGCATGCTGCCAGATGCGGATGTCGTCGGCCGGGCCTTCGGCATTCCCCATACCGCCGACCTCGGCCATCGAGGGGCGACGCACAGCATCCTTTTTGCCGCCTTGGCAGGCTTCATCGGCCTCACCCTGCACCGCTGGTTCGACGTGCCGCGCCGACGCGCCGCGCTGGTGCTGTTCCTCAGCACCCTGTCGCATCCGCTGACCGACATGCTGACCGATGGCGGCAAGGGGATGATGCTGTTCTGGCCCGTCGAGCACGACCGGTTCGCGTTTCTCGCCCGGCCGGTGACCGTATCGCACGTCGGGTTGCAGGATCTCTTCAGCGGGCGGATCTGGTCCGTACTGGCGTCGGAAGCCGTGTTCCTGATCGCCCCCGCAATCGTCCTCGGCCTGCTATTTCACGCGGCCAGGCGCAGTTTTGCACGGCGTCCTGATTGACACCGTACCCTTGCGACCATAACTCGGTCGCGACGGCTGTTCCGGCCAGTTCTCTCTCTCGCCGCAGCCCTAGTCTCTTTCCTGGCAGCGTCCTGCGGCCGAGCCGACTTTTTCCCCTGTTATTTCAATCGAGTACCCTAAATGCATCTTAAAGACCTCAAGCAGAAATCGCCCGCCGAACTCGTCACCATGGCCGAAGAGGCCGGGATCGAGGGCGCATCCACGATGCGCAAGCAGGACATCATGTTCTCGATCCTCAAGGTCGAGGCGGAAGATGGCGCTGAAATCATCGGCAGCGGCACGATCGAGGTATTGAACGACGGTTTCGGTTTCCTGCGCTCGCCGGAAGCCAATTATCTGGCCGGCCCGGACGACATTTACGTCGCCCCGGCGACGGTGCGGCGCTTTGGCCTGCGCACCGGGGATACGGTCGAAGGCGAGATTCGCGCGCCCAAGGATGGCGAGCGCTATTTCGCGCTGACCCGCGTCACGTCGATCAATTTCGATGATCCGGAAACGGTCCGCCATCGCGTCAACTTCGACAATCTCACCCCGCTCTATCCTGACAGCAAGCTCAAGCTCGACACGCTCGACCCGACCATCAAGGACAAGTCGGCGCGGGTGATCGACATCGTCGCTCCGCTCGGCAAGGGGCAGCGCGCGCTGATCGTGGCGCCGCCGCGGACCGGCAAGACCGTCCTGCTGCAGAACATCGCGCGGGCGATCACCGACAATAATCCCGAGGTATTCCTGATCGTCCTGCTGATCGACGAGCGGCCGGAAGAAGTGACCGACATGCAGCGCAGCGTGAAGGGCGAGGTCATTTCCTCGACCTTTGACGAACCTGCGTCGCGGCACGTGCAGGTCGCGGAAATGGTGATCGAGAAGGCCAAGCGCCTGGTCGAGCACAAGAAGGACGTCGTTATCCTGCTCGACAGCATCACCCGCCTTGGCCGCGCCTACAACACGGTCGTGCCGAGCTCGGGCAAGGTACTGACCGGTGGTGTCGACGCCAATGCTCTGCAGCGGCCCAAGCGCTTCTTCGGCGCCGCGCGCAACATCGAGGAAGGCGGTTCGCTGTCGATCATCGCCACCGCGTTGATCGATACCGGGTCGAAGATGGACGAGGTCATCTTCGAAGAGTTCAAGGGCACCGGTAACAGCGAAATCGTGCTCGACCGCAAGGTCAGCGACAAGCGCATCTTCCCGTCGCTGGACGTCGGCAAGTCCGGAACCCGCAAGGAGGAACTGCTGGTCGATCAGGCGACGCTTACCAAGATGTGGGTGCTGCGCCGGATCCTGATGCAGATGGGCACGGTCGACGCCATGCAGTTCCTGCTCGACAAGATGAAGGACGCCAAGTCGAACGAGGATTTCTTCGCTTCGATGAACCAGTAGCGGCCGGCGCGGGTTAAGCGCCGATGCTGTCCGGATTCAGCTTTTCGACCGTCTTCACGACCGCGGGCGCCGCAAAGCTCGGTCAGATCGTCGTCGGCGACCTGACCATGGCCGGCGACAACGTCGTCATCATGGGATCCCTCGCTTCGGGCCTGCCTGAACGCGAGCGGCGACGGGTTCTGCTGTTCGGCGTGTCGCTGGCGCTGGTGTTCCTGATCACCTTCGCCGTGCTGGCGACGCAGCTCCTTAAGATCACCGGCCTGGTCTTTGCCGGCGGCCTGCTGCTGCTGTGGGTCGCGTACAACATGTTCCGCGAGCTGCATCCGGCGCACGCGGTCGTCGCCGACGACCCCGACACCGACGCGGTCGAAGGCCCGCGAGCGACCCGGACCTTTTTCCAGGCCGCGGTGCAGATCGCCATAGCCGATCTCAGCATGAGCCTCGATAACGTGCTGCTGGTCGCGTCCATCGCCCGGGATAATCCAGCGCTGCTGGTCATCGGCCTGACCTTTTCGGTGCTGCTGATGGGACTTGCCGCCAATTACGTTGCGCGGCTGATTCAGCGCTATCACTGGATCAACTACATCGGGCTCGCCGTCATCCTCTACGTCGCCGCGACGATGGTATACGAAGGCTGGGTCGGCGATGAGCATTTACTCGGCTTGAGAACCGTTCTCGGTCTCGGCTAGGGCGGGCGCACGCCGGGACGAGAACGGCGGATTCGGGAGATTCTGGTGTTCGAGACGTTGCTGAGCGCGGTTGCAGCCGAGGCTGGCGGCCTGGGTGGCCCGGCGGAAATCTGGAATTCTATCGTCCGCGACTTTTCCAACATCGGCGAGCCCGGCGCTTTTGCCGCGTTCGTCCAGGTGTTGCTGATCGATCTCGTCCTAGCCGGCGACAATGCAATCGTGGTCGGCGCGCTGGCCGCGGGCCTGCCGCCCGAACAGCGGCGCAAGGTCATCCTGCTCGGCGTGCTGGCGGCGCTGGTCCTGCGTGTCGCCTTCGCCCTTCTGGTCACCCAGCTACTTCAGATCGTTGGATTAATTCTCGCCGGCGGCCTGCTCTTGCTGTGGGTTGCGTGGCGCATGTGGCGCGAGCTTCATCACGGCGGCGAAAGCCCGGGCTCGGCCGAGATCGAGGGCGACGAGCACAGCGGCCTCAAGCCCGCGAAAAGCTTCGCCGCCGCCGCCTGGGCCGTCGCCGTGGCGGATGTCAGCATGAGCCTCGACAACGTGCTGGCGGTGGCTGGCGCGGCGCGCGAGCATCCCGGCATTCTTATCGTCGGCCTGATCTTTGCGGTCGCCCTGATGGGCATCGCGGCCAACGTCATCGCCAAATATATCGAGCGATACCGGTGGATCGGCTACGGCGGCCTGATCGTGATTCTGTGGGTTGCCGGCAAGATGATCTGGGACGGTTACAACGACGTTGCCCCTGCGTTGGGCTGGCCGGCGGTCGCCGGCGCCTAGAGCGCACCGGGGCGAATGACGGCCGCCACCATATTTGCTTTGTCGAGCGGATCGCCGCCGGCAGCGATCTCCGTCATCCGCATTTCCGGTCCGCAAGCGCACGAGGCAGGCGGGCAACTTGCCGGGTCTCTTCCTCCGTCGCGTCAGGCCGGCGTGCGGTCTCTCCGCGATGCCGATGGGCTGTTACTCGACGAGGCGCTGGTACTGCGCTTCGACGGCCCCGCAACGTCAACGGGCGAGGATACGGTCGAACTGCACTGTCACGGCGGGCGGGCAATCGTTACCGCGGTGTTGGCGGCACTGGCCGCCCAACCCGGCCTGCGTCAGGCCGAACCCGGCGAGTTTACGCGCCGAGCGTTCGGAAACGGGCGCATCGACCTGACCCAAGCGGAAGGGCTGGCCGACCTTATCGAGGCGGAGACTGAAACCCAGCGCCGCGCGGCGCTCGCGGTCGCCGAAGGCGGCCTTAGCCGGCAGATCGCGATCTGGCAGGACCGACTGTTGCAACTGTCGGCCCAGGCCGAAGCGGCCATCGATTACGTCGAAGAAGACAGCGTCGACGCATATCCGACATTGAATCGTGAATGCGAGGCATTAGCGATTGAGCTGGAACAGTGGCTTGCTAGGCCTATGGCAGAGCCGCTGAAAGACGGGCTTCTGGTTGTTTTGGCTGGACCTCCAAATGCTGGAAAATCAAGCCTTCTCAATGCCTTAGTGGGCTATGAGCGGGCGATTGTCGCCGATATCCCCGGGACAACTCGCGATCATATCGAGGTAGGGATAGCTCTAGATGGGATACCAATTAGGCTGACGGACACTGCCGGTATTCGTAATAGCGCGGACGTTTTGGAAATTGAGGGAGTCGCCCGAGCCAACCGCCTTGTGCAGCAGTCAGACATTCTGGTGTGGCTTGGCGAGCCTACCGAAGCACCGGCGCACGATCACCTCATTCGCATTCACGCGCGCAGTGATCTTTCCGAAAGGGCGTCCTCGCCAGTGGAGTTTATTCCGGTATCGGTAAGAACGGGGCTCGGCCTGGGTGATTTACATACCGCAATTGTCGAGCACGCGCGGCGTCTTCTGCCAGTCGAAGGCGTCTTAGCCGTCAACGCTCGCCAGGCTGCGCGTATACGCGACGCTGCAGAAGCGCTGCGCCGCGCCTCGTCAAGTGATGATATCGTTCTTCAATCGGAGGACCTTCGTTCCGCACGAGCTGCGTTTGGCCGCTTGACCGGCCAAGCGGGTGTGGAGGACGTACTCGACGCGCTGTTCGGCCGCTTTTGCCTCGGTAAGTAGGGTTTCACGTGAAACACTGATGGGGTAGGGCCTGGGTGTGTACGACGTTTTGGTCATCGGAGGTGGGCACGCAGGCTGCGAAGCGGCGACAGCCGCCGCACGGCGTGGCGCTCGCGTAGGGCTGATTACTTTCCGAGAAGCTGATCTGGGGCAAATGTCCTGCAACCCGTCGATCGGTGGCGTCGGCAAAGGCCATCTCGTGCGCGAACTCGATGTCTTCGATGGCCTGATGGCCAGGGCGGCCGACCGCGCCGCGATCCACCGTCGCATGCTCAATCGCAGCAAGGGGCCGGCCGTTCATGGCCCCCGAGTCCAGGCAGGCCGAGCGCTTTATGCGCAGGCCATCCGCGAGGTGGTTCGGGCGAGCGGTGTCGAGATTATCGTTTGCGAAGCCCTTTCAGCGGTGGTGCGTAAGGGACGCGTATGCGGGCTGTCGACTAGCTTGGGTGACATTCAGTGCCATGCACTGGTGATTGCAACGGGGACGTTCCTCAACGCCCGCATGTACATCGGAGATACCGTCGTCTCTGGTGGGCGCACTGGCGAGAGGTCGTCGGCCACACTCGGCCACCAGCTCCGCGAGATCGGGCTGGGGCAGGGGAGGCTAAAAACCGGCACTCCGCCGCGGCTCGACGGTCGGACCATAGATTGGGCGCGTCTGGAGGTTCAGCCCAGCGAGGAGGAACCTTGGACGATGTCGGCGCTGTCATCGCCTGGTGACCTACCGCATCAAGTCAACTGCGCCATCACACGCACAACCTCCGCAACCCACGACATCATTGAAGCTAATCTCGATCGCTCGCCTTTGTTCGCAGGCGCAATCGAAGGCCGGGGGCCTCGTTATTGCCCTTCGATCGAAGACAAAATCCGGCGCTTCGGCGGTCGCGACGGACACCAGATCTTTCTCGAGCCGGAAGGGCTGACCAATCATCTGGTATACCCGAATGGCATTTCGACGTCGTTGCCAGAGGACGTCCAGCATGCCTTTATTCGCTCCGTTCCAGGACTTGAACGCGCAGTCATCGCCAAACCTGGTTATGCCGTGGAGTATGAGTTCGTTGATCCGAGGCGCCTTTCGCAATCGCTCGAAGCCCAAGACGTTTGCGGGCTGTTCCTGGCGGGGCAAATCAATGGCACGACGGGTTATGAAGAGGCGGCTGCGCAAGGGCTGGTAGCCGGCCTCAACGCGGCGGCGCATGCCCTTGGGTCAGAGCCCGTCCTGTTCGATCGCCGGACATCCTATATCGGCGTCATGGTCGACGACCTGACACTACAGGGCGTTAGCGAACCCTATCGAATGATGACGGCACGGGCCGAGTTCCGGCTCGCCCTGCGCGCGGACAACGCCATGAGCCGCCTCGGTAAGGCCGCGATCGATGCTGCATGCCTCTCCGATGATCGACGTTCACTAATTGAGCAGCATGAGGCGCGCCGTATTTCCGACGATTGGGCGCACACGCCAGAGGGTCAGGCCGATCTCCTTTACGCTCCGTACCTTGACCGCCAGCAGCGTGAATGGGCAGCCCTGCGGCGGGATGCGAAAGTGCGCATTGGAATTAGCTTCGATTATCGGGCTGTTCCCGGCCTGTCGAACGAGATGATCGAGCGACTATCCACAGCACGGCCCGAAACGCTCGATCACGCATCGCGGGTAGCCGGCGTTACCCCGGCGGCGCTCACCGCCTTGCACGTTGCCGCATCCAGAATAGCTGCGTGATCGATAGACTCGAGGCAGCGACGGGGCGGAGTGTTTCACGTGAAACGTTCGTATTGTTAGAGCACTATGTCGAAATCCTCCGCGCAGAATCGGCGAGGCAAAACTTGGTGTCCCGTGCTTCAATGGATGACCTCTGGAGCCGACATATTATCGATGGCGCACAGCTTGTTGAGCTGGCGCCAGATCTTGACATGTCATGGGCCGACGTGGGGTCCGGTGCCGGCCTCCCGGGTATGGTGGTTGCCATCCTAACTAGTGGACCTGTCACTCTTATCGAACCGCGAAAATTGCGCGCCGAGTTCCTGCAGAAGGTCGTGAACGAGCTCGGTCTATCGAACCGGGTCATCGTGGCGCCTATGAAGGCCGAACGAGCCTCTGGGACCTTTGCCAATATCACCGCGCGCGCCGTGGCTCCGGCGGCGAAGCTGCTCCAACTATCCACGCATCTGTCCACAAGAAAAACGCGGTGGATCCTGCCAAAAGGGCGAAGCGCCGGATCGGAACTGGTCGAAGTCCGACGAAGGTGGCACTGTGAAGCAGAAACCGTTCCCAGCCTGACCGATCCTGATTCGAGGATTTTGGTGCTGTGGGATGTGAAAGCGAAGGGTGGGCGATGATTCGCGTCGCGATCGCGAACCAGAAAGGCGGCGTCGGTAAAACCACGACCGCGATCAACCTTGCCACAGCGCTGGCGGCGGTCGGCTGGAAGGTTCTGCTGATCGATCTGGATCCACAGGGCAACGCTTCCACCGGACTTGGCGTACCGCAGTCGAAGCGAGAGCGATCCAGTTATGACGTCCTGATCGGCTCAGCCAGCGTCGCCGACAGTGTCATCCCGTCGCGTGTGCCGCGTCTCGACTTGCTGCCGGCGACGGTCGACCTGTCGGGGGCCGAGATCGAGATGGTCGGCATGGACGATCGCGCGCGGCGGCTCGAGAAGTCGCTTGACGCTGCGCCGCCAGGCCGGTGGGACATCTGCCTGATGGACTGCCCGCCGTCGCTCGGCCTGCTGACGGTCAACGGCCTCGTCGCGGCGCGTCATCTGCTCGTGCCTCTTCAATCGGAATTCTTCGCCCTGGAAGGGCTCAGCCAGCTTTTGCAGACGGTGGAGCGCATCCGTGTCGCGTTCAATCCCGACCTGTCGATCCTCGGCATCGCATTGACCATGTTCGACCGCCGCAATCGCCTGTCGAGCCAGGTGTCCGACGACGTTCGGGCGTGTCTGGGGAAGGTAGTCTTCGACACCGTGGTGCCGCGTAACGTTCGCTTGTCAGAAGCCCCCAGCCACGGACTGCCGGCGTTGATCTACGACCTCAAATGTCCTGGGTCCGAGGCCTACGTCCGTCTCGCCCGGGAATTGATCGCGCGCCTGCCGCGCCAGGCGGAGGCCGCATGAGCGAAAAGAAGACGTCCGGGCTGGGCCGGGGCCTTGCCGCCTTGCTTGACGAGGCGGTGCGTCCTTCCACCTCGGAAGGGGCGCCAAAGGATGCGCCCGAACACGGCGTTCGCGAAGTCGAAATCGGCAGAATTCAGCCAAATCCTGCACAGCCACGCGCTTACTTTGACGAAGAGGCCATTGCCGAGCTGGCCGAGTCCATAGCGCAGCGTGGCGTGCTGCAACCGATCCTGCTGCGGCCGGACGGTGAGAATTTCCAGCTGGTGGCGGGCGAACGTCGCTGGCGTGCGGCGCAACGCGCGCGCCTCCACACCATTCCGGCCATCGTTCGCGATATCGACGACGCGACATCGGCCGAGATCGCGTTGATCGAAAACGTGCAGCGGCAGGACCTCAATGCGATTGAGGAAGCTGAGGGCTACAGCAAGCTGATCGACCGCTACGGGCATACCCAGGACGCGCTTGCCAAAATCGTCCACAAGTCGCGGAGCCATATCGCTAACCTATTGAGATTGCTTGATCTTCCTGACGGCGTGAAGCAGCTGCTGCTGCACGGCGAAATCAGCATGGGCCACGCCCGGGCCGTTGCGACGGCCGACGATCCGGAAAAGCTCGCCAGGCAGATTGTGTCGGACGGCTTGTCGGTTCGGCAGACCGAGGCGTTGGCGAAGGCGCGCCGGACCGGCGATGCGAAGACGCCGGCGACCGTACGCCCGCCCAACCAGCCGGTCGATGCCGACCTTGCCGCCCTTGAACGCCAACTTGGCGACATGCTGGGCCTGAAGGTGAAAGTTGCGCACAGCGGCCGCGGTGGGACGGTGTCGCTAAGCTATTCCAGCCTCGATCAGCTCGACATGATCTGCCAGCGGCTCAGCGGCGAGCCGATCTAGCGGCGGCGGGCGGTCCGCGCGATCGCGACCAATTCTTCTTCCAACGCCTCGATTTCCGGTGGCGAGTCTGACCGCATTAAGCGGCGCTCCAGCTCTCCGGACCGTTGCAACACGCGTTCCAGCGCCACGGAATCCCACAGCGAGACCAATCTAGCGACAAGGTCTTTATCCTTGAAAAACACAGCGTTACCGGATGACGTCACGGCGTCATGAGGCCGCTGGCCGCGGTCGACCTTGGCGCGGATGGGCGCCAGCATCATGATTCTCCGCTGCAGCGAGCGGAGGACGGAGATCGGCACCGCATCGCCAGCGCTGGCATCCAGTTCGCGGGTCAAGGCGTCAACGTCGCCAGACAAGGCCAGGTCGCCCAGCCGCGTCGAATCGCCTTCGGACCCGGCACCAATGTCATCGAGGACTTGCGCGTCGACGAGTGCCGGAGAGTCGGCGCTCGCGTCGACGTACAGCGCAATTTTCGCCAGTTCCTGGGCGATGACGCCCCGCTCGTTGCCCGCCGCGCCTGCGAGCCGGCCTGCGACACCTTCCGCGAGGCGCAACCCTTCGCCGCGCGCCAATTCCTGCACCAGCGACGTCGCCTCGCGCTCGCCCAGTTCGTAGGACACGTGCGACAGGCATGCCGCGTGGGCCTCCGCCAATTTGACCAGGGCAGACGACTTGCGCAGCGCGCCGGCGATGGCGATCGCGGGGCTTTCGGCTACTGACAGCTCAAGCAGCGCCTCGACCGCCGCAACGATCTCGTCGCCTGCCGGCTCAACCCACAATGCGCGCTTGTCGCCGAACATGCCGATCGCCGCTGCTTCGTCGGCCAGCATTGCCGGGTCCGACTTCAGCGACGGGGCTGCCAGCGCGACCTTTTCCGCACCCAGCGCCTTCAGCAGCCGCTCGCCGTGGGCGCGTGACTGGGATTCGTCGGGTCCGTAGAAAAGGTAGAACCGAACTGCGGGGTCGGGCCGGTCGAGGGCTCGGGAAAGCGATCCCTTGGCGACCTTCATGGCCGCGGCGCGACGCGGGTCGAATATAACGCGATCCGCGACACGATCTGGTCGGCCACCGCGCCGGCAAGGTCCTCGGCGGTCGACTGTTCCGCGGCGACGGTCGCATATTCGGAACTGACGACGTCGATGCCCGCGTCGGAACCGGCGGTGGAATCGATCACCACTTCGCCGGTTGCGGCGTTGACTAGGCGAAAGCGGGCGCGCAGCGTCCGCCGCTCGCGCGTCACGGCGCGGTCGCCGCGAATGCCAAGCCCGATGATGTCGTCGTCGAGGTCGACTTCAAGCCGATAGGCGCGCCCGCCGTCGCCGGGATCACCCAGTCGCTCCTTGAGCTTAGTGAACACCAGCCAGCCGTCGCGGCCGGGGATGGGCGCCACGTCGACCGAGCGCAGCGTCCCGGCTACTCCGCCGGCGGATCCGCCCGCGTAAAGCGGCTGGAGTCCGCAGGCCGGCAGGGCGAGGGCGATCAGGGCAAGAAGGAGGACGCGGGTCACGCGACAATATTGACCAGCCGGTCGGGGACTACAATCACCTTGCGCGGCGTCCCGCCGTCGAGCTGCCGCTGAACCTTCTCCGATGCCAGCGCCAGCGCCTCCGCTTCCTCCCGGCCAAGCCCGCGCGGCGCATTCAGCGTATCGCGCAGCTTGCCGTTGACCTGCACGGCCAGCGTCACCTGGTCCTCGACCAGCAGAGTCTCATCAAACGTCGGCCAATCGGCCTGAGCGACAAGCCCGTCGCCGCCAAGGTGGCTCCAGCATTCCTCGGCCAAGTGTGGCGCCATCGGGGCGATCAGCTTGACCAGCGTGCGCACCGCGCTCGTCCGGGTGGACGACGGCGCCGCCTTCTCGATCGCACTGACCAGTTCGTACAGCTGGGCCACCGCCTTGTTGAATTGCAGACCGTCTATCGCTTCGCCGACTGCGGCAACGGTGCGGTGCACCTTGCGCTCCAGCGCCGCATCAGCACCGTCGCCACCGCCCGGCGCGGTGGCCAGTTTCCACACCCGCTGCACGAACCGCGCCGCGCCTTCGATCCCTGCCACCGACCATTCGAGGTCGCGTTCGGGCGGGCTGTCGGACAGCATGAACCAGCGCACCGCGTCCGCGCCGTGCTTGTCGACGATGGGGCCCGGGTCGACGGTGTTGCGCTTCGACTTGGACATCTTCTCGACCCGGCCGCGGATGACCGGCGCGCCGGCGGCATCGACCAGCTTGCCGTCGCCGTTCTTGCGCACCTCGTCCGGCGCGAGCCACTTGCCGGCCGCGTCGCGAAACGTCTCGTGCGTGACCATCCCCTGGGTAAACAGGCCGCGGAACGGCTCGGCCACGTCGATCTTGCCGATCCGCTTCAGCGCGCGAGTCCAGAAGCGGGCGTAAAGCAGGTGCAGGATCGCATGCTCGACCCCGCCGATATACTGGTCGACCGGCAACCACTTTTCCGCGGCGGCCTTGTCAAACGGGGCATCGATCGGCTGGCTGGCAAAGCGGATGAAATACCAGCTGGAATCGACAAAGGTATCGAACGTGTCGGTCTCGCGCCGCGCGCCGCCACCGCACTTGGGACAATCGGCCTTCAGCCACGCTTCGTTGCGGGTCAGCGGATTGCCGGGCGTGTCGAAGCTGACGTCCTGCGGAAGCACCACCGGCAACTGCTCGCGCGGAACCGGTACGGGTCCGCAACGATCGCAATGGATCATCGGGATCGGCGTGCCCCAATAGCGCTGCCTCGAAACGCCCCAGTCGCGCAGGCGATACGCGACTTCGCGGTCGCCCCAGCCATTCTCCTCGGCCCGGCGGATGACCGCGTCCCTGGCTTCCTCGACCGACAAGCCATCGAGGAATTGCGAATTGACGATGACGCCTTCGCCCGGCTCGGCCTCGTCGCCGATCGGCGTGTCCGCGTCCTCGGCCGACGACGCAACCACGCGCCGGATCGGCAGGTCGTACTTGCTGGCGAATTCATAGTCGCGCTGGTCGTGCGCGGGCACGCCGAACACCGCGCCGGTGCCATATTCCATGAGCACGAAATTGGCGATCCACACCGGGAGCTTCCATTCCGGATCAAGCGGATGGAGCGCTTCGATCCCGGTCAGGAAACCCCGCTTCTCCGCCGTTTCCAGCTCAGCCGCCGTCGTCCCGCCGCGCTTGCAATCCTCGATGAAAGCCGCCGCGTCGGGGTTTTCCGACGCGATCGCGCGGGCCAACGGATGATCGGGCGCGACCGCCACGAAACTGGCGCCGAAGATGGTATCGGGCCGCGTGGTGAAGACCGCGATTTCCGGGGCCTCGCGAAGCGCCGCCTGGATCCACGGATACTCGCACTCGGCGCCTTCACCGGCAGTCTTGAACCGAAACCGCAGTCCGTCCGACCTTCCGATCCAGTTTTCCTGCATCAGCCGCACCTTGTCCGGCCAATGGTCGAGCGTACCCAGCCCTTCGAGCAACTCGTCGGCGAAGTCGGTGATCTTCAGGAACCATTGCGACAGCTTGCGCCGCTCGACCTGCGCGCCCGACCGCCAACCCTTGCCGTCGATCACCTGTTCGTTGGCCAGCACGGTCATGTCGACGGGGTCCCAATTGACCTCGCTTTCCTTGCGATAGACCAGGCCGCCTTCGTACAGGTCGAGGAACAGCGCCTGCTCGTGGCCGTAATATTCCGGGTCGCAAGTGGCGATCTCGCGGCTCCAGTCGAGCGCGAAACCTAGCCGCTTCAGCTGGTCGCGCATGGCCGCGATGTTGGACCGGGTCCAGCCGTCGGGATGGACGCCGCGTTCCATCGCCGCATTCTCCGCCGGCATGCCGAACGCGTCCCAGCCCATCGGGTGCAGCACTTCGCAGCCCTGCATCCGGCGATACCGGGCCAGCACGTCGCCCATCGTGTAATTGCGCACGTGCCCCATGTGGATGCGCCCCGACGGATAGGGGAACATCTCCAGCACATAGGCCTTGGGCTTGCTGCTGTCGGTGTCGGCGATGAAACAGCGCGCGTCGTCCCACCGGGTCTGCCAGCGCGTGTCGGCGACGGCCGGATCGAAGCGGCCGGTCTGGGTCATCTTAACCGGGGAGCGTGGTTCGGCGGATGTCACGAGCACGGGTCAGGATTACGTCTTCGAGCTTCTGCACCGTCGCCGCGGTCACCGGGGCTTCGACCCAGGACCCGTTCTGGTTGATCTGACGCGAGGCAGCGACGCGCAGCGCATCGGCCCGCAAATCCTGGTCGAGGATGGTGACGGTCAGCTTGACCCGCTCGCCCGGCGAGCGCGGGTTGGCGTACCAGTCGGTGATGATCACGCCGCTGTTGGCATCGGCCTGCAGCAACGGGGCGAAGGATACGGTGTCGAGCGCCGCCTGCCACAGATAACCGTTCACGCCGATCGTGGTCATTCGCGACGGCGCGACCTGGGTCGGGATGTTGCGGTTGCGGGCGCACCCGGTGACGGTCATTGCGGCGACGGCCACGGCGATGGCAACAAGCTTCAGGCGGGGCATGGAAAGACCTCGAATTCTGTGGTTCGCCCGGCGTTATAGATGCTGGATGCGATGCCGCAAGCGCGGCATGCGCGGCCCCGGGTTGTTGTTGAACTGCAACAGCCCGCCGGGGAATCGATTCCGCCGTTGGAACCTTGGGGGCCTCCCGCCTATATGACGAACTGGACAAGGAGTCGCATGACGTGAGTCGCGGGTCGTCAATGGCAGGCAAGATCGCTGTCGCGCTGGGCGCGGCGGGTATTTTGCTGACTCCGGCATTGGCGGTCGGCAAGAAGCGGCCGCCCGCGGTCAAGGTCAGCCTGAACCCGCAGTTCGATTTCACGCCCTCGTCCGCCGATCCGCGCCTCGCCGCCGCCTTCTCCGGCCGCACGATGTCGCCGTCGGGCTTCGAATTCACGCCGGCCGCATCGAAGGGCCGCCCGTCGCAGATCCGCGTCGCGATTCGCGCCCGTTCGGCCGCGACGCAGCAGGCTGCGGCGACCGGCTCTGCCTCACCGGTCACCGCACTGGCCCCGGTCAGCTACAACCTTGGCGCCGCCGTCGGCTGGCGCCGGTTTGCCGTTTCGGGCGACGTCGCCAAGGTCAATTCGGCCGGTTCGCCGGTCGACAGCCGCGAAAGCGCCACCGTCGGGGTCAGCTACTCGCTGCCGCGCTTCACCGGCCGTGTCGCGGTGTCCGCCGACCGTTCCGAAGGCACTGCGGCTCCCGCGCTCCGCCAGCCCGATCAATATGCGGTCGATGTCGGCGGGTCCTACGCTCTCACCAAGCGCATCTCGGTCACCGGCGGCGTCCGTTATAAGGTAGAACGCGACCGGATCCCGGCGATCAAGGACGATCGCGTGGACAGCCAGGCCGTCTACCTCGGCACCGCCTTCAAATTCTAGCGGTCACGCCGGCGCGCGCCTGACGGCGCGGCCCTTGCCGGCATAAGCATCGATCCCCGCCCAACCGGCAAAGCCCAGCCGGTGCACCCGCGCAAAGCGGCGCGCCCTCATTCCGCCCAGCGCCACCACCGGTACGGCCGCCAATCGCGCCAGCGTCGCGGCGCGCATCAGCGGTAATGGAGCCGCGCCCGGATGGCTTGCGGTCGGGAATAGCGGCGACAGGAAAATCCACTTCGTCCGGCGGCTCCCGGCGCGCCGCAGTTCGCGCATGCTGTGGACGCGAGCGACCCGGTCGCCATCGTCTTCGACGACCAACAGCCCGCGGCGCCGCGCAATCCGGCGCAAAGTCACGCGGTCCGCCCGCGCCAGGCAGGCGTCGACGATCAGGATGCCGCTGCCGCGCGGCATCCGCGCCGCGGCCGCCAGTGGATCGGGCGTGCGCGGGGCGATTACCAGCCATTGGCGGGGAAGTGGGTGGCGGGTCGACATCGCCCTTCCTATAGCCGGTCGCGATGAACAGCGCTGCCGGCCGCCGGCAATCCATCCTCGAAGGCATCGCGTCCGCCGCCCGGCTGGCCAAGCGCGATCCCGCGGACGTCACGCTGATCGCGGTCAGCAAAACGCGCACCGCCGAGGAGGCCGAGGCGCTGATCGCGGCCGGCCAGCGCGATTTCGGCGAAAGCCGCGTGCCCGAAGCGCTCGACAAGTGGCCGTCGCTGCTTGCTCGGCATCCGGGCGTGACGCTGCACTGCATCGGCCAGCTGCAATCGAACAAGGCGGCGGAGGCGGTGAAGCTGTTTGACGTCATTCATTCGCTCGACCGCCCGTCGCTGCTGCAGGCGCTCACCCGCGAAGCGGACAAGGCGGGCCGATCGCCGTCCGTTTACGTGCAGGTCAACATCGGCGACGAGCCGCAAAAGGGCGGCGTCCCGATTGGAGAGGTCGAAGGATTCGTGGCGGCCGTGCGCAGTTCGCCGCTGCCGCTGGCCGGCTTGATGTGCATCCCGCCGCTGGGGCTCGAACCGTCGCCCTTCTTCGCCCTGTTGGGAAAGATCGCCGGTGACCATGGTGTCGCCGGGCTCAGCATGGGCATGTCGTCGGACTATCGCGCCGCGGTCATGCTTGGCGCGACCGCGATCCGGGTTGGCACGGCGATGTTCGAGGACGCATGAAGCCGCGCGCGATCCTGTTCGATTTCGACGGCGTGCTCATCGACAGCGAATGGGCCGGCAACAGTTTCATGGCCGATTACCTGACGAAGGCCGGCCACCCGACCCGTCCGGAAGACGCGATCGAGAATTTCATGGGCCTGGCCGGCGATGCGTTCGAACAGGCCATTCACGACTGGACGGACGGTAATCCGCCGGACGGCTTTCGCGAGGCGCGGCTGCAACGCGGCATGGCCTATCTGCGTGACGGCATCGCCGAAGTCAGCGGCGCGTCGGCATTCATTCGCGCGCTTCCCGCCGACTTCCCGATTGCCGTGGCCTCGTCGGCGACGACCCGCTGGCTAACCGGGCATCTCGACCATCTCGGCCTGCGCGATCGGTTCGGCGAGCATGTCTACAGCGGCCGCGACCATGTGCAGCGGATGAAACCCGCACCCGACATCTATCTGTTCGCCGCGGACCGGCTTGGCATACCAATCGCCGACACGCTGATCGTCGAGGATTCGCCGGTCGGAATCGAAGGTGCCGTCGCCAGCGGCGCGCAGGTGGTCGGCCTTCTCGCCGGATCGCATTGCCGCGACGGGCATGAGGCGCGGCTGATCGGGGCCGGTGCCCCGGCCTGCGTCCGCAGCTTCGACGAGCTGGCGGCCCGCTTCCTTTAGTCCAGGTGGCCGCTCCGCGCGCGTTTGGTCGCCAGATAATCCGCGTTGTGCGGATTGGCCGGCATGTGGTGGCCGACGCGCTCGGCAATCCCGATCCCGGCCTGCTCTAGTCCCACCGCCTTGGCCGGATTGTTGGTCAGCAGCCGCACCGTATCGATGCCCAGCGCCTTGAGGATCGCCGCCGCATGCGCGTACTCGCGCTCATCGTCGGCAAAGCCCAGCCGAAGGTTGGCGTCGACCGTGTCGAAGCCGCGATCCTGCAGGGCATAAGCGCGCAACTTGTTGGCAAGGCCGATGCCGCGCCCCTCCTGCCGCAGGTAGAGCAGGACGCCGCCACCCGCGGCCGCGATCAGCCGCAACGCATGGCGCAACTGCGGACCGCAATCGCATTTGAGCGACCCGAACACGTCGCCGGTCAGGCATTCGCTGTGCAACCGCACCAGCGGCGGCTTGCCGCCAAATGCTCCGACGATCAGCGCCACATGTTCCTGCCCGTCGTCGCTGGCACGGAAGGCGACGATTTGCGTGTCGGGCATGTCCTCCAACGGCAGGCGCGCCCGCGCCACTTCGGTCACCTCCGCCCCGGCGCCGGCCAGCGCAGTCATCTCCAGGCCCGTCGCGGTATCGGCCTCGACCAGCCACAGCGCCGGCATCAAACCCGCCAGCCTGGCAAGCTTGAGCGCGGCCCGCGCTTCGTCGGGGCGATCGAGGGCGGTCGGCGCAAGGGGTCCGATCGGCGCACGGCTGCCGTCGCGCGACGGGTCGGCCAGGGAGCGGGCGTTATCGACGTCAAGCCAGTTGCTGCGCTCGATTAGCACCGGTTCGGCCGGGTCGGCAGCATCGCGCCGATTGGCCAGCGACAAGGCCGCGGCGCGCCGGCCGCTGATAAGCAGCGGCGCGCTACCCGCCGGGTCGGCGATGGCCAGCATCTGCGGGGTCGCGGTCTCGACCGACAGCACGGTCATCGGGGTTGCGGATTCGATCCGTACCGCCCGGCCTGCCTTCAGGGCCGCGATGGCGCGGGCGATCGGGCCGGCGTCGGTCAAACGTCGATCTCGCAGATCAATGGGACATGGTCCGACGGCCGTTCCCAGCTGCGGCACGGCTCCAGCACGCGGTGGCCGGCCAAATGGCCGGCGAGCACGGGCGATGCCCACATGTGGTCCAGCCGCCGGCCGCGGTCGTTGCGGGTGAAGTCGGGCGACCGATAGCTCCACCAGGTGAAATTGCGCTCCGGCGCGGGCACGAACCGGCGGCCGATGTCGATCCAGTCGTGCGCCTGCTGCAACCGGTTCAGCGCGTCGACCTCGACCGGGGTGTGGCTCACCACGTTGATCAGCGCTTTGTGGCTCCACACGTCGCATTCCAGCGGCGCGACATTGAAATCGCCAACGATCAGCGTCGGCTCACGCAGCGTCTCGGACCAGCGCGTCATGCGCTCGATGAAATCCAGCTTCTGTCCGAACTTCGGATTGACGGTGCGATCGGGTGTGTCGCCGCCGGCGGGGACGTAGACGTTCTCCAGCCGGATTCCGTTGGGCAGGCGCACGCCGACATGCCGCGCCTCGCCATTGTCCTGCCAGTCGTGGCGCCCATGCTCGTCCAGCGGCACGCGGCTGAGGATGGCGACGCCATGATGCATCCGCTGTCCATTAAGCGCGATGTGGGTGAAGCCGTGGCGGTGGAACATCTCGGTCGGGAAGATGTCATCCAGCACCTTCGTTTCCTGCAGGCACAGGACGTCGGGCTGCTCCTCGACGATCAGGCGCTCGACGATCGTGCTGCGCGCACGGACCGAATTGATGTTCCAGGATGCGATCTTCAGGCTGGCCATGTTCGCTGCCGCTTAGCCCCGACTGTGCCGCGCCGCAAAGGAAAGGCCCCCGCTCCGGGGGCATGGAGCGAGGGCCGACCAAGCGTTCGTCACGCAAGGGATTGTCGAGGGCAAAGGGTAACAGGGGGAAACCCCTACGCCCGTACCGGCAACCTTAAATAGGTTACGTCCGGGTAGCTGACGGGCCGATGAACAGGTTTTTATCTGCTACGCTTTTCGGCGCGTCTCGGCCCGCCTTTGCCTCGTCTTAGCTGCGCTTGCCCTTTTTCGGCTCGGCATAGGTGAAGGCGCCGGCCGGGACCGCGACGTTGTAACGCTGATTGGACAGCTTCACGATCGTCTGCTTGCCCTGTGCGTCTACCGCGGTCCAGCCGTACAGCTTCAGCCCGCCGGGCGCGGAGCCGTCGCGGATGAACGCCAGGATCAGCTTGCCATATTCGGGATGCGTCGGGTCGACCGCGCGAACGACCATGATGCGCTTGTCCTGCGACGGCAGGATGCGGGCGATCCGCTTCAGGTCCGGATTGTTCGACAACAGCACGCCAAGCGGAGTCTTGTTGAGCGCCCAGCTCGACTTCTGGCCGACCTCGTAATCGATGAAGTTCAGCTTCGTGCCGTCGGCGACCAGCAGGACGTTGACGCCCTTGGCATATTCGAAGCGGATCCGGCCCGGCCGCTTGAGCTTGAGCGAACCGCTCAGCGTCTGGCCCTTGTTGTCGGTCTGGACGAAGTTGGCCGTCATCGAACTGGTCGAGCGAAGGTGCGACGCGACCAGCGCCATGTCGGCGGACGTCGAAGCGGCCTGCACCGCGACCGGCGCCGCAACCGCCACTATTGCAGCAGGAACGAGGGCGCGCGCGAAACGGGTAGGAAATGACATTCAAAGCTCCTTGGAAGTTACGCCATACTTGGCGCTCGGCCGTTGAATGCGCTCTGAACCCGGCGGTTCCCCCGCGTTCAGCCTAGATCGGGTGGCCGTCCGGGTCGATCAGCACTTCGCGGCGTCCGACATGGTCGGGCATGCCGACCTTCCCGTCCTTTTCCATCCGCTCGATCAGCCGCGCGGCGCTGTTGTAGCCGACGCGCAGCTGCCGCTGCAGGTAACTGACCGACGCCTTCTGGCTTTCGGCGACGATCTGCACCGCCTTGCGGTACAATTGCGTCTCCGGATCGTCCTCGCCAGTCGGCTGCCCATCGAACAGATAATCGCCGTCCGCCGGCTCTTCGGTCACCGCCTGGATATATTCGGGCGTGCCCTGCTTGCGCCAATGTTCGGCGACGGCGCGCACCTCCTCGTCGGCGACGAACGGGCCGTGGACGCGCAGGATCTGCTTGCCGCCGGGCATGTAGAGCATGTCGCCCTTGCCCAGCAGCTGCTCCGCCCCCTGCTCGCCAAGGATGGTGCGCGAATCGATCTTGCTGGTGACCTGGAAGGAAATGCGGGTCGGCAGATTCGCCTTGATGACGCCGGTGATGACGTCGACCGACGGCCGCTGCGTCGCCATGATCAGGTGGATGCCCGCCGCGCGCGCCTTCTGCGCCAGCCGCTGGATCAGGAACTCGACCTCCTTGCCGGCGGTCATCATCAGGTCGGCCAGCTCGTCCACCACCACGACGATCTGCGGCAGAACCTCATATTCCAGGCTTTCCATCTCGTAGATCGGCTGGCCGGTCTCAGCGTTATAGCCGGTCTGCACCCGCCGCCCGAGATTGGCGCCCTTGGCCTTGGCGTCGCGCACCTTCTGGTTGAAGCTGGCAAGCGAACGGACGCCAAGATTGGCCATCATGCGATAGCGCTCCTCCATCTGTTCGACCGTCCACTTGAGCGCGCGGATCGCCTTGCCTGGCTCGGTCACCACCGGCGCCAGCAGGTGCGGGATGCCTTCGTAGATGCTCAATTCCAGCATCTTGGGATCGATCATGATCATCCGGCACTGGTCGGGATTGAGCCGGTACAAAAGCGACAGGATCATGCAGTTGAGCCCGACCGACTTGCCCGATCCGGTGGTGCCGGCGACCAGCAGATGCGGCATCGGCGCCAGGTCGGCGACGATCGGATCGCCGCCGATGTTCTTGCCCAGCACCAGGGGCAGCGAGGAATCGGCGTCGGCGAACTCGTCGCTGGCGATGATTTCGGACAGCGCGACCATCTCGCGCTTGGGGTTGGGCAGTTCGATGCCGATGACGCTGCGGCCGGGAATGATCGCGACGCGGGCGGAGATGGCCTGCATGTTGCGGGCAATGTCGTCGGCCAGCGCGATGACCCGGCTGGCCTTGATGCCGCTTGCGGGTTCCAGCTCGTACATCGTGACCACCGGGCCGGGGCGGACCTCGACGATGTTGCCGCGGACATTGAAGTCCTCCAGCACCGCCTCGAGGATCTTGGCGTTCCGCTCGAGCGCCGGCCGGTCGATCGTGTTGCGGCCCTTTTCCGGTGCGTCGGCGAGCAAGGCGACGTCGGGCAGGACGTAGCTGTCGCCCAGCGCCAGGCCGGGCTGCGCCGACTTGCGGGCCGACGCGCTCTTCGACTTCGCGGGCGCCGCGGCCGGCTCGGCGACTGCGACCGACGGACGCGGCTCGGGCGGCGCGGCAGGGGCGCGCTCGTCGCGCCGGCGTTCGGTCTTGCGCGGCGCGGCCTGCACCCGCGGCGACCGGGAGAAAATTCCGCCGACCCAGGCGCGTTCGTCCTCGGTCAGGCCGAGCGAGAAATACGCGACGACCAGCCCCAGCACGGCAAACAGGATCAGCACCGCCAGGTGCGTTGGCGCGATGAAGCGTTCGTCTGGGATCAACCCGATCAATGCCTCGACGCCGCCGCTCGCCGCCAGCGCCAGCGCGCCGCCCCAGCCGCCGGGCAGGCCCGATACGGACGACGCGCTGTTAAGGCTCAACGCGACGCCGACCAGCAGTGCGGCGATGGCCGCGATCAGCAGCGACCGTCCGGTGCGTCCCGGCGAGTCAAGCCGCAGCATCCGCAAGCCCGCCAGCGCAATCACCGGCAGGAACAGGATCGACCCCAGCCCGAACAGCAGGAAAAGCAGGTCGCTGAAATAGGCGCCAGGGCTGCCCAGCAGGTTTTCGGGCGGACCGGCGGCGGCCGTAGTGAAGGACGGATCGGTGCTGTTGTGAGACGCCAGCGCCAGCGCGCCGCCCAAGCCGACGCCGACCAGCAAGGCGCCCCATGCGCGCCGGACGAACCGGCCCATCGACTCTCTGACCCGCTCGCGCCAGGCCGACCCAAGGTCCTTTTGGGGCCGCGCTGCAGCCGTTGCCATCTGTCCCACCCTTATAATCCCGCGCCTAAAATGCCCTTTCGCGGACTCGCGGGCAAGCAAAGTCGTGACGTCACCCGATTTTCCACCTCTCGCCAGCGCTGGCCGGCGGCGCTAGGGCTGGGGCCGATGGACCGAAGTGACGTCATCATCCTAGGCGGCGGGCTGGTCGGGCTGGCGCTCGCCGCGGCGCTCGACGCAAGCGGCCTTTCGTCGATCGTCGTCGATCCCGCCGATCCCGACACGCGGCTCGACGCGGCGTTCGACGGCCGCACCAGCGCGGTTTCGTCAAGCTCGCTGCGGATGCTCGAAACGACCGGCGTCGCCGATCATTTCCCGGTCCCCGGCTGTCCCATCCGCACGATCCAGGTCGCCGACGGGCTGGAACCCGGCGGTCTCTCGTTCGAACCCGGCGACGACGAAGCGCTCGGCTGGATGCACGAAAACCGCCACCTGCGCGCCGCGCTGCGCGCCCGGGCCGAGGCCGGCAAGACCATCTGGCTGTTGTGGAAGTCGACCGTCGCCGACGTCGACCGCTCGGAACACAAGGTGGTGGTGTCGCTCTCCGACGGCCGCAGGCTGTCTGCACCGCTGCTGGTTGCCGCCGACGGGCGCAGGTCGCCGATGCGCGAACAGGCCGGCATTCGCATGGCGCGCTGGAAATACGATCACCAGGCGATCGTCTCCGTGCTTCGCCACGAACGGCCGCACGGCAACGTCGCCTACGAAATTTTCTACCCTTCCGGGCCCTTTGCCCTGCTGCCGATGACCGATGATTCGGACGGTCATCGTTCGGCCATCGTGTGGTCGGTCCGCGACGAGGATGCCGCCGGCATGCTCTCGCTGGACGAAGCTGACTTCGCGGCGGAGGCGCGCCGCGCAATGGGCGGCTTCCTCGGCGACATCGCATTGGCCGCGCCGCGCTCGACCTATCCGCTCGGCTTTCACCATGCGGCGACGATCACCGCCGACCGGCTGGCGCTGGTCGGCGATTCGGCTCACGCCATTCACCCGATCGCGGGGCAGGGGCTCAACCTCGGCTTCCGCGATGCGGCGGCCCTGGCCCAGGTGCTGGTCGAAGGCGCCCGGCTCGGCCTCGATCTTGGCGATCGGCAATTGCTCGATCGTTACCAGCGCTGGCGCGCGCTCGACGCGCTGTCGGTGGCGGTGGCGACCGACAGCCTGACCCGCATCTACGGTATCCGCGGCCGCACCGCGTCGGCGGTGCGCCGATTCGGCATGGGACTGATCGACCGGATCGGCCCGATCAAGAACCGGCTGACCAGCGAAGCGCGCGGCACCAGCGGCGACTTGCCGCTGCTCCTGCGCGGGCTGCCGATATAGGCTACTGGATCGTCGGCTGCAGGTCGGCGGTCCCCTGGCTCAACCGCAGGAACTGCATCAGCTGGACCAGCATGTCGGCGCGGCCGTCCAGCGTTTCCGCTTCCAGCAACGCCTGCTTGGCCGACACGTCGAACGGCGCGACCTGCGCGATCGCGTTGACCAGCATTTCATCGTCCAGCCGGCCCACCGCCGCCCAGTCGACCGTCAGGCCGAGCGCGTCGCCCAGCCGCCGCGCCTCGCGCTCCACTTCCGCCCGCTGCGCCAGGCCGAGCGGGTCCGGCTCGCGGTCGTCGAACGCAGCCAGGTCCAGGTCGGCGTTGCGATAGGGCGTGTCGAGGTCGACTTCGCTGACGATGCGGAACCGGTGGGATCCGTTGAGGATGATGTTGAAACGACCGTCTTCCAGCTCTTCCAGCCCGACGATCTCGCCGACGCACCCGACCGGGTAGATTGGTTCGACCCGCGCGCCGTCGTCGATCGCCCGCGGCTGGACCATCGCGATATGTCCCCCACCGTCGACCGCGTCGCGCACCATCTCGCGATAGCGCGGCTCGAAGATATGCAACGGCAATTGCGCGCGCGGAAACAGGATCGCCCCGGCCAGCGGAAACAGCGGCGCCCGCATCGGCAGCGCGCCGCTCATGTGAACAGCAGGGCCGACAGCCGCCGCCGCTGGCCGCGCGCCCAGTCGTCGGCCAGGCCTTGCGCTTCCAGCAATTGCAGGAACCGGGCCCGCGCCGCGCCCCCGTTCCAGTCGCGGTCGCGTTCGATGATGGTCAGCAATTCGTCGGCGGCGCGGTCGCGGTTGCCGGCCAGCAATGCCCCGGCCAGCTCGAAGCGCGCCTCGAGGTCGTCCGGATCGGCGGCGACCCGTTGTTCCAGTGCGCTGGTGTCGACCCCGCTGCCGGCGGCGGCGGCTTCCAGCGCCGCGCGCGCCCGGCCGATCGCGGCATCGCCCTGCATGGTCTCGGGCAGCCCCTCCAGGATCGTTCGTGCTTCGTCCGCTTCGCCCGCCGCGACCAGCGCCCGGACAAGGCCGCCGGCGGCTGCCGCATCGTCGGGCGCCAGTTCATGCACCTGGCGGAAAATGCCGACGGCGCGGACGGCGTCGCCCCCGTCCAGCACGTCCTCGCCCATGGCGATCAGCGGGCCGGTGTCGGCCTTGGGCGGACCGCTCGTCCCGGTGACGCCAAGCTGCGCGATCAGCTGGTCAAGCACGCGGGTCAGCTGGCCTTCGGTGCGGTAATTGGTCAGATCGGCGACCGGCTGGCCCTGATATAAAGCATAGACAGTGGGAATCGACTGGACCTGGAACTGGGCGGCGATGACCTTGTCCGCGTCGACGTCGATCTTGACCAGCTTGACGCCCTTGTCGGCGTAATCGGCCGCGACTTTCTCAAGCACCGGGCCAAGCTGTTTGCACGGCCCGCACCATTCGGCCCAGAAGTCGAGCACCACCAGGCTGGTCATCGACGGCTCGACTACTTCGCGCTGGAGCTTCTCCACCGCGGCGCGTTCCGCCTCGCTCATTCCCAAAGTCGCCACGCCCTGCCTTTCACTGCCGTCGGGCAATCCCATATGGCCTTGCCGCCGGTACGTCACAAGTCGAGGCGGACCATCGCAATGGGGTGCTTGCAGGCGGGCCGTTCGCCATGCTAGGCGCCCGCCACCCTGCCGCGGGGCGACACGATCGCCTGCGGTTCAGCGCCAGAGCGGGCGTAGCTCAGGGGTAGAGCACAACCTTGCCAAGGTTGGGGTCGAGGGTTCGAATCCCTTCGCCCGCTCCAGCGCCGACATGCCGTGGGCATGTCGCAGCCCCCCGCGATCGCTCAGCGCGCGCCGGTCTTCGTCATCTCATGCTGCTGGATGACTGCCCGGACGACTTCGTTCATCATCTTCATCCGCACCGGCAAAGGGGTCGACGTCCGCTTGATCATCACCGCCACGGCATAAGCCTTGCCGTCGGGCGCCGTCAGCACGCCGATGTCGTTGTAGCCGGCCTGCACGCCGCCCAGCTCCTGGCCGGTGCCGGTCTTGTGGCTCAGGCTCCAGCCGGGGGCGAGCCCGCCCTTCAGGCGATTGGCGCCGGTCCGCGTGTTGCCCATCACGTTGAGCAGGTGCGTCGTCGACGACGGCGAAAGCAATTCGCCCCGCTTGAGCCGGGCAAGCGCGGAGACGATCGCGGCGGGGGCGGCCCCGTCGTAGGGATCGTCGATATATTTGTTGAAGGCCGCTCGGCGCACGGTCATCGGCAAGGCGTTGCGCGCCTCGAAAAAGGCGCTGCCGATGGCATAACTCTGCGACCAGATCAGGCCTGCGATGCGGCTCTGCAACGCGCGTTCGCCATCATAGAAGCGGATCGACCCCAACTTCTTGGAGGCGATCATCGCGCGCACGGCCTGCGGACCGCCGGCGGCGCGCATCAGCCGGTCGTTGGCGGTATTGTCGCTGGTGGTGATCGCCAGCTTCATCAGGTTTTCCAGGCTGGTGGTGTAGCCGCCGTTGAGGATCCGGGTGCGGATCGGCTGGTGGAAAACGGTCAGGTCGGACTTGTCCATGTTGACCTTGTCGCTCAGCCGGATGCGGCCCTGGTCGACCTTGTCGAGCGCGGTGATCGCGACCCACATCTTGGAAACGCTCTGCTGCGGGTAGAGCGCGTCTTCCTTCCACCCGGTCTGCCACCCGCCTTCGACCGACTGGACGGCGATTCCGACCTGGCCGTTGAAGGCCTTGCCCAGTGCATCGATCCGGTCGCGCAGATAGGCCGGTGCCGCGGGCCGCGGCGCCGAAGCTGGTTTTGGTTTGGCCTTGGCTGCCTTGGCGGGCACGGTTTGCGCCGGTTGCGGAGCGTTGGCCGACTTGATTGCAGCGGCGCCAGCTTGCGTCAGCCCGGCCAGCGCAAGCGCCAGCCCGAACCGCCTCCAAAATGACGTCATGACTTCGTTGTTCCCCCGGATATCCATGATTTGCAATGCCTTAGCACCGCCGCCCTGAACAGAAGCTGTGCCCGGCAAGGCTCAGGATTCGCATGCGCGAATCGCTTTGCCAAGTCCCTGTGGGGTTACGGTGCGCGGGGTGCGGGCGCGGGTGCCGGCGGCAGTGCGACCGGCTGCGCCGCCGGTCCGCCGACCAGCGCGGCGGACTCGATCTCGTCAAGGGCGCGGTGCGTTGCGACATAGCGGCGGGCGTCGCGGACCCATTCGTTGGCGCGTGGCGCGCCGGGCAGGCGCATGGTTTCGGCCAGCGCCGAATCCACTTCGCCCGACATCATGTGCGACAGCGCGCGGTCGTACCGCGCCTGCGGCTGGGTCGACGGCCGGTCGGACCGGCGGACGGATACCAGCGAACCTATCCCGCGCTTGAAACCGGTCCACAGGCCCTCGTCGGGGGGAGGTCCGGTCAGGTCCTGCTGCAGGTCCTGATACCGGGTGATAAGCTCGCTCAGCCGGACCGGTGCGCGGGCGGTGGTCACGATCCGCGCCACGGCCTGTGGATGCTGCTTGCCGAAGCGGTCGACCAACAAGGGCTCGAGATAACCCAGCCGAACGCCTCGTTCGATCGCGCGCCGGGCCGAAAAGGCGATCAGCAAGGCATCGGCGCGTCCGGCGGACCCCTGCACTTCCTCGCTCTCGCTCTCGACCCGCTGCACGCGCGCCTGAAGCTCGCCGATCTGCTCGGCAATGACGGGGTTGAGGCTGTCCTGGACCTGCGGCGCGGCCGGCGCCGCGGGCGGAAGGGGCGGCGGCGGCGCATAGGCGCGCGCACCGGTCTGCGCTGGCGCCACGCCAAGCACACGCGCCGCGCCCTGCCAGCGGGCAAGCGTCCAGGTTGCCGCGGCGGCGCCGATCACGATCAGCACGACCGCGATTGCGATTCGCGCGCCCCAGCCCATGCCGCTGCCGTGTCCCCGGTCCATCATCGCGGTTTCTTGCACAGCCGCAGCGATATGGCGAGCAGCTCCGGATCGGCCGGGTGTTCAGCCACCGCAAGGTCGCCCCAGCCGCTTCCTGCCGTTTCGGCGGCGGCCGCGCTGATCGCCGCGACCGCGATGGTCGCGCGGTCCAGCCCGGCCGCGTCGACATGACTAGCAAGCACCGCGCCCGCGCGCGGCGAATGGATGGCGACGACCGATCCCTCAAGTTGTGCGAAGTCGGCGGGCCGCGGAAGTTCGGCGGAACCGTAGACGGTGACGGGGCTGATCGCTTTAGTTGCATCGGCAGGCGCGCGCCGGTCCGCGCCGCCCAGATGGAGCAGGCGCAGGTCGGCAGGAAGCGACTGGAGCAGGGCGTCGACCCCTGCGGTCCCGGTGGCCGCGACGCTCAGCCCCGCCTTCCGGGCTGCCGCAGCCGTCGCGGCCCCGACGCAATAAGCCGGCAGGATGACCAGCTGGTCGAGTTCGGCCCCGGCACATCGCGGCGCATTGGCGCTGGTCAGCAACAGGCCGTCGAATGCCGCAGGGTCCGGCGCGCGCCACGCGACCGGTTCGACCGCGAACAGCGACATGACGATTGCCTCGATGCCAAGCGCCCGGGCAGCCCGGGCCGTGGTGTCGGCGCCGGGCTGCGGCCGGACGATGACCAGCGGCCTCATGCGTTGGCGAACAGGGTGCGGATCGACGGCGGCGCGGCATCGAGCATCGCCCGCGCCAGCGCGGCGGCGGCATCGTCGTCGCGGGGCGCGAAGCCGGCGCTATCCCGAACGCGCTCCTTGCCGTCTTCCGACAGGATCTCCGCGCGAAGCTGGATTTGCCCGTCTTCCATGGTCGCCATCGCTGCGACGGGTGAATGGCACGACCCGCCCAGCGCCCGGGTGAAGGCGCGCTCGGCCAGCACCATCGCGTGGCTGGCGGCATCGTCGATGCTTGCCGCCAATTCGATCGCCGCGGGGTCGTCCGACCGGCATTCGATTCCAATCGCCCCCTGTCCGGGCGCTGGCAGCATGACGTCGAACGGGATCGCCGTGCCGATATGGCCAAGGCCCAGCCGCTGCAGCCCGGCGGACGACAGTATGGTGGCGTCGATGTCCCCGGCATCCAGCTTGTTCAGCCGCGTTTCGACATTGCCGCGCAGGGGCACGATGCGCAGGTCCGGCCGGGCGGCGAGCATCTGCGCGGCGCGGCGCGGGGACGACGTGCCGAAGATTGCCCCGGCCCGGATCGCCGCGACGGAAGCGGCGCCGATCAATATGTCCTCGATGTCGGTCCGCGGCATCACCGCGGACAGCCGGATGGCGTCGGGCCGGATCGCTTCCACGTCCTTGACCGAATGGACCGAAAAATCGACGTCCCCGCGAAGCAGCGCCGAATCGATTTCCTTGGTCCACAGGCCCTTGCCGCCGACTTCGGCCAATGGCCGGTCCTTGATGCGGTCGCCGCTGGTCTTGATGACGACGATGTCGACATGGCCGGCGGGCCAGCCGCGCGCCGCTTCCATCGCGGCCGCTACCGACCGCGCCTGGATCATCGCCAGCGGCGATCCGCGCGTTCCAAGTCTGGGGGTCCCGGTCACCGCCTTCCACTAGTGCAACGGTTCGGGCAAAGGAACCGGCGGATGGCATGCATTCTCGGTCTCGAATCAAGCTGCGACGATACGGCTGCGGCGCTGGTCACCAGCGACCGGCAAGTGCTCGCCCACGCGGTGGTGTCGCAAAACGACGCCCACCGGCCGTTCGGCGGCGTGGTTCCGGAAATCGCCGCGCGCGCCCATGTCCAGATTCTGCCCGGGCTGGTCCGCGACGTGCTGCGCGACGCGGGCCTCGGCATCGGCGATGTCGACGCCATTGCCGCGACCGCGGGCCCCGGCCTGATCGGCGGAGTGATGGTCGCCCTGCTGACCGGCAAGGGCCTCGCGCTGGCGGCGGACAAGCCGCTGATCGCGCTCAACCACCTCGAAGGCCATGCGCTCAGCCCGCGGCTCGCCGACCCGGACCTTGGATTTCCCTACCTGCTGCTGCTGGTTTCCGGCGGCCATTGCCAGCTGCTCGAAGTGCTTGGCGTCGGCGAATATCGGCGGCTGGCGACGACCATCGACGATGCCGCGGGCGAAGCGTTCGACAAGGCGGCAAAGCTCCTCGGCCTACACTTTCCTGGCGGACCGGCGATCGAACGGCTTGCGGCGCAAGGCGATCCGTCGGCAGTCCCGCTGCCGCGCCCGCTCGTCGGTTCGGGGGAGCCGCACTTCTCCTTCGCCGGGCTTAAAAGCGCGGTGCAGCGCGCGGCCGCGGCGGACCGCCATGCGCCGGCCGATATCGCCGCCAGTTTCCAGCAGGCCGTGATCGACTGCCTCGTTGACCGCACCCGGCTGGCTCTGGACCGCAGCGATTCGCCGGCGCTGGTGGTGGCGGGCGGGGTCGCGGCCAACGCATCGGTCCGCTCGGCGCTGCAGCGTCTGGCCGCAGACCGGGGCCGGCGCTTTTCCGTGCCCCCGGGCTGGTTGTGCACCGACAATGCGGCGATGATCGCCTGGGCCGGCGCGGAACGGTTTGGCCGCGGGATGGTCGACGATCTGGCGGCGCCGGCGCGGGCGCGCTGGCCGCTCGATCCGGATGC
This sequence comes from Sphingomonas sabuli, assembly GCF_014352855.1. GTDB lineage: Bacteria > Pseudomonadota > Alphaproteobacteria > Sphingomonadales > Sphingomonadaceae > Sphingomicrobium > Sphingomicrobium sabuli. The sequence continues at coordinate 1,714,199 of NZ_CP060697.1, read as the reverse complement.
GGACAAGGTGCGCGGCGCGGGGGTGAAGGCATGAACAGGGTGGCGGTCATCGGCGGCGGCGCATGGGGTACGGCCCTGGCGCAAGTGGCCGCGCGCGCGGGCCGGGAAACAATCCTGTGGGCGCGCGAAGACGACGTCGTCCGGGCGGTCAACGCCGACCGCCAGAACCCGGTGTTCCTGCCCGATATCGATCTCGACCCCAATATCCGTGCCACCGGCGACCTGGCGGAACTGGCCGGGTGCGACCTGTGGCTGGTGGTCACGCCCGCGCAGCACATGCGCGCGGTGCTCGAACAGGCGCCGCGCTGCGAGGCGCCGCGCCTTCTATGCTCCAAGGGGATTGAGGAACGCAGCGGCAAGCTGCTTCACGACGTCGCCGCCGAAGCTTCGCCGGGGGCGCCGATTGCGGTCCTGTCCGGCCCCACCTTCGCCCATGAAGTCGCGCGCGGAATGCCGACCGCAGTGACGTTGGCCGCTAAGGACACCGACCTCGCCGAAACCCTGCGCACCGCGCTCGCGCAGCCGGCCTTCCGCATGTACGTCAGCGACGATGTCGCCGGCGCGGAAATCGGCGGCGCGGTCAAGAACGTCCTCGCCATCGCCGGCGGCGTGGTGGAGGGCCGGGCGCTGGGCCAGAATGCGCGGGCGGCCCTGATCGCCCGTGGGTTCGCGGAAATGACCCGCTTCGGCATGGCGTTCGGCGCCCGGCCGGAAACGCTCGCCGGCCTGTCCGGGCTGGGCGACCTCGTCCTCACCTGTTCGTCGGTCAGCTCGCGCAATTATTCGCTCGGCAAGGGGATTGGCGAAGGCCAGGCGGCAAGCGACCTGATGGCCGACCGCAAGACGGTTGCCGAAGGCGCGTTTACCGCCCCCGTGCTGGCCCGGCTGGCGCAGGCCCATGGCATCACCATGCCGATCGTCGATGCCGTCGCCGACCTGCTCGAGGGCGCGTCGGTCGACCGGGTCCTTGAAGGGCTACTGGCCCGCCCGCCGCGGCCCGAAGGCGTCTAGAAATCGATCGCGATGCCCTTTTTCTCCCAGTCGCCAAAGCGGGTGGGATCGGGCCTGTCCTCCTCGCCGTCGGGCGGGGGAAGGGCGTCGGCCGCCTGCGGCGCCGGCACGGGCGGCGACTTGGACAGATAGGCGGGCGGATCGAGGTGCTTGGGACGTTTCACTCCGTGAAGATGCGCCTTGGCGGACGATAATCCAAGCACCGACGGCGTACCGGCCCGCCGCGCCGCGCTGCAAATGCTCGACGCGGTCTTGCGGCGCGGGCGTACGCTCGATTCCGCCGCGCAAGGCGCGCGCGGCCTGTCCGGCGCCGACCACGCCTTTGCCATCGCCATGTCCGGCGAGGTCCTGCGGCGGCTGCCAGCGCTCGACGCACTGATCGACAGCGCCACCAGCAAGCGCCTGCCGGACGACAGCAAGGCGCGCATGGTCCTGCGCCTGGCGCTCGCCCAGAAAATTGGCCTCGGCACGCCCGACCATGCGCTGGTGGCGACCGCCTTGCCGCTGGTCGACGGCGGCCCGCGGCGGCTGGTGCACGGCGTGCTCGGCACGCTCCTGCGTCGCGGAATCCCGGGCGAGGACGCATCGCCCCTCCCGGAGGAAGTAGAGGCGCGCTGGGCCGACGCCTGGGGGGACGCCACCATCGACTCCGCGCGGCGACAGATCGCCAATCGCCCGCCGCTCGATCTCAGCTTCAAAAGCGACGCGGCGGCTGCGGCTTTCGCGGCCGCCAAGGGCGGCGTGTCGCTCGCGCCGCGCCATGTCCGGCTGGACGATGCGGGCGCGGTCGCCGACCTCTCGGGCTTCGGGGACGGCGGCTGGTGGGTGCAGGACCTTGCCGCCTCCATCCCGGCGCGCCTCGCGCCCGGCGGCGGGGAGGTGCTCGACCTGTGCTCCGCGCCCGGCGGCAAGGCGATGCAGCTGGCCGCGGCCGGTCATTCCGTCACGGCGCTCGATTCGTCGGGCCGGCGCCTGGAACGGCTGCGCGAAAACCTCGATCGCACCGGCCTGTCGGCGCGGCTGGTCACCGCCGACGCGCTGAATTGGACGCCGCCGAAGCTGCAGGCCGCGGTCCTGCTCGACGCGCCCTGCTCGGCGACCGGCACCTTTCGCCGCCACCCCGAGGTTCTGTATCGCGCCCGGCCGCGAATCATCGCCGAAATGGCCGAGCTGCAGGCACGCCTGATCGATAGCGCCGCGGCCATGGTCGCGCCGGGTGGGTCCCTGGTCTACGCCGTCTGCTCGCTCGAGCCGCGGGAGGGCGAGGCCATCGTCCGCGACTTCCTCTCGCGCAACGCCGCCTTCCGCACCGATCCGCCGCGACCCGGCGAACTGCCCGATTTCATCGTTCCGGACAGCGCAGGCTGGGTACGGATCCTGCCCGGATTGCTTGAAGCGCAGGGCGGGCTCGACGGCTTCTTTGCCGCGCGCCTTGTCCGCGCCGCCTAATCGGGTCTAATCGGCCCGATGCCGCTGATTGCCCCGTCCATCCTGTCCGCCGACTTCGCCAAGCTTGGCGAGGAAGTGCGCGCGATCGACGCGGCCGGTGCGGACTGGGTCCATATCGACGTGATGGACGGGCATTTCGTGCCCAACCTGACGATCGGCCCGGGCGTGGTGAAGGCGCTTCGCCCGCACAGCGCCAAGCCCTTCGACGTTCACCTGATGATCTCGCCCGTCGACTTGTTCCTCGACGCGTTCGCGGAGGCCGGGGCCGACTATATCACCGTCCATCCCGAAGCCGGGCCGCACCTCCACCGCACCGTCCAGCGGGTGAAGGCGCTGGGCAAGAAGGCGGGCGTGTCGCTGAATCCCGCGACGCCGGCCAAGATGCTCGATTACGTGCTCGAAGATATCGACCTCGTCCTGATCATGAGCGTCAATCCGGGCTTCGGCGGGCAGAAGTTCATTTCCAGCCAGCTGCGCAAGATCGAAGCCGTCGCCAACCGCATCGCCAAGCAGAATCTCGACGTGCTGGTCGAAGTCGACGGCGGGATCGATGCCGAAACCGCGCCGCTGGCCATTGCCGCCGGCGCCGACGTGCTGGTTGCGGGATCGGCCACCTTCCGCGGCGGTCCGGACCATTATGCGCCGAACATTCGGGCGCTTCGGGGAGACGCATGAGCGACCGCGACGCCGCTGCCCGCGACGTCGTCCAGAAGCTTGCCCGGGGCTCCCTGCTGTCGCGCCTGACCGGCTCGCGCAAGCAGCCGCTGCGGCTGATCGCGGTGCCGCGCGATCATGTCCACGGCGACCGCCGGCGCGGCGACGCACTGCTTGCCGGCAAGCTGCTCCACGGCGCCGAAACCCTGCCACTGGCCGATCTCGATTTCGCTGCGATTGGCACTGACGGGCCGGTCGCCGGCTATCTCCAGGGCTTTGCCTGGCTCCGCGATCTGGCCGCTGCCGCCTCGCGCGAACGCGGCGCCAGGCTGGCGGAAGCGATCGTCGGCCGCTGGCTAATCGCGCACGGCACCCGCGTCGATGACGCTTGGCGTCCCGATCTGTGGGGCGAACGCATCCTCTTCTGGTCGGCCTACGCCCCCTACATCCTGTCGAGCACGGAGGCGGGCTATCGCTCCGCGCTGCTCAACACGATGGCGCGCGGCGCCCGCCATCTCGAAGCCAATGCCGACAAGGCGCCGGCGGGGCTGCGCCGGGTCACCGCCTGGTCCGGGGCGGTCGCGGCGGCCTTGCTAGTGCAGGGCGGCGTCGCGCGCGTGGCCCGCGCCGAATCCGGGCTCGGCCGGGCGCTTGCCTCGGCCCAATCGGACGATGGCGGGCTGATCAGCCGCGCGCCTTACGAACAGGTGGACCTTGTCGACCGTCTCGGCCTGCTGCGGTCGGCTTATTTCGCCGCCAAGCAGTCGCCGCCCGAAAGCTTCGAAACCGCCGCTGCCGCCGCGCTCTCTGCTCTCCACGGCGTCATTCTTGGCGATGGCGGCCTGTCGACTTGGCAAGGCGGCAATGCCGGCGATCCGGCCCGGTTGGCCGCGATCGTCGACGGCTGCGGCATGCGGGCCCGCCCGTTGCGCCAGCCGCGCGGGTGGGGCTTCCACCGCCTGTCCGCGCTCGGCACCGTCGCGATCATTGATGCCGCGCCCCCGCCGACGCCCAAGGCCGCGCCATGGGGCAGCGCTTCCACGCTGGCCTTCGAACTGTCGGACGGCACGCAGCGGCTGGTGATCAATTGCGGCGGGCCCAAACCGCTCCCGCCGCAAATGCCGGCGGAACTGGCGGCGGCGCTGCGGACCACCGCGGCCCACAGCACGTTGACCCTCGCCGATACCAATTCCACCGCCATCCAGGCCGACGGTTTGCTCGGCAAGGGCGTCACCGACGTCGTCATCGACCGCTCCGAAGATCATGATTCCAGCCTGCTCGAAGCCAGCCACGACGGCTACGCGCGCGGCTTCGGCCTGCTCCATCGCCGAGTGCTCAAGCTGGGCAACGACGGCAAGGAATTGCGCGGCACCGACGAACTTCGCGCCAGCGGCCGTCGCAAGGGCAAGGGCGCGATCCCGTTCGCTATCCGCTTCCACCTCGCGCCCGGGATCGAACCGACGATTACCGCCGACGGCATGGGCGCGATCCTGCGCTCGCCGGGCGCGCCGCCGTGGAATTTCCGCTCGCGCGGGACGCCCATTGCGGTGGAGGAAAGCCTGTCTGTAGACGGGCTGGGAATCCCGCATCGAACGATGCAATTGGTGATCAATGGCGAAGCGGCGCCGGCAGGCGCCGATGTGCACTGGCAGTTTCGCCGGTCAAGCTAAGGGAGATGAATGTGGTTGACCTCGTGCCCGTCCGGCGGGCGCTCATTTCGCTTTCGGATAAGTCCGGGCTCGACCGGCTGGCGACGGCGCTGGCCGACCGCGGCGTGGAACTGGTGTCGACCGGCGGTACCGCGGCCAAGCTGCGCGACGCCGGCACCGAGCCGCGCGACATCAGCGACCTGACCGGCTTTCCCGAAATGATGGACGGGCGGGTGAAGACGCTTCACCCCAAGGTCCACGGCGGCCTGCTCGGCGTGCGCGACAATGCCGACCACGCGGCGGCGATGGCCGACCATGGCATCGCGCCGATCGACCTCGTCGTGGTCAATCTTTACCCGTTCGAAGCGACCGTCGCGCGCGGCGCCTCGCGTGAGGACATCATCGAAAATATCGACATCGGCGGCCCGTCGATGGTGCGCTCGGCGGCGAAGAATCACGACTATGTCACCATCGTCACCGACCCGGCCGACTATGACGAGCTGCTCAGGGAATTGGGCGAACACGACGGCGCGACCACGCTCGCGTTCCGCAAGCGGATGGCGGCCAAGGCCTATGCGCTGACCGCGGCCTATGATTCGATGATCTCGCAATGGTTCGCCCATGCCGACCAGCAACAGAAATTCCCGCCGCAGGCGACGATGAGCCGCACGCTCGCCGGCACGCTGCGCTATGGCGAAAACCCGCATCAGGACGCGGCAATCTATCTGCCCGGCGGTCCGCACGCGACCGGCCTGCCGCAGGCGCAGCAGGTGCAGGGCAAGGAGCTCAGCTACAATAATTACAACGACGCTAATGCGACGCTCGAACTGGTGTCCGAATTCCGCGACGCCGATCCGACCATCGTCATCGTGAAACATGCCAACCCGTGCGGCGTGGCGACGCGTGGCACGCTCGCCGATGCATGGGGCGAAGCGCTGGCCTGCGACAGCGTTTCGGCGTTCGGCGGAATCGTCGCCAGCAACCGTCCGCTCGACGCCGCCACCGCGGAAGCGATCACCGCCATCTTCACCGAAGTGGTCGTCGCGCCCGATGCGGATGAAGAGGCGCGGGCAATTTTCGCCAAGAAGAAGAACCTGCGCCTGTTGCTGACCGGCGGCCTGCTCGACCCTGCGCGGCCCGGACAGACCATCACCGTCATCGCCGGCGGGCTGCTGGTGCAGGACCGCGACAATGGCACGATCACGCGCGATCAGCTCAAATGCGTGACGAAGCGCCAGCCGACGGAACAGGAACTGAAGGACTGCATATTCGCCTGGACCGTCGCCAAGCACGTCAAGTCGAATGCCATCGTTTATGCCAGGGACGGCGCGACGGCGGGCATCGGCGCGGGCCAGATGAACCGCCGCGACAGCGCGCGGATCGCCGCCGCCAAGGCGATAGAGGCTGCCGAAACGCAAGGCTGGGCCGAACCGCGCACGCGGGGCTCGGCGGTCGCATCCGACGCTTTCTTCCCCTTCGCCGATGGCCTTCTGTCGGCGGCGGAAGCGGGCGCCAGCGCAGTGATCCAGCCCGGCGGTTCGATCCGCGACGACGAAGTGATCGCCGCCGCGGACGAAGCCGGCCTGGCGATGGTCTTCACCGGCATGCGTCACTTCCGGCACTAGGGTCTAGCGCACGGGATCCTCGGTCGTACCCGGAGCGGGGATCTCAAGGTCCGCGATATCCTTCTTGCTCATGCGGAACAGCTCGCGGTCCTGCGGGCCGAAGCCCTTGGTCCACAGCACCGCGCCGAACGCGATCAGGATCGCCGGGATGCCGAACACCAGCTCGGTCCATTCGGGCAGGTGGGTCGCGCCGAAGCCGACGACGGTTGCCGCCGCCGCCGCCCAGATCAGCGGCCAGCGCCAACCGTTGACCCGGCCATGCAGGATTCTCCGCAAAAGGACGGACTTGGCTACCGCGGCAAAGCCAAGCGCCAGCATCAGCCCGATCGCCGGACCGGTCGCCTGCCACATGATATCCCACTCGAGTGCGCGCATGATCAGGACCAGGCCGACCGACAGCACCACCTGCAGCACGATCATCCCGAAGCTGAGCAGCATGTTGCGGTGGCGCGCGACATAGATCAGCGCCGCCTCGCTGACCGCCGCCATCGCCGCGACCACTTCGGCGGCCAGCAGGAAGGCCAGCGCCGCGGTGCCGGCGACGAACACCGGCCCGACCAGCCCCATCACCGCTTCGCCCGGAATGGCCAGCGCCAGCGCCACTCCCAGCTGCGCGCCGATCACCCAGAAGCCGACCTGCCGTACCTGCTTGGCGACCGCGTCATTGTCGCCCTTTTCGACGTTGCGCGCGATGACAGGGCCAAGGATCGGGTCGAAACTGGTCTTCAGCTTGGCGGGCAGCGACGCGACGTTCTGCGCGACGTAATAAATGCCGACGATTTCCGGGCGGAAGAACAGGCCGCACACGGCGAGGTCGATGCGCCGCGATCCCCATTCGACCGCGTCGGCGGCGGCAACCGGGATGTTGCGCCGGGTCATCCGCCACAACGGCTTGGGCTCCGGCCGCCAGCCGCGCGGGATGCCATAGCTTTTCAGGAACGGGATGATCGAGGCGACAAGCGCGCCGATCATCGACAGCACATAAGCGATGATCAGCCCGTCGCGGGTGGAGATATAGGCCCAGGCCAGCGCCGCGGCGCTCAGGATGCCGGGTTCGACGATTGCCCGGGCGCGCACCGTCGATGCGATGTCGTGGCGATAGGCCAGCGCCGCCAGCATGATGTCCGACCAGGCAAGCGCGATGATCGTGATCGGCAGCAGCCATTCCAGGCCGGTGATCTCGCTGTTCGGGAACATCGCCTGCGGGAAAGCCATCAGCAGGACCATTGCCAATAGCGACCCGATGGCGGCGACGATCAGCCCGTCGAAGGCTACGCAGGCGTGCGGCTTGTCGGTCCGCGCCAGCTGCTGTGCCAGGCCGCGCTTCAGGCCCAATGTCGCCAACTGCGCGGCGAACTCGACGGTCAGGATGGCAAAGGCAAAGCGTCCCAGGGCCGCCGCACCGTACAGGCGGCCGGCGATGAACAGGAACGGCAGGCGCGCGGCCAGCCGGATGCAGAATCCGAAGAAGTTGATCCGTCCGCCCCGGGCAAGCGCGGCCAGGTCCGCAGTCGGCTTCGGGGCGGCGGCTTGGGCTTCGCTCAATGCGCGGCGCCCCAATGCTCGCCCCAGCCCACCTCCACGTCCAGTGGCACGTCGAGCTTCAGCGACGGTTCGGCGGCGCTGCCCATCACGTCGCGCACGACCTTGGCGGCTTCTTCTTCGCGGCCCTCGGGCACTTCGAACACCAGTTCGTCATGGACCTGCAGCAGCATCTTGACGCCGTCGAGGTCGGCGGCGGCCAGCGCCCCGTCCATGCGTGCCATCGCCCGCTTGATCAGGTCGGCGCTGGTGCCCTGGATCGGCGCGTTGACCGCGGCGCGCTCGGCCCCGGCGCGAAACGACGGGTTGGACGCGCGAATGTTGGGGAAATGGGTCTTGCGGCCGAACAGGGTGCGGGTGAAGCCGTTCTCGCGTGCGAACTGCAACGTCTGCTCGATGTACAGGCGAATGCCGGGGAACCGTTCGAAATAGCGGTCGATGATCGCCTTGCCCTCGTCGCGGCCGATGCCCAGCCGGCCCGCGAGCCCCCACGATGAAATGCCGTACAGGATCGCGAAATTGACCGTCTTCGCCTTGTTGCGATTGTCGCGGTCGGACGATCCGAACAATTCCTCCGCGGTCATACTGTGGATGTCCGCGCCGTCGCGAAAGGCCTGTTTCAACTGGGGCACGTCGGCCATGTGCGCGGCCAGCCGCAATTCGATCTGGCTGTAATCCGCGCTCATCAGCACGTTGCCCGGCTCGGCGACGAAGGCGTCGCGGATCTTGCGCCCGACCTCGGTGCGGATGGGGATGTTCTGCAGGTTGGGCTCGTTGGACGACAGCCGCCCGGTCTGCGCGCCGGACAGCGAGAAGCTGGTGTGGACCCGCCGCGTTTCCGGATTGATCTGCGCCTGCAAGGCGTCGGTGTAAGTGTTCTTCAACTTGGTCAGCTGGCGCCAGTCGAGCACCAGCCGGGCGCACTCCACGCCTTCGCCGGCAAGCCGCTCCAGCTCGTTGACGTCGGTCGAATATTGCCCGCTCTTGCCCTTGCGTCCGCCCTTCAGGCCCAGCCGCCCGTAGAGCACTTCGCCCAACTGCTGCGGAGAGCCGATGGTGAACGGGCCGCAGGCAGCCATGTAGATCCGCTCCTCCAGGCGGGCGATCTCCTCGGAGAAATCCTTGCTCAGCCCGGCCAGGTAATCGCGGTCGACCTTGATCCCGCGCCGTTCCATGCGGCCGATGGTCGCGACCAACGGCCGGTCGACGCGCTCGTAGACGCGGGTGACGGTCTCGCTCGCAATGCGCGGCTTCAGCCGCTGCCACAGGCGCAACGTGATGTCCGCGTCCTCGGCGGCATATTCGGTGGCGTCCTCCAACGGCACCTTGTCGAACGTGATCTGGCTCTTGCCCGTGCCGCACAGCTGCTTGAACGGGATGCATTCGTGGTCGAAGTGAAGCTTGGCCAGCTCGTCCATGCCATGCCCGTGCAGGCCGGCTTCCAGGTCGAAGCTCATGATCATCGTGTCGTCGACCGGGGCGACGTCGATCCCCGCCTTGTCGAACATCACCCAGTCATATTTGAAATTGTGCCCGATCTTCAGGACCGCCGGATCCTCGAACAGCGGCTTCAGCTTTTCCAGCACCAGCGCCATCGGCAACTGGTCCGGCGCTTCCGACAAGAGGTCGGCGCCGGAATGGCCGACGGGAATGTAACAGGCGCGGTTGGGCGCGACGGCCAGGCTGATTCCCGCCAGCCGGGCGATCACGCAATCGATGCAGTCGGTTTCGGTGTCGACCGCGACCAGCCCCAGTGTGCGCGCGTCGTCGATCCAGCGGTCGAGCGCGACTTCGTCGGTGACGGTCTCGTATTTCGACCGGTCGACCGTGATCGCTTTCGGCTCGGGCGGTGCCGCCGGCTTGGTGGCGATCGACGCGGCGGCCAGGTCGAGTCCGCCACCGCTGCTGCTGCGCCCCGCCGCCGGCGCCCCGCCGGTCAGGCGCGACAGCATGGTCTTGAACCCTTGGTCTTCCAGGAACGCCTTGAGCGGTTCGGGCGGAATACCCTTCAGCGCCAGATCTTCCAGCGGCTCGGGCAGGTTGGCGTCGCAGACCAGCTCGACCAGCTTGCGCGACAGCCGCGCATTGTCGGCGTGGTCGATCAAATTCTGGCGCAGCTTGGGCTGCTTGATGCTCTCCGCGGAGGCCAGCACCGCTTCCAGGCTGCCGTGCTCGATGATCAGCTTGCTCGCCGTCTTCGGCCCAATCCCCGGCACGCCCGGCACGTTGTCGACGCTGTCGCCCATCAGCGCCAGTACGTCGCCGACCAGTTCCGGCCCGACGCCGAACTTGGCCTCGACATAGGCGCGGTCCATGCGGCGGTCGTTCATGGTGTCGAGCATGTCCACCGCGGGCCCGCCCTCCGCGCCGTCGTCGATCAGCTGCATCAGATCCTTGTCCGAACTGACGATCGTCACCTTCCAGCCGGCCGCCTTGGCTGCGGTGACGTAGCAGGCGATGATGTCGTCGGCCTCCAGCCCCTTTTCCTCGATGCACGGAATGGAAAAGGCGCGTGTGGCCGTCCGGATCAGCGGGAATTGCGGGACCAGGTCTTCGGGCGGCGGCGGCCGCTGGGCCTTATACTGGTCGTACATTTCATTGCGGAACGTGTGCTCCGACGCGTCGAGGATGACCGCCATGTGGGTCGGGCCGTCCGCCTTGTGCAGACTGTCGGCCAGCTTCCACAGCATCGCGGTATAGCCATAGACCGCGCCCGCCGGCTGGCCATGCCGGTTCGTCAGCGGCGGCAGCCGATGATAGGCGCGGAAGATGTAGCTCGATCCGTCGACGAGGTAGAGGTGATTGCCGTCAGCCATAGAGTCGCGCGGTGTAGCAGCCTTGGTCGGGGAATCTACGCGGGAGTACGTAGGGCGCTATCCCATATGGATGTAGCGCAGCGGCCGGCCAAGTCCGTGCTCGCACCGGAATCCGCACGCAATCGTGTTCGTCTTTGACGGGGTGGGCACTCGCCTACCGAACCTGGCGTTAAATCTCGCCGTCCTCCAACAGGGTGTCGAGACGGTCCAGGCGGTCGCCCCACTCGCGCCGATGAAACTCGATCCACTCCTGCAAGGTCGCGAGACCCTGAACGTCGAATTCGCAGGTACGCACGCGCCCCTTCTTGGCCGACCGGGCCAAGGAGACGCCCTCCAGCACCGCGAGATGCTGGCCGACGGCTGTCTTGCTGATAGACAAATGATCGGCGAGTTCGCTGACGCTGGCCGTCCGGCGCGCCAGCATCGCGAGCATCCCGCGGCGCGTGGGATCGCCCAAGGCGTGGAACAGGGCATCAATCGCTGCAGGTTTCACGACGGGTCTGCGCTCTCCAGGGCGGCGTTCATCAGATAGTCCCATCCCATCCTGCGCATCTCAGGCCCGTCTGCGCCTTCGAAATACACCGCCTGGTGGGTCAGCGTGACCTTGGTGCCATCGCCGTCTGGTTCGATCGTGACGGTGACCGTGGCTGCCGAAAGTCGGGCATCGTCGCGGTCGAGTGTCTGGAAAAAGACGATACGCTGTCCATCGACGATATCCGCGTAAGTCGATGTCCAGCACAGTACCGAGCCCGCAATCGGCGTTCCGGGCAGCATCCGCGCGGTCAGCTTCTCTTCGCCGCCAACGGAAAAGTCGAATGCATAGGAAATGACCTCATGACCGGGGCTTGAGGCGTACCAGCGGCTCTTGCGATCCTGAAAGGCGAAAGCGCCAAACACTGCAGCAGGCTTGGCGCGGCTGGTCTTGACGATGTCGAACGTGCCAAAGGCCTGGTTCATCTCAACCTCGAGTTAGTGAAGTCGGCACTTCACTAAAGAACGCCATCAAATAGTCAAGCGTTCGCTTCACCGTGCCTTGCCGGCGTTTCAATCACGGGACCAGAATTGTGTCTTTCGCCTCCGGCAGCGTGTCCGGATAATCCAACGTATAATGCAGCCCGCGGCTTTCGTGGCGGCTCAAAGCCGAACGGATGATGAGGTCGGCGACTTCCAGCAGGTTGCGCAGTTCGATCAGGTCGGGCGTGACGCGGAAATTACGGTAATAATCGGCGACTTCTTGACGCAGGAGGTCGATGCGGTGCTTGGCCCGCTCCAGCCGCTTGGTCGACCGCACGATGCCGACATAATTCCACATGAAGCGGCGGATCTCGCCCCACGTTTGGGTGATGACGACTTCCTCGTCGCTGTCGGTGACCCGGCTCTCGTCCCACGGCCGGATGGCCGGCGGTTCGGCCAGCCGGTCCAGGCTGGCCAGGATGTCGCGCGCTGCTGCTTCGCCAAACACCAGGCATTCGAGCAGGCTGTTGGATGCCAGCCGGTTGGCGCCGTGAAGGCCCGACTGGGTCACTTCACCGGCTGCGTACAACCCCGGCGCATCGGTCCGCCCGTTGCGGTCCACCAGCACGCCGCCGCAGGTGTAATGCTGCGCCGGCACCACCGGTATCGGTTGCCGGGTCATGTCGATGCCAAGCGTCAGCAGCTTTTCGTGGATGGTCGGGAAATGCTCCTGCACGAAGGCCGCGCCGCGGTGGCTGATGTCGAGATGGACGTAATCCAGCCCGTCGCGCTTGATCTCGCTGTCGATGGCGCGGGCGACGATGTCGCGCGGCGCAAGCTCGGCACGCTCATCGTAGTCGGGCATGAAGCGATGGCCCGTTTCGGGATGGATCAACACCCCGCCTTCGCCCCGCACCGCCTCGGTAATAAGGAAATTCTTGACCTCCAGATTGTACAGGCAGGTCGGGTGGAATTGCATGAATTCCATGTTCGACACCCGGCATCCCGCGCGCCACGCCATGGCGATGCCGTCCCCCGTCGCGCCGCGCGGCGCGGTGGAAAACAGATAGGCGCGTCCGGCCCCGCCAGTGGCCAGCACCGTTGCCCGCGCGGTCAGCGTTTCCACCCGCCGGGTCGAGCGATTGTAGGCGTACAGGCCGTGCACCGCGCCGCCGGTCGAAAACTGCTCGGCATGTCGGCCGGTGGCAAGGTCGATCGCCACCATGTCGGGCAGCAGGGTGATGTTGGGCTGCTTGGTCGCGGCGGTTTCCAGCGCCTGCTGCACCGCGCGCCCGGTGGCGTCGGCAACATGGACGATGCGGCGATGGCTGTGCCCGCCCTCGCGGGTCAGGTGCAGCGCGTCGCCGTCGGTCGCGAACGGCACGCCAAGCGCAATCAGCCGGGCGATGGCCTCCGGCGCTTCGCTGACCACCATTTCGACGACTGCGCGGTCGTTCAGTCCGGCGCCGGCGACCATCGTGTCGTTGACATGCGCCTCGAACGTGTCGCCTTCCTCCAGCACCGCGGCGATGCCGCCTTGCGCCCAGTTGGTCGCGCCTTCGCCCAGCGATCCCTTGGCGATCACGCCGACCGTCAGCGTCTCGGCAAGGTTGAGCGCCGCGGTCAGCCCGGCCGCGCCCGATCCGATGATAAGGACGTCGAACCGGCGGCTCATGCTTCGGCGACAAGACTCAGGAAGACGTCCTCAAGGTCGGGATCGCGGGTCGACACATCGACGATGCCGATCCCGTCGGCGGTCAGCGCGGCCAGCACCTCGCCCGCGTTGACCCGGTCCTTGCGGTAACTGATCTCCAGCGTGCGTTCGTCGATCAGCACGATATTGTCGAAGCAGCGGTTCTCCGGCACCCGGTCGAGGTCGCGATCGGTGGTGACGACGACCGATTTGTCCTGCGCCTTGGCGACCAGCGCGCGGGTCGGTTCGTTGGCGATGACCTTGCCGTGGTTGATGATCGCGATGCGATCGCACAGCTCCTCGGCCTCTTCGAGATAATGGGTGGTCAGGACGACCGTCACGCCCTTCTGATTGAGATGTCGGACATAATCCCAAAGCTGGCGGCGAAGCTCGACGTCGACACCGGCGGTGGGTTCGTCGAGCACCAGGATGGGGGGCGAATGGACCATCGCCTTGGCCACCAGCAACCGCCGCTTCATGCCGCCCGACAGGGTGCGCGAATAGGCGCCCGCCTTGTCGGTCAGGTGCATCGCGGCAAGCAACTCGTCCGACTGCCGCTTGGCGGCCGGTATCCCGTACAGCCCGGCCTGGATCTCGAGCGTCTCGCGCGGCGTGAAAAAGGGGTCGAAGATGATTTCCTGCGGCACCACGCCGATCGACCGCTTGGCGTTGCGCGGGTGCTTGTCGATGTCGAAGCCCCACACGGTCGCCTTGCCGCCGGTCTTCATGACCAGGCCGGCAAGGATGTTGATCAACGTCGACTTGCCGGCTCCATTGGGGCCAAGCAGGCCGAAGATCTGCCCGCGCGGCACGTCGAAGCTGACATTGTCGAGCGCCAGCTTGCCGCCGGCATAGACTTTGCTCAGCGATTCGATTCGGATTGCGGGGGCGTCGGTCATCGTCCGCCGCATAGCCGTCGCCCGCTTTGGGCGGAAGCGAAGAAGGTAAAGACGCGCTTAACCCTAACCCTCAGGGTTGTCTTGACGTTAACCCTCTAAACGCAGCCAGGATGAACCGGACCGTCCTGACCATTGTTGCCGCCGCCGCGGCGGCGCTGCCCGCCGGGCCGCTGCGCGCGGCCCCGGCCCAATCCGTTTCGGGCGTCGATACCGCGATTCTCAAGCCGCTGACCCTGCTCAAGAAGAAGAACCTGGATTTCGGGGTGATCTTCCGGTCGGCGACGGCGGGAACGGTGACGATCGACCCGGCCACCGGCACGGTCACCACCACCGGCGGCCTTCTGCGCGGACCGCAACCCACCTCTGCGGCGGAGTTCATCGGCGCCGGCACGCGGCGGGCTCCGGTCATCCTGCGTGTGCCCAAGAATCCGATCACCTTGACCCGCGTCGGCGGCACGCAAACGATGACCGTTTCGAACTTCACCCTGAGCACGCCGCAGACGATCCACGTCAATCCGTTCGAAGTGTTCGATTTCAAGGTCGGCGGCCGGCTCAACGTCGGCGCGAACCAGGCCGAAGGGGTCTATGAAGGGACCTTCACGGTCACCGCCACCTACCAATAGCGAGCGGCTCCGAATTGCCCGCCATGGTTTGCGGCAGTGGTTAAATTTCCGCTGTCCCTTAGTGTTGAAACCAAAGTGACGGGTATCCGGCCAATCTGATCCTCATCGCAGCATTGCGTGAAAGGATTGCCCGGTGTCGATTTTGAAACTCCTGCCGGCGGCTGCCATCGCCGCCTCCGCCCTGGCCGCAGCGCCCGCCGCCGCGCAGCCGGTGCCTGCTGCGACCGACGCGGTCGGTGAAGCGCTCGTCCTGATTCCGCTAAAGCTGACCAAGATCGACGACCTCGATTTCGGCGCGTTCGTGTCGTCGCCGACCGGCGGTACGGCCACTATCAATCCGGTGACCGGTGCCCGCACCACCACCGGCGGCCTGATCGCGGTCCCCGCCGACGACGGCTTTCGCGCCTATTTCGGCGGCGCCGGTTCGCCCAACCAGCAGGTGATCATCGCGGTTAGCCCGCCGGTCGCCTTGACCAGCAGCACCGGCGACACAATCCCGGTGCTCGGCATCACCATCGACGGATCGCCCTTCCGCACCATCGACCCCGTGTCGCGCACCTTCTTCGTCGGCGTCGGCGGATCCCTGTCGATCGCCGCCAATCAGCCCGAGGGCGAATATAGCGCGCAATTCTGGATGACCGCGCTCTACCAATAAGCGCCGCACCCGCTTGTCGCCGGGCGGCGGCCACCTTAAGTGCGTTGGGCGATGAGCTCGATTCCGCCGCCCGAAACTTTCAAGATCAAGGTCCCGCAGGTCGCCTGCGACGGTTCGGGCGCGGTCTCGCCGGAACTGGGGCATCCGCGCGTCTATCTTCGCGTCGACCCGGCGGTCGGTTTCGTCGAATGCGGCTATTGCGATCGCCGCTTCATCCTTGAAGGGGGACCGGCGGACACGCCTTCGTGAACCCGCGCCAGCTCCTCTACCGCACGCTCGACCCGGACGATGCACTGCAGCTTGCCAACCGCCACCTGTCGGGTTGCGACGACGGCGAGCTTTATCTCGAACATAGCGTCAGCGAGGCATTCGGCTTTGACGATGGCCGGCTGAAGACCGCCAGCTACGACAACAGCTCGGGCTTCGGCCTGCGTGGCGTAACCGGCGAGACGACCGCGTTCGCGCACGCCAACGATATCAGCGCGGATGCGATCGAACGCGCCGCCGCCACCCTCACCCTGCTGGACCCGTCGACCGGAGCCGCTGCAGCGGCGCCGCCGCGCACCAACCAGGCGATGTATGGCGCGGGCAATCCGCTGGTCGAAGTGCCCTTCGCCCGCAAGGTAGAGTTGTGTCAGCAGATCGACGCAGCTGCTCGGGCCCGCGACCCGCGCGTGGCGCAGGTGAGCGTCGGCCTCCACGCCAGCTGGAGAGTGATAGAAATCGTCCGCGCCGACGGTTTCGTTGCCACCGACGTCCGCCCGCTGGTGCGCCTTGGCGTGCAGATCGTCGCCGCTGAAGGCGATCGCCGCGAAGTCGGGCAGTTCGGCATCGGCGGCCGCTATCTCTACGAAAGCCTGTTCGATCCGGCGACGTGGAACCGGGCGATCGACGAGGCACTGGCCCAGGCGCTGACCAACCTTCGCTCCGAAGCCGCGCCCGCGGGGGAAATGCCGGTGGTGCTTGGCCCGGGCTGGTGCGGCGTGCTGCTGCACGAAGCAGTCGGCCACGGGCTCGAAGGCGACTTCAATCGCAAGGGTACATCGGCATTCAGCGGCCGCATCGGCAGCCGGGTCGCGGCGCCGGGCGTAACCGTGATCGACGACGGCGCGATCCAGGACCGGCGCGGGTCGCTGACCATCGATGACGAAGGCACACCGACCCGCCGCAACGTGCTGATCGAAGACGGCATCCTCAAAGGCTATCTGCAGGACCGGCTCAACGCCCGCCTGATGGGTGTCGAACCCACCGGCAGCGGGCGCCGCGAAAGCTTTGCCCACGCGCCGATGCCGCGCATGACCAACACCTTCATGCTCGCCGGCAACGACGATCCGGGCGAACTGGTCGAACGAGTCAAGGACGGCATTTTCGCCAAGAGCTTCGGCGGCGGGCAGGTCGACATTACCAGCGGCAAGTTCGTGTTCGGTTGCACCGAAGCCTATCGCATTCGCAACGGCCGCATTGCCGAGCCGGTCAAGGGCGCAACGCTGATCGGCGATGGTCCGACCGTCCTGACCCGCATCAAGGGCATCGGGAACGACCTCGCGCTCGACGAGGGTATCGGCGTGTGCGGCAAGGCCGGGCAATCGATTCCCGCCGGCGTCGGTCAGCCCAGCCTGCTGATCGACGGATTGACCGTCGGGGGCACCGCCGCGTGAACGACGACTGGCGCTCCGGCGTCCTCAAATTCTGGTTCGGCCTCGATGAGGACCAATGGTTCGGCGGGGGCGCCGACCTCGGCCGCGACATCGCTCGCCGTTTCCAGGAGTTGTGGGAGGAAAAGCGCAGCCTGCCGGCCACCAGCTTTCTTGACGACCCGTTGACCGCGCTTGCCGGCGTCATCCTGTTCGACCAGTTTCCGCGCAACATGTTTCGTGGCCACGCCGACCAGTTTTCGACCGATCCGCTGGCGTTGCAAATCGCGCGCGGCGCGGTCGACAAGGGCTTCGACGACCAGCTCGAAGCACGCGAACGCAGCTTCCTCTACATGCCGTTCATGCACAGCGAAGACATGGACGATCAGCAGCGCTCGATGCTTCTGTTCACTCGCCTCGCCGACGACCGCCAGCTGTCCTTCGCCCAAAAACACCGCGACGTGATCGCCAAATACGGCCGCTTCCCCCATCGCAATGCCGTGCTCGGTCGCGCGCCGCGCGCCGGGGAGCCGGTCGGCGACGATCCTTCCTGGTGAGCGCGCTGGCGATGGCGGCGCGGTACAATACCGCGATCGAAGCCGAAGTCGCGCGCACCTTCCTTGAAAGCAACGGCGTCGAAGCGGTGGTCTTCGACAGTGCCAGCAGCCTCTATGCCGAAGGCGCGCTGATCGGGGCACGCGTCATGGTCCTGGACGAAGATCTGGAAGAGGCCGTCCGGCTGCTTGCCGACGTGCGCTAGAGAAGATGGTCGATCGGGGTCAGGTCGACCCCGGCTCGATTGGCGATCTCCTCCACCTCCTCGCGCGATGCCCCCTGCTTGCGGCGGGCGACCGCCCAGGCGAGTGTGCAGCGGTTGCCGGAGCGGCAGTAAGCGAACAGCTTGCCGCTCGTCGCCTCCATCGCCTCGCGCATGGCTTCCGCATCGGCGGGTCCGATGCCGCGAACGATGGGCAGGAAGCGGAATTCGATGCCGGCATCCTCGGCCGCTTTCTCGATCTCGGCCGCGGGTGGCTGGCCGGGATCTTCGTCGTCGGGGCGTTGGCACACGATCATGGTGACGCCGCTGCGCTTAAGTACCGGCACGTCGTCGGGCCGGATCTGCGCGCTGACCATCACCGTATCGCTCAACCTGCGGATCATGCCGCCGTCTCCTCGAACGCCCGAACCGCGTCGAGCATCGCCGCACCATAACGCTGCAGTTTGGCTTCGCCCACACCCTGCACCCGGCCAAGCTCGTGCAACGTGCGCGGGCGGGCCGCGGCAATCCCGCGCAGCGTGGAATCGTGAAACACGACATAGGCCGGGACCGACGCTTCGGCCGCCAGCTGGCGGCGGGCCTCGCGCAGCGCATCGAACAGCGGGTCGAGCGGACCGTCCGGGGTCCGGCGGCGCGACCCGCGCTTGCGCGCCGGCGGCACGGCGATCACCACATGCTCCTCGCCTTTCAGAATGGCGCGGGCGGCAGGGCCGAACGACAATCCGCCATAAGCGTCGGCGCGCAAAGCATCGCGCGCGATCAGTGCCCGGGCCACTGGCCGGACCAGCGCCAGCTCGTCCGCGTCGGCGATGCCGAAAACCGACAGCCGGTGATGGCCGAAGCTCCGCACCTTTTCATTGTCGTCGCCAGCCAGCACCTGCGCCAGATGGGCGACGCCGAACCGCATCTCTGTCCGGAACGCCGCGGACAGCAATTTGCGCGCGACCTCGGTGACGTCGACCGTCGCCGGCGGGTCGATGCAATTGTCGCAATTGCCGCACGTCGCCGGGGGATCGTCACCGAAATGGCGCAGCAGGATGGCGCGCCTGCACTCGGCCGTCTCGACGAAGGCGGCCAGCGCGTTGAGCCGCTCGCGCTCGTCCGGCCGCCGCTCGGGCTCGACCTCGGTTTCGATCCGGCGGCGGGCGCGGGCGAAGTCCTCGGCCGACCAGAACAGCCAGGCTTCGGCTGGGTCGCCGTCGCGGCCGGCCCGGCCCGTTTCCTGGTAATAAGACTCGATCGACTTTGGGATGCCGGCATGGGCAACGAAGCGCACGTCGGGCTTGTCGATGCCCATGCCGAACGCGACCGTGGCGGCGACGACCATGTCTTCGGACTGGACGAACGCCGCCTGATTGCGGGCCCGTATCTGCGGCTCCAGCCCGGCATGATAGGCGACTGCGCTGCGCCCGCCGGCGGCGACGGTCTCGGCCAGGCGCTCGGTCTGGTCGCGGCTGGGGGCATAAACGATGCCAGCACCGGGCTGACTGGCAAGCAGCGACTTCAGCTGGCCCGGCAAGCCGTCGCGCGGGCGGACGTGATAACGGATGTTGGGGCGGTCGAACCCGGCGATGACCAGCCCGTCGTCTGGTATGCCAAGCTGGACCAGGATATCGGCCCGCGTCCGGGCGTCGGCCGTGGCGGTCAGCGCCAGCCGCGGGACATTGGTGAACGCATCCAGCAATGGTCGCAGCAGGCGATAGTCGGGGCGGAAGTCATGCCCCCATTCGCTTACGCAATGCGCCTCGTCGATGGCGATCAGCGACAAGGGGATGCGCTCGATCAGTCGGCGGAAGCCGTCGGTCGTCGCCCGTTCCGGCGCAACGTACAACAGGTCGAGGTCGCCGGCGCGAAGGCTCGCCAAGGTCTGTTCGCGATTGTCGTCGGCCGAGGTCAGAGAGGCCGCTCGGATGCCGCTCGCTTCGACCGACCGGATCTGGTCGTGCATCAGCGCGATCAGCGGGGAAATGACCAGCGCTGTCCCTTCGCGCGCAACGGCCGGCAACTGGTAGCACAGCGACTTGCCCGCCCCCGTCGGCATGACGGCCAGCGTCGGCTTGCCCGCCATCACCCGCTCCACCACGTCGGCCTGGACGCCGCGGAAGCTGTCGAACCCGAAGGTTCGCTTCAAAACTTGCTGGATGTCGCCCGTCATTCGGCTGCTTGTGCCGCCTCCTCGACTGAGCGCTCCGCAGCCTGGCGGAACCACATGTCGGCGTAAACGCCGCCGCGGGCGAGCAACTGGTCGTGGGTGCCGCTTTCCGCCACTCGGCCTTCGTCGAGCACCAGGATGGTGTCGCTGTTCACCACCGTCGACAGGCGGTGGGCGATGGTGATGGTCGTGCGGTCGCGCGCCAATCGGTCGAGCGTTGCAAGGATCGCTTCCTCGGTCCGGCTGTCGAGTGCGCTGGTCGCCTCGTCGAGGATTAGCACCGGCGGGTTCTTGATCAGGGTGCGGGCGATAGCGACGCGCTGTTTCTCGCCGCCCGACAGTTTCAGCCCGCGTTCGCCGACCATCGAATCATAGCCTTCGGGAAGCGCGGCGATGAACCGGTCGATCGCCGCCCCCTGTGCCGCGGCTTCGATCGCCGGCTGGTCCGCCTGGTCGGCGCCGTAGCCGATGTTGTAGCCGATGGTGTCGTTGAACAGCACCGTGTCCTGCGGGACCGTGCCGATCGCTTCGCGCAGGCTAGCCTGGGTGACCGCGGCAATCTCCTGCCCGTCGATCATGATGCGGCCGCCGGTTGGGTCGTAGAATCGGTATAGCAGCCGAGCGATGGTCGACTTGCCCGCGCCCGACGGCCCGACGATCGCCAGCCGCGTACCCGGCGGGGCATCGAAGCTCAGCCCCTTCAATATCTCGCGCCCGTCTTCGTAGCCGAAGTGCACGTCTTCGAATCGGACATGGCCGCCGGCTACCGCGATCGGCCGGGCGTCGGGCGCGTCGACCACCTCGGCCGGTGTATCCAGCAGCACGAACATCGCTTCCATGTCGATCAGGCCCTGGCGGATATTGCGATAGACCCAGCCGAGCATATCGAGCGGGCGGAACAGCTGCATCAACAGGGTATTCACCAGCACCACGTCGCCCGGCGTGAAGCGCCCCTGGCTCCAACCCCAGACGGTGAAGATCATCGCCCCGGCCATCATCGCGTTGGTGATCAGCGACTGACCGATGTTGAGCCACGCCAGCGACACCTCGTTCTTGACGGTGGCATGCATGAATTGCTCGACCGCCTGCTCGTATCGCCGGGCCTCGCGCTCCTCCGCGCCGAAATATTTGACCGTCTCGTAATTGAGCAGCGAATCGACCGCGCGGCCAATGGCGCGATTGTCGACGTCGTTCATTTCGCGCCGAAGCTGCGACCGCCAGTCGGTCACCCGGCGGGTGAAGGCGATGTAGACGGCGACGATGATCAAGGTCGCGGCGACCAGACCGGGCCCGAACTTGATCCAGAAGATGACGCAGATCGCGGCCAGCTCGATGATCGTCGGGGCGATGTTGAACAGCAGGAAATAGAGCATCATGTCGATGCTCTTCGTTCCTCTTTCGACGATTTTGGTCAGCGAACCGGTGCGGCGTTCAAGGTGGAAACGCAGCGACAGCGAGTGGATATGGCGAAACACCTGTCCCGCCAGCCGCCGGGCCGCGTCTTGCCCGACCTTTTCGAACACGGCGTTGCGCAGATTGTCCGACAGCACCCCGGCAAAGCGCGCGCCGGCGTAGGCGACGACCAGCGCGGCGACCAGGCCGAACGCGGCGGTAGTGCCGGCGCTCATGCCGTCGATCACCGCCTTGTAGGCAAAGGGCATGGCCAGCACCGCGGCCTTGCCCGCAAGTACCAGTGCCACGGCGACAATCACGCGCACGCGCAATTCGGTCTCACCCTTGGGCCACAGCATTGGCAGGAAGCGGGCCAGCGTTCGCAGGCTGCCCTTCTCCGCTTTTGCCGTGTCCACCGCTGCCGCCATCACCTCCTAGGTAAGAAGCCGGACCGTTACCCGCAAACCGGCGCTCGCCGGATGCGACGAACCGTTTGGAACCGCGCGCTTTTTCGGCGGTTATCAAATCGTTCACGAAGCAAAAGGCGGCGAACATGGGTCCGGGTTATTTCATCATCGCAATTCTTGGCTGCGCCGACGGCTCGGCCGCGTGCACGCAAGTGATGACCGTCCCGACGCGCTACGAAAGCGAAGAGGCCTGCGCCGCCGCGACCAGCGATGCGCTGCTTGCCAACAGCAACTTCGATTTCCCCTCGCTGCTCGCAGAGTGCCGCCCGGCCAAGGCCGCCGCCTCGGTCGAGAAGGCGGAACAGCCCAAAGCGCGCAAGGGCAACGCCTGACCCGAGCGGCGAACGGCCGCTTCCCCATGACCAGCCGCAGGAACGTCGTCCCTCCCGCACTCGTTGACCGGGAAAGGAGGCACCATGCCTGACACCAGCAACAAAGACGAAATGCCCATCCTGCGGGCGAACCAGAATAACGAAATGTCCAAGGACGATCCCAAGGACGGCAACCGCACGTCGTTCACGCTTGGCGCGGACGGCACCACCGCCGCCTTCGAAAAGCCCGGACAGGACGAGTCCGACAAGGCGAAGATCGAGGCCTTCGGCCGCCGCGGCAGCCCCGCCCCCAAGGAGGAACAGGAAAACGATGGCTGAAGACAGCGATGTCCTCATCCCCAAGCATGAGGAAGCCAAGGACGATCTTCCCGGCAGCGAAGCCAAGCTTGATCCGGCGCCGGAATGGCAGCCGCGCTACGCCGGTTCCGACCGGCTCAAGGGCAAGGTCGCGCTGATCACCGGCGCCGACAGCGGCATTGGCCGGGCGGTCGCCGCCCTTTTCGCCCGCGAAGGCGCGGACATTGCCATCTCTTACCTCAGCGAGGACGAGGACGCGCAGAAGACCAGGGAAATCGTCGAGCAGGAAGGCCGCAAGGCGATCCTTATCCGCGGCGACATCGGCTCCAAGGAGTTTTGCGACGACGCCGTGAAACGGACGGTCGATCAGCTCGGCAAGCTCGATATCCTGATCAACAATGCCGGCGAGCAGCATTGGGACAAGGACGTCCGCGACATCTCCGAGGAGCAGCTGCGCCGGACCTTTCAGACCAACTTCTTCGGCCTCTTCTTCCTCACGCAGGCCGCACGCCCGCACCTCAAGAAGGGCTCGGCGATCGTCAACTGCACGTCGGTGACGATGTACAAGGGCGCGCCGATCCTACTCGATTACAGCGCGACCAAGGGCGCCATCACCGCCTTCACCCGCTCGCTGGCGAAGAACCTGGCGGAAGACGGCATCCGCGTGAATGCGGTCGCGCCGGGCCCGATCTGGACTCCGCTCAATCCGTCGGGCGGGCAGCCGAAGGACAAGATCCCGGACTTCGGCAAGGACACGCCGATGGGGCGGCCAGGCCAGCCGAACGAGGTTGCGCCATCCTTCCTGTTCCTCGCCTGTGACGATTCCAGCTACATGACCGGGCAAGTGATGCACCCGGACGGCGGAGATTCCACGTCCAGCTGATTGGGAAAATTTCCCGATTGGCGGTTGGATTTCCCGCCATTCCAGCGCGCGCGCATTTTGCGAACACTGATTTTATTGCATAAATTCGATTTGGCACGGTTCCTGCAACGTAGAATTCGTGGCCCAATAACGGGCCCGGATTTGAAAAAGGGACCAGATCATGTTCGCAACTTTCGCCAATGGCCGAGAAACCGCCACCGCCTTCGCCGCCGCCTTCATCACCGCGATGCTGTGCGTCTCGAGCGCCACGTCGCTCATCGCCTGACCGGGGAAAACCATGTCCAATCGCTTTGTTCTCAACCGCGAAGACCGCAAGCTGATGGGCGTTGCCGCCGGCATCGCCGACTTTACCGGCGTTGACGTCCTGCTGATCCGCCTCGGCTTGGTCGCGGCGCTGCTGCTGACCGGACCGGTCGTGCTTTTGTTCTACGTTCTCACCGGCTGGCTCGCCAACGACCGCTAGGTTGATCGCGGGCCGGGATTTCAGCGCCGCTCGGCGCAGCCCCCCCGCTCTTCCCCATTCACGGTCAACATGACCGCGATCGGATAGCGCCGGTCGGACATGCCATCCGAACAGCCCGGTTGCGGGCTCGTCCGCATGACGAAGGGCCGGTTGTTCAGGTTGCCGGTCCAGGTGCCATTCTCCGCCGTCCCGGAAAATTGCGTCCATACCCGCGTCCCTGCCTGATCTTCGGGATGCGAATAGGTGACGCACCGCCCCTGCACCGACGCCGCCCAGAACGGCTCGGTCCCGACGGCGCGAAGAGGCATTTCTTCAAGCCTTCGATCGCCCTGCCTTAGGCAGGCGCTCACCACCGAAGCGGGCGGCGGTTCCGAGGCGTCATTTGGAACGCCTGGCTCCGCAACCGGGGGAGTCTCGTTGATCGGCACCGGCTGGGGCTCGGGCATGTTGCCGCCGGGCTCGGGCTGGGTACTGCACGCTGCCAACATCAGCAGCGGTAGCATCGTGGCTGAAATCTTCCGTCGCATCGCCCGATAACCCTCATTCCCCGCCGCCGGTTGCGCCGCTGGCCCCGGCGACCGTGGTCGGCTACGATCCCCGACCAGCCAAGCGGAGCTTCATCCATGCGCATTGCCCTGACCGGTCTCATCCTCGCCTGCCTCGCCGTCCCGGCGACCGCGGCGCTTCCCGTCGGGTCGAAGGCGCCGGACTTTACTACCGTCGGCGCCATCGCCGGCAAGCCGTTCCGGCTGCATCTCAAGGACCAGCTCAAACATGGGCCGGTGGTCCTCTATTTTTTCCCCAAGGCTTTCACCAAGGGCTGCACGCTTGAAGCGCGCGCGTTCAGCGAGGCCAACCCGCAATTCCGCAAGCTCGGCGCCCGGGTTGTCGGCGTATCGCGCGACGGGCTCGAGGAGTTGAAGAGATTCTCGGTCGAGGAGTGCCGCAACGCCTTCCCGGTTGCCACGGCGAGCGCGCAAATGGCCAAGGATTACGACGTCGTGCTGGCGCAAAAGCCGGAGCTGACCGACCGCACCTCCTACGTGATCGCGCCCGACGGACGGATCGCCTACGTGCATTCCGATCTCGACTGGAGCGGGCATGTCGAGAAGACGCTTGCGGCGGTAAAGGCGCTCAAGTCCGCGAAATAATCCCGTCGCGGCTCGAGCTCCGCAAGACCTCCGGCAATCCTGGAAGCGCCGCCCTTCGCACGACATGCCGGACGAAAGGACGGCGTTCTATCGTGACTAGCGGCTGGCCACCTTGGCCGTGGCCTTGCTGCTGCTGCCCAGGGCCGCGATCGCCGGGACGTCACGCTTGTAGACGTCGCTATAGTCGATGATCTTGCCCTCGACCGTTGCCGCCGACGACATGTAGACGATGTACACCGGCAGGGGCTGGGGGAATTTGGCTTCCACGGTCTTGCCGCTGGCCAGCGTCTGCTGGACCTTTTCGCCGGTCCACTCGGTGCTTCCCTCGGACAACAGAATGGTCGCCAGGTCA
Organism: Sphingomonas sabuli; assembly: GCF_014352855.1. Classification (GTDB taxonomy): domain Bacteria; phylum Pseudomonadota; class Alphaproteobacteria; order Sphingomonadales; family Sphingomonadaceae; genus Sphingomicrobium; species Sphingomicrobium sabuli. Next base: position 1,688,728 of record NZ_CP060697.1, on the reverse strand, counting down.
TCGATATCCTTGGTGCGGATGCAGCCATGGCTGAACGCGCGGACCCGGGCGTTGAAACGCGACTTGGCGTTGGTGTCGTGCAGATAGATCGCCTTCGCGTTCGGCATCACGAATTTCATCTTGCCGAGTGCGTTCGACGGTCCCGGCGGCTGGCGCCAGCGGATGACCTTGCCGTTGTCGTCCTTGACCGCAACGTACCCGGCCTTGCCGCGCACTTCCCCGGCGATGCTGGACGGGATTTCCCACCACGGGTTTATGATCACGCCGGTGGCGGTCACGCTCAGCTGCGGGGTCGGCGTCTTGATCGCGCCGGCGACCGCATAATGGCGCGAAATCGTATCGCCATTTTCGACTAGCGCGGCGGTGTAGGCGGGCACGTTGACGATGATGTAGCGTTCGCCAAGATCCTGCGGCAGCCAGCGCCACCGGTCCATGTTGAGCCGAATGCGGTTGATCTTCGCGGTCTCGGTCTTCGGCGTCACTTCCAGCGCCCGCTTGAGCGAACTGTACTGTGGATGCTTGGGCATCAGGCCGTTCAGGGTTTCCGCCACCTGCCGCGTGTGCAGCGACCAGCGCAGCAGCTTGTCGATCCGGTTATCGGCCAAGTCGGGATCCTTGATGTGCCAGTCGACCCGATCCTTGCCGCGGACGTGGCCGAGCGCGAGGTCGGACGCGACCTTGGTGAAGCTGGCATTGGCCGCCTCGCTCATCCGCATCGGGTCGCCGCTGGCAAGCGCATCCGACAGCGCCTGCGGGGCATAATCGGTGGGGGACAGGCCCTCGGCGCCGATATTACGAATGAAGCCCAGCAGTTCCTGCGCCGCGCCGACATCCCACAGCGGCAGCGGTAGCGGGGCGGGTTCGGCAACCGGCATCGCGGGAGCCACCGGCGGTTGGGCGACCTGCGGCCCCTGTTGCACGGGCATCGGCACCGGCATCGGCTGCTGCGCCAGGGCAGCGAACGGAATGGCCGAAACGGCCGTCACGGCCGCGATCGAACTGAACAGCGTCTTCAAGGTCACAGAAATTTCCCACCCTCTGGTCTTCACGCAGGCACGGCCTGCCACAGCCCCATAATACACAGGCTGAACGGCCGCTGCCAGTGACCAGAGAGTCGCACCGCCGCCTAAGCTGCGGAGAACAACCAATCTTTAAACCTATGCCGTTACGACCGCCGAACGAAAGTGGGGATGTGATGGGGATCAAGTATCTCGACGGGGCGATGGTCCCGCGCGCCGTGGCGCGCCATGTCGATCACCGCTGCGAACCGCGGGTCGATACGCCGGCCCAGGCGGCAGTGGTGTGGCTGCGCGGGCGGCGTCACCCGGTGCAGCTGCTCAACCTGTCGGCGTCGGGCGCGATGTTCACGTTCCGCTTGATCCCGCACATCGGCGAGACAATAAGGATCGAGCTAAGCGGTCATGGCGATGTCAGCGCCCGTGTCTGCTGGGTCCGGGACGGCCATGTTGGCGTGTCCTTCGCCGCCCCGCTGGCCTGCGCGGAGTAACGCGCGTGGAGATGAGCTTTTCGATGATCAAGGCGCGCATCGCCGAACAGGAAGACCAGGACGACCGCCGGCGGGAACCGCGCGTGCCGGTCGAACTTGACGTGACCGTTCGCGAACTTGGCGAGAACGGCGTCGAGGCGCGCGTGCTCAATATCTCCGAACGGGGCTTCATGGCCGAAACGCCGGTGCAGTTCGAAGTCGGCACCCGCGTCTGGCTGATGTTGCCGGGCCGCGATCGCGCCAATGCGGTGATCAAATGGACCGCCGGCGACAAGCTTGGCGCCGAATTTGCCGAGCTCATCGCGATCGACAAGCTGATCGACGACGGCGACGCCTGAAGCGCGCCGAACCGCCCTTTCCACGGTTTCCCGATCATTAGGCATCGCGTCCCGAAACGGGGCGGCATGAAACCTAGGCGGCGTTCGCACGTTCAATTCCGCCGAAAGGAACATGCTATGCCTGTGACTCCAGGCCTCACGAACAGGACCTATCAACCGGCGGCGCGCGGCTATCACGCGGTTTATCGGGAGCATGAAGCCAATTATTGCCCCGGCTGCGGCCGGACGCACTGGATCATCGGCCGGGTGTCGGCCGAATGCGCGTTCTGCGCGACGGCGCTGCCGCTGGCGGAAGCCACGGCGCACTCGCACAACCGCCCGGTGGTCATCCAGCACCGCAACGCCGACTATCACGCCTGGGCGGCGTGAACCCTAGCCTGCGGGTGTCGGCCTGACCGGCACCGCGGCATTACAGACATCGACCCCACCAGCCGGACGGATGAAGAAGTCATCCTTCCGATTGGCGCGTGCGCGTACGAAGTCGGCGAAGCTGGCGCTGCCCGTGTCCAGATACTGGAACGACGGTCGCTCGCCCGCGTCGACATCGCTGGCAAGGCGAACCCATGCCACCGGCACATCCGAAGTCCGTTCCTTGTAGAAGCCTAGCGCTTCGGTGCCGCGCGGCAGGCTGCTCAGATGCTCGATCCCCGCCAACACCCGGCCGACTACCGCAATATTGCGGTCTAGGTGGCGCGGCGCGTGCCCGATCACGGCGTATAGTTCCCCACCGACGCCCGTATCCGGCGCCATGTCGCGTCCGACCCCGACATAGCCGTAACAGTGGACCAGGTTGGCCGTGCCGCCGGCAGGATCGTAGGCAACCGGCCAGCCCAACGCATAGCCGGCCTTCGGCGCGTAAGCGTCGGCGTAGCCCAGCGGATGGATCGGCAGACCTTTCACCGGCCGCGCATATTCTTCGGGCGGCTTGGCGACGACCCCGGCCGGCAATGGATCCGCGCTTTCGTTCTTGCCCCATTGCACGACGTAATTGTCCTGCACGCGATAAATGGCCGACCCGTCCCACCACTTGGCTTTGGACAGCAGGCGGATATTGGCGGCGTGGACCGGCGCGAAATCCGGCGCCAGCTGGATTACCACACGCTGCCCCCCCTTCAGCTGCATCACCAGCAGGTCTTCGGCCGGAATGGTCCGCCAGGCCGCGGCCGGTGCGGCGGCGACGATTTCGGTCGGGGTCTTTGGCGCGGGCGCGGCGGCCAGCAGCGCGAACGTCGGGATCAGCAGCAGCGGGCGCATAATCTCTCCACATTGTGAACCGCTGTGACTATCCCAGCGGCCATGCATATTTCCACCCTCATGCTGCTCGGCTCCGGCGAGCTCGGCCGCGAGTTCGCAATCGCCGCCAAGCGCCTCGGTTGCCGAGTGGTCGCTTGCGACCGTTATGCGAACGCGCCTGCGATGCAGGTCGCCGACGCGTCCGAAGTGTTTTCCATGCTCGACGGTGCGGCCTTGCGCGCGGCGGTCGAACGGCACCGCTCTGACTTCATCGTCCCGGAAATCGAGGCGATCGACACCGGCACGCTGGCCACGCTGGAAGCGGAAGGCTGGCACGTCGTGCCCTCCGCGCGGGCGGCGCAGCTGACCATGAATCGCGACGGCATCCGCGACTTCGCGGCCGGGACGCTGGGGCTGACGACATCGCGCTATCGCTTCGCCGAAAGCCGCGAACAGGCGATCGCAGCCGCAGACGAGACCGGCCTGCCGTGTGTTGTGAAACCGGTCATGTCGAGCTCCGGCAAGGGGCAGAGCACCGCCGCCAGCGCGGAGGAAGTCGGCAAGGCATGGGACTATGCCGTCGCCAACATGCGCGGCGACCGGCCACGCGTGATTGTCGAGGAGTTCGTCCGCTTCGACAGCGAAATCACCCTGCTGACGGTAGCGACGCGCGCCGGCGTCATGTTCTGTCCTCCGATCGGCCACCGCCAGGAAAGCGGCGACTATCGCGAAAGCTGGCAGCCAGCGGCGATCCCTGCTGCCGCGCTCGAATCGGCGCAGGCGCAGGCGCGCACGGTGGTCGAGGCTCTCGGCGGGCACGGATTGTTCGGGGTCGAATTCTTCATTCGCGGAGAGGAGGCGGTGTTTTCCGAACTGTCGCCACGCCCGCACGACACCGGGATGGTTACCCTCATCTCCCAATACCCCAACGAATTCGAATTGCACGTGCGCGCCATCCTCGGCCTGTCCATTCCGGCGATCGAGCTTGCCGGGCCGAGCGCGTCGGCGGCGATCCTCGCCGATCGCGAGAGCGAGGATTTCGGCTTCGCTGGCCTGGATGAGGCGCTGGGTATGGGTGCGGCGGGAACGCCGGTCGACGTGCGGCTCTTCGCCAAGCCCAGGACGCTCAAGAACCGGCGCATGGGCGTCGCCCTCGCCCGCGGCGACAGCGTCGACGCGGCAGTCGACCTGGCCAAGGCCGCGGCGGCACGGGTGCGGATAGAGTTTCGCGACTAGGCGTTGGCAGGATTGAGGAGGAAGTTCCTATGCGTTCACTGATCGCGGCAGCCGCAGGCGCCCTGGTCCTCGCCGGCTGCGGCAACCCCGGCGACAGCGGCACCGAACAGGCCGCCACCCGCAACATCAGCGTGCGCAGTCCCGAACAGGCGGGGCTGCATGAGCTCAATGCGCTCAATCGGTCGATAGCGCTGAAGCGGGCGATCCACGATTCGGGCTATCCGTGCAAACGGATCACCGAATCGGGCTTCGTCGGCACCTACAAGAATCTGGAAATGTGGACCGCGAGCTGTTCCGACCGGCGCGACTGGGCGATCTTCATCGGCCCGGACGGAAGCGCCCAGGTCCGTTATTGCAAGGATGTCCAGGAATTCGGGCTGCCCGGCTGCAAGATCACCAGCAAGCGTGCCGACGGCGGAGACTTGCCGTCGGCCGAATGATCAGTCGTCGCAGCGGCGACTTTCGCGATATTCGCCGGTGGCGGTCTTTTCCTTGACCGTAACGCACTTGCCGTGGCGCATTTCCTCGCGCCAGCTGCCGTCCGCCTTGGTCACGCGGTCGCCCTTGGGCACACGCTTGCCGCCCTTGATTTCGTAGTTCCAGCCCTTGGGAGTGGCCTGCGCCTGGGCATCGGCGGCCGAATAAGCTGGCGCCGCCGTCGCCAGGCCAAGGCCCGCAACCGCCGTCACGACAACACTGATCCAAAACCGTTTCATCACCATGCTCCTTGGCTTTCGCTTCTATGCGAAGGCAGGTGAACCCGCGCTTAAGGCAGGTTGCAGCAGAATTACGATGAAATGCTCAGGCCGCAAACTGCGGACCGAAGAATCGCGAAAGGCTTAGCCCTGGCGCGCCTTGAAGCGGCGGTTCGTCTTGTTGATGACGTACGTGCGGCCGCGGCGGCGAATGACTCGGCAATCGCGATGCCGGTCCTTCAGCGACTTGAGTGAGTTACGAATTTTCATCGAGCGCGCCGCCTCGTTACATAAAACAGGTTGTGGGAGGTTTGTTCTAAAACCGGGGGGGCACCTAAGAAGCGTTGCCCGGCAAGTCAAGGTTATTGCTTGGGAGCCTTGCGCTGCCCGGGCGCGAACACGTCCCCGAAATAATCGCCCTGGTACCACAACGGTCGGTCCTCACTGTCGGCCAGCGCGCGGGCGATTCGATAATTGAGTTCGGCATAGCGCGCGCCCTGGTCCCACAGGATCGCCTGCGACACGTCGTCGGACGGCTTGTGATAGGCGGTGGCAAAGAACTCCTTCCACTTCGCTTCCCCGCCATTGCCATAGCCGGTCATCAACAGGATCGCGGGAATGCCGCGGGTGACGAAACGGTAATGGTCGGATCGGACGAAGATCGCTTCTTCCGGCATCGGGTCCGGCGCGACCTTTACGCCCATTGCAGCGGCGGCATCGGCGATCGACCTGGCGATGGTCGAATGCTCGCCGCCGAACGCGGTGATGTCGGTGAACGGGTACAACAGCATCGGCATGTCCAGGTCGACGACGCCGACAATGGAATCGCGCGGCACGGTCGGGTTGGCGGCGAAATAATCGGCGCCGCGCAGGCCCCGCTCCTCGCCGGTGTTGGCGATGAACAGCACCGACCGCCGCGGCGGCGTCGGCGATGCGGCGAATTCCCGCGCCGCTTCAAGCATGGTCGCAATGCCCGACGCATTGTCGAGCGCGCCGTTGAAGATCGCGTCTTCGCCGGCCTTCGGGTTCGGCTTCATGCCCAGGTGGTCGAGATGGCCCATCAGAATGACGTGCTCGGCCTTTCGCACCGGGTCCGCCCCGGGCAGCAGGCCGATGACTTCGGGGCTGGAGAAATCCTCCCAGCTGCTGCGGTCGCTAAGCCGCAACCGCGCGGGCAGGTCGAAACCACGGACCGACCCGCTGCGATGGGCTTTGACCAGCCGCGTCAGATTCTGGCCGGCGGCGACGAACATGCGCGCCGCGGCCTTGCTCGAAATGGCGGCGGACAGGTCCAGCCGGCGAGGTTCCCCGCTCGTGCCGCCGGCAGGCTGGATCCAATCGACCAGCGGGCGGCCGAGATAGGAAACGAGGTCATAGCCGGGCCGGACCCCGGTACCGGCGATCTCGACGATCCCGACCGCACCCTTGGCGGCGGCGGCCTGGCTTTTCCACGATGCCAGGTGCGCGGCGACTTCGGACGGCAGGCCCTCGGGCGCGCCTTCCAGCACGACGACGATTTTCCCGCGCGCGTCGATGCCGGCGTAATCGTCGATGCCGACCGCCGCGTCGCTGATCCCGTGCCCGGCAAAAACCAGCGGCGCGTCGATCGTTCGCGCCTGCTGGGTCAGGCTGGGCCGCACGGCAAAGTCCGAGCCGGCGGTTAGGGTGACCCGATCGTTGCCGATGGCCAGCGACGCCTCGACCGGCGCGGCATGGGTGGCGCGGCGGAATGGCACCTGCTGGTACCAGCTGCCGTTGGTACCGCCGGGCTGCAGGCCGATGGCGCGGAATTGCGCGGCGACGTACGCCGCGGCGATGTCATAGCCGCGCGAACCGCTGTCCCGCCCTTCCAAAAGGTCGTGGGACAGGAATTCTACGTCGGCACGGACCCGCTCGGCGGCCGCTGAAAGCTTGGTCTGCGGGGCAGGCTGGGCGGCGGGGGCCGCGGCGGCCAGCGCGAACGCCACGGCAGCCAGCATCGGCTTATATTTCATCACGCGGCGGTCAGGTCCTTGAGCTTGCGTTCCCAATGGAGCGCGTGGGCGACGATCGTGTCGATGTCGGCAAATTGTGGCTGCCAGTCCAGCGTTTCGACCAAGCGCCGGTTCGAAGCGACCAAAGCGGGCGGATCGCCGGGCCGGCGGCCCTGCATGCGCCGAGCGACCGGCATACCGGCGACGCGGTCGACCGCGTCCAGCACCTCCAGCACCGACAGCCCGCGCCCGTAACCGCAATTCATCACCAGGTTCTCGCTCGGCGCCGCAACCAGCCGCTCCAGCGCGCGGACGTGCGCGGCGGCCAGGTCGCTGACATGGATATAGTCGCGCACGCAGGTCCCGTCGGCGGTTGGATAATCGTCGCCGAATACGTCCACGTGGCTGCGTTTGCCGACCGCCGCCTCGACCGCGACCTTGATCAGGTGCGTCGACCCTTGCCCGGCCTGACCGGACCGACCCTGCGGGTCCGCACCGGATACGTTGAAATAGCGCAGCGCTCCGTAATTGAACGAATAGGCGGCGGCGCAATCGGCCAGCATCCCCTCGGTCATCAGTTTGGACGCGCCATAAGGGTTGATCGGCCGCTTTGGGTCGTCCTCCTCGACCGGCACGCGCTCGGGCGCGCCATAGACCGCGGCAGTCGATGAAAAGAGGATGTGCGGGATGCCCGCGTCGACTGCCGCGCTGATCAGCGCGTGCGACGCAAGCGTGTTGTTGGCATAATAAAGCAACGGCTTTTCGACCGATTCCGGGACGACGATCGACCCGGCGAAATGCATGATTGCCCGCGTCCCCTGCTCGGCGAAGATGCGAGATAGCAGCTGACGGTCGGCGATACTGCCTTCGTAAAAGGGCACGTCGGATGGCACTGCGCGGCGCGTCCCGTTGGACAGATCGTCGACCACCGCGACCGGGCACCCAGCCGCCTGCAGCGCCAGCACGGCGTGGCTGCCGATGTAACCGGCACCGCCGGTGACCAGGACGGGAAGGTCGCGCACGGCCGACTGGCTAGCGAGGTTCGACCGCGCGTGCCAGACCAATAGCCGCGGGCTGCCGGTTTAGAAGATCGCCTTGAGCAGGCCGAAGACGCTGAGCAGCGCGACGGCGACGACGACAAGCACGATACACCCGATAGCCCTGAGCACTTTGCACTCCTGCGCAAAAATTCACCTGCTGACCCTACGCCCCTCGGCGACCGACGTTCCCCGGCCCGCCGTTTGCCAGTTCGGCGGGGGCGCTTTATCAGCCAGCCCAATTCCATTCCTGCAGCATCCCAAGGACCCGATGACCCTCATCATTTCGAGCGCGTTCGACGCCGGCAACATTCGCGTGGTCAGCCAGGACGGCGACAGCGCCGACCTGGAAATCGTCAAGGACCACATGAGCGATTTCTATCAGTGGTTTCACTTCCGGCTGGCCGGCGCCAAGGATCGCGAAGTGACGCTGCGCATCACCAACTGCGGCGGCTCGGCCTATCCCGACGGATGGCCCGGCTATCGCGCCTGCGCGTCCACGGACCGCGACGAATGGTATAGGATCGAAGGCACCAGCTATGCCGACGGCGTGCTGACGATGCGTCTCACGCCGGATACCGACGTACTCTGGATCGCCTATTTTGCGCCCTATTCGATGGACCGCCACCACGACCTGGTGACGTCGGTCGCTTCGCTTCCCGGGGTCACCTACCGCTCGCTCGGCAAGTCGCTCGACGGCCAGGACATCGATTGCCTGGAAATGGGTGAAGGCCCGCTCAACGTGTGGCTCTATGCGCGCCAGCATCCGGGCGAAAGCATGGCCGAATGGTGGATGGAAGGCGCGCTTGAAAAGCTCACCGACCTCGACGATCCGGTCTCGCGCGTGCTGCGCGACCGCTGCACCTTTCGCATCGTGCCCAACATGAATCCGGACGGCTCGCGCCGCGGCCATCTGCGGACCAATGCGGTGGGCGTGAACCTCAACCGCGAATGGCACGCCCCGACCGCGGACAAGAGCCCGGAAGTCCTGTTCGTGCGCAACGCGATGGACGAAACCGGCGTCGATTTCGCGATGGACGTGCACGGCGACGAGGCTATCCCTGCCAACTTCCTCGCCGGGTTCGAAGGCATTCCCTCGCTGACCGACCGCCAGTCGGCACTGTTCAAAACCTTCTCGGACAAGCTCGAACTGCTGTCGCCCGATTTCCAGACGCGCCAGGGCTATGAGATTCCCAAGCCGGGCCAGGCCAACATGTCGATGTCGACGACCCAGCTGGCCGAACGCTACGGCTGCGTGTCGATGACGCTGGAAATGCCCTTCAAGGACAATGACGATCTGCCCGACCCGGTCTACGGCTGGTCGCCGGAACGTTCGATGCACCTCGGTCGCGCCTGTCTCGACGCGCTCCACGCCATCCTTCCCGACCTCGAAAGCGCCGGCAAGAACAAGGCCCAGCCGGCAAAGGTCGACGCCTGATGCCGACGCTGGTCCTGATCCGTCACGGCCAGTCGCAGTGGAATCTGGAAAACCGCTTCACCGGCTGGTGGGACGTCAACCTGTCCGACAAGGGCGTCGAAGAAGCGATGGCGGCCGGCACGCTGATGCGCGATCGCGGACTCGACTTTGACGTCTGCTTCACCAGCCTGCTGACCCGCGCGATCAAGACGCTCGACCTTGCGCTCGAACAGATGGATCGCTTGTGGTTGCCGGTGCACAAGGACTGGCACCTCAACGAACGCCACTATGGCGGGCTGACCGGCTTCAACAAGCAGGAGATGCGCGACAAGGTCGGTGAGGAACAGGTCAGGATCTGGCGCCGGTCGTTCGACATCCCGCCGCCGCCGCTGGACGCGGACAGCCCGTACGACCTGTCCGGCGACCGCCGCTATGCTGGCGTCACCGTCCCGCACAGCGAAAGCCTCAAGGACACGATCGAACGCGTCTTGCCATATTGGGACGCGGCCATCGCGCCCGCGCTGCGCTCCGGCCAGCGGGTGCTCATCTCCGCGCACGGCAACAGCATCCGGGCGCTGGTCAAGCATCTGTCGGGTATCGACGACGACGATATCGTCGGGGTCGAAATTCCGACCGGCCAACCGCTGGTCTACGAACTCGACGACGCCCTCGCGACGCGCGACAGCTACTACCTCAGCGAACGCGCCGCCTAGGCCGCGGCCTTGCGCGCGTACATCGCCCGGTCCGCGCGGGCGATAACGCGATCGGGCGTGTCGTCCTTGTCGATAACCGCAACGCCGATGGCGATGCTCAACGGCAACCGCTGCCCGTCGTAGACCGCCTGTGCCTGCTCGACCACTGCGGTCAGGCGCTTGGCGGTGTCCAGCGCGATCTCCTCGCCGGCGTGGACCAGCAGGATACCGAATTCGTCGCCGCCCAGGCGCGCCACGCAATCGCTCTTGCGTACCGCGTCGGTCAGCGCCGTGGCGACATGGACCAGCGCGGCGTCGCCGGCCAGGTGGCCAAGGCTGTCGTTGATCCGCTTCAGCCCGTCGATGTCGACGAACAGCAGCGCCGCGGTTTCGCCATAGCGGCTGACCCGGGCAATCGCGCTGTCGAGTTCGCGCAGGAAACCGCGGCGGTTGGGCACGGGCAGCAGCGCGTCCTGGTGCGCCAGATCGTCGAGCTGGCGGACTCGCTCCTCGAGCCGCGCGATCTTCTCGCGCAGCCGTTCGATTTCCGCAAACGCTTCCGCGTCGGGCACGCTGGCCGTTCCTCCGGTCACCTGCGCGGAAATAGCCGTGAAAAATCCCGCGCGAAATCGCCGCTATTGGCCCGTCCCGATTGCGAACAGTCAAGTCTCTTCCTAAACGGCCTCTTCGGCGCTTCAGTTCGGGAGTTTCAATGACCGCGCCACTGGTCGGCATCATCATGGGCAGCAAGTCGGACTGGGAGACGATGCGCCATGCGTGCGAGATGCTCGACCGCCTTGGGGTGGAGCATGAAACGCGCATCGTGTCGGCGCATCGCACGCCCAAGCGGCTGTACGATTACGCCCACGACGCCGCGGGCCGCGGGCTCAAGGTGATCATCGCCGGTGCCGGCGGCGCGGCGCACCTGCCCGGCATGGCGGCGTCGATGACCACGCTTCCGGTGCTTGGCGTGCCGGTCGAATCGCAGGCGCTGAAGGGCATGGATAGCCTGCTGTCGATCGTCCAGATGCCCGCCGGCGTGCCGGTCGGCACGCTGGCCATCGGCAAGCCCGGGGCGATCAACGCGGCACTGCTGGCCGCTTCGATCCTCGCGACCAGTGACACGGACCTGGCCGCCCGCCTCGAACGGCATCGCTCCGACCAGACCGATTCGGTCGCCGAAGCGCCGTAATGCTTCCGCCGGGCTCGACCATCGGGATCATCGGCGGCGGCCAGTTGGGCAAGATGATCGCCGTCGCCGCCGCCCAACTCGGCTATCGCTGCCACGTGTTCGAACCCGGCGCGGCGCCGTGCGCGGCCGACGTCGCGGCCGAATTCACCCGCGCGGACTATTCCGACATCGAGGCGTTGCGTGCCTTCGCCGACAGCGTCGATGTCGCCACCTACGAATTCGAAAATGTCCCCGCCGCCTCGCTTGAGGTGATCGCCGCCAAGCTTCGCCCGGGCGTCGCGTCGCTGCAGATCGGGCAGGACCGCGGTCGCGAAAAGGAATTCATCGAAAGCACTGGCGCGCGGGTCGGCCGGTGGATGCGCGTCGACGGCGAGGCTGACGTCGCCGAGGCGGAGCGGAACATCGGCGCGCCGCTGGTGCTCAAGACCCGGCAGCTGGGCTATGACGGCAAGGGGCAGGCGTGGGCGACGGAGCGGGGATCGGTGCTCGCCGCGTGGGAATCGATCGGCCGCCAGCCGGCGGTGGCGGAAGCCCGGGTCGACTTCGATTGCGAATTTTCGGTCGTCCTTGCCCGCGCGCTCGACGGTTCCATCGCGGCCTTCGACCTGCCGCTGAACGATCACGACAACGGCATATTGCGCCGCTCGACCGTCCCGGCGGGCGAGGTGGTCGACCGGCACCGCGAAGAAGCCGTCCGGGTCGCCTCGGCCATCGCGGAGCGGCTTGGCCATGTCGGCGTGCTGACGGTCGAATTTTTCGCCACCGCCGACGGCCCTATCGTCAACGAGATCGCGCCGCGCGTGCACAATAGCGGCCACTGGACCATCGAAGGCGCCGAAACGTCGCAGTTCGAACAGCATGTGCGCGCTATCTGCGGACTGCCGTTCGGATCGACCGCGCTGACCGGCACCACGGCGATGATGGAAAATCTGCTCGGCGCGGAAATCGACGGCTGGCCGCAGCTGGTCGCCCAGGCCGGCACCCACGTCCACGTTTATGGTAAGGGCACACATCGCCCGGGCCGCAAGATGGGCCATTTCACCCGCGTCACGCGCTAACCTGCCCGCGAACGAGGCTCGCAAAGCATTCGGGCCCGGCCGAAACCGGGCCCGTTTTCATGCCTAGCGCGGATCGACTTCCTCGACCGGTAGCCCAGTCTTCTTCAGCTGCGGACGCACCTTGGCGGCGTCGCCGACAACCACCCAGACGAAGGCCCGCGGATCGACCGTCTGGCGCAGCGCGGTGTCCAGCGTGGCCCGGGTCTGTGCCTTATACTTGTCGCCCAGCAGCTCGTAATAATTGTCCGGCCGACCATACAGCGTGTTGGTCTGCATCGCCGACAGCACCGAGGTTGACGTTTCGAACTGGCCGGGCAGCGCCTTGATGCGATTGGCGATCGTCCGTTCAAGCTCCTCGTCGGTGACGCCCTTGGCGCCCAGGAAGTCGCGAATGTCCTGCCGCAACGCCAGGATCGCGTCGCCCGTCCGGTCCGCCTGCACCGGCGCGTTGATCAGATAGGGGACGACCTTGGCCTGCAGCTGGGCAGAACCGCGCACGCCGTAGGACCAGCCCTTGGTCTCGCGCAGGTCCATGTTGATGCGCGACAGGAAGGACCCGCCAAGCACGTCGTTGGCGCTGCTGATGGCCGCCATCTCGCCGCGCGGATCGATCGGCGTGACCTGGCCGGCCATGATATACGATTGCGGCGATCCCGGCCGGTCGATCAGCACGATCCGTTCGGCGGTCGGGCGCGTCGGCAGGTCGGTGAACGCCTTGGTCCCGCGCGGCCCGGCGGGTGCGGCCCATTGGCCGAAAGTGCGCTCCAGCTCCTGCTGGACCTGCGGCAACGGAAGGCTCGACACGACGAAGATGTCGAGGTTGTCCGGCCGCAGCCACTGCTGGCGGAACGCTTCCAAATTGGCGCGCGAGAAGCTCCTGACCGCCTCGGCCTCGCCAAGTGCGGTCGTGCCATAGGGATGGGTGTCGCCGTAGAGCAGGCCCGGAATGGTCCGGCTGGCGATCGTTTGCGGGTCCTTCTGCGCCTGTGCGATCGCGGTCAGCACCTGGGTGCGGACGCGCTCGACTTCCGGCGGGTCGAAGGTCGGCCGCTGGACGATGTCCGCCAGCAGGTCCAGCGACGGGCCAAGGTTGGCAGAAAGCGCCGACAAGGTGACATTGCTGGTGTCGGCATTGCCGCCGGTGGTGATCTGCGCGCCAAGCCGCTCTTCGCGCTCTGCCAGCTGTTGCGACGTCATCCCCGCCGCGCCTTCTTCAAGCAGGCCGAGGGTGAAGTTCTGCAGCCCGCGCTGCGCCTGCGCGTCCGCGGCATAGCCGGCGTCGAACGACAACCCGACCTGCGTTGCCGGAATGGTCGCCCGCTGCGCGTAATGGACGCGGACGCCGTTCGACAGCTGCACATGCGTCACGTCGGGAAAATCGAGCGGCGCCGGCTCGTCCAGCGCGGGGATCGTGCGCTTGGTCGGCGGCGTCGCAATGTCGGCGCTCTTGCCCTTCTTGGGCGTGAACTTGGATTCGACGTAGGGCGGCCGGTCGCCGGGCTCCAGGCGAACGGTGAAGGCTGGGCGCGACAGCCATTGCTGCATCGCCCCCTGCACCGCGGCCGGGGTCAGCGCCGCATAATTGTCGAGCGATTTCTTGTAGAAATCGGAATCGCCGACATAGACCTGACCTTCGGCCAGCGCGACCGCTTTGCCGCCAAAGCCGCCCACCTGTTCCAGCCCGCGGATGCGGGTTGCCACTTCGCGCGTGGTGGCGCGCTTCACCTCATCCTCGGTCGGCCCGTTGGCCAGATACTCGGCCATGATCTCGTTCAGCCGCCGCTCGACGGCTTCGGCGTCGACGCCCGGCTTCACCGTCACGTTGACCTGCATCATGCCGACCCGCTGAAACGGTTGCACATAGGCGCTGACGCCGACGGCCAGCTTTTCCTCGCGGACCAGGATACGGTCGAGACGCGAACTGGCCAGCCCGCCCAGGATCGACGCGCCGACGTCCAGCGCTTCAAGCTGGGGCGACAGCAGGCCGGGCACTGCCCAATGCTTCTGGATCTGCGTCGTGGCGACGCGGTCTTTCATGACGATCGACTTTGGCGCGGCCAGCGTCGGCACGTCGGCGGCTGCCGGCGTGTGCGCCGCGCCCGCCTCAATCGCGCCGAAATACTTCTCGACCAGCGGCCGTGCTTCGGCGGCGGTGATATCGCCGGCCAGCACCAGCACCGAATTGTTCGGCCCGTAATTGTCGATGAACCATTCCTTCACCGTCGCCAGGCTGGCGGCGTCCAGGTCAGCCATCGATCCGATGGTCGAATGGCGGTACGGGTGACCCGCCGGAAACAGGTTCTCCAGCACCTCATACTCGACCAGCCCGCCCGGGTCGTTGTCGCCTTGGCGCTTCTCGTTCTGGACGACGCCGCGCTGGTTATCGAGCTTGTCCTGCGTGACTGCGCCCAGCAGGTAACCCATGCGGTCGCTCTCCATGAACAACGCCCGTTCCAGCGCCGACTTGGGCACTGTCTCGAAATAGTTCGTGCGGTCGAACCAGGTGGTGCCGTTGTAATCGGTGGCGCCGATCTGCTGCAGGTAAGTGAAATAGTCGCCGGGCAGATTCTCCGACCCGTTGAACATCAGATGTTCGAACAAATGGGCGAACCCGGTCTTTCCCTCGGGCTCGTCCTTGGACCCGACATTGTACCAGGTGCTGACCGCGACCACCGGAGCCTTGTGGTCTTCGTGGACCAGCACGGTCAGGCCGTTCGCCAGCTTGAACGAACTGTGCGGAATGGCGACTTCCTTGACCAGCTCGCTGACCGGCGCCGGTTCCGGCGCGGTCACCGCTGCCGCGGTCATGCCTGCTGGCATCGGCTCGGGCGCCAGGCGCGGCGTGGTGGTGCAGGCCGCCAGCGCGGACGACGCAAGCAGGAAGGACAGGCGCTTGAAGCTGTTCATGGATTCGGCTCTCCGGGATAGGATCGCCGCAACACTAGACGCCCGCACCCCGGACGCAACCGCCATGCTCGACGGCTAATTCCCGACGGGCAACCCGGTCGCGCCCTGGATCAGGTCGCCGAGGCCGAACTTGCGCTTGCGGCGTGGCTGCTGCGGTTGCGGCTGTCCCGGTCCGGCGTCGCCCATCATGTCGCCCATGCCCAGCATAACGGACGCGGTGGTCTTGTACCGCACCTTGGTCGTCCAGGTCGGCGACTTTGGCTTGTCGGAAAAGTTCGCTTCCGGGCCGTAGCCGATCATCATCACCATCCCGCTTGGCGAAGTCTTCGCGACTTCGGCCGGCAACACGCATTGGCTGGTGCCGGGTGCCAGCGCCGCGCCCGACGCCACCAGCTGGCGCGCCTGTGCGGGGGTCAGGTAATCCATGTTGGGCATCGCCGCCGCCTTCGCCGCGGACGACCACATCACGACATCGCCGGCGGCCGTGGCGCCGAACATGCTCAACGCGTAACCGGTCGCCGACGCCGCGGGCGTCCAGGCCAGCCGGACCGCGCCGGACGGCATATTGCCCGCCTCGCGCAGGCCCAGCCCGGGCATGAAGTCCTGCCCCTGTGCCAGCGTGAAGGCGATCGGCGGCGCGTAATTGGCCTCGATTTTATGTGCACCCAGCAACGACGCCGCCGGCGGGACCGGCCGCGAATCGCGGGTGTTGGGCCATTCGCCGTACCCGGCGGACTGGCCTTGGCGCGGCGGCTGGGCGGCGCGAACCGCGGCGACCATCGCGGCATAGCCGGCAGGCATCTTGCCTTTCGCAACCGACGCGAAGTCGATCACCGTCGGCTGACCCGCCCCGACATGTTCGCCGCACCCCCAATAGATCAGCATCTTGCCCTTGGGCGGCTGGAAGTTGGCGGGCACGCCGTCGCTGCGCGGCTCGGGCCTGGCCGCGGCCGGGGCGATCAGCGGCAGGCTCGGGCCCATCCGCATCCCTGCGGGAATCATGTGGCTGGCCTGCGGCGCGGCCGGCTTCTGCTTGGACGACAAATATAGGTTGACGCTGTGCATCACCTGACCGCCGCCGCCCTGCATCATCTGCATGACCTGCGCCATGTTGGGCTGGCCCCCGCCGCCCATCATGCCCGCGCCCATGCCGCTCGCGGTGGCCACGTCCATCCAGTAATTGGCTTGCGGAGCGGGTGCCGGCGCCGCTCCTCCAACGGCCGCCGATGCGGCCAGCACCATGACAATTCGCTTCATCGATTGCCCCCCGTTGAGCAGCCTTTATAGCGCGCGGACACATGACAGACATCAGCAAAATTCGGAACTTTAGCATCATCGCCCACATCGACCACGGCAAGTCGACGCTGGCCGACCGGCTGATCCAGGCGACCGGCGGGCTGACCGAGCGCGAAATGAGCGCGCAGGTGCTCGACAACATGGATATCGAGCGCGAGCGCGGGATCACCATTAAGGCGCAGACCGTCCGGCTTACCTGGAAGGGCCACGAGCTCAACCTGATGGACACGCCCGGCCATGTCGACTTCGCCTACGAAGTGTCGCGGTCGCTCGCCGCCTGCGAAGGCGCGCTGCTGGTGGTCGACAGCGCGCAGGGGGTCGAAGCGCAGACGCTGGCCAACGTCTATGCCTCGATCGAGCAGGATCATGAGATCGTGCCGGTGATCAACAAGATCGACCTGCCCGCCGCAGACCCCGAGGGCGTGAAGCAGGAAATCGAGGAGATCATCGGGCTGGACGCATCGGAAGCGGTGCTGGCGTCGGCCAAGACCGGCATCGGCATCGAAGCCGTGCTCGACGCCATCGTCGCCAAGATCCCGCCCCCGCGCGGCGACAAGGACGCGCCGTTGAAGGCGATGCTGGTCGACAGCTGGTACGACCCGTACCTTGGCGTCGTCATCCTCGTCCGCGTGATCGATGGCAGTTTGCGCAAGGGCATGGCGATCAAGTTCATGCAGGCCGGCACCACCCATCTGGTCGACCGCGTCGGGTGCTTCACGCCCAAGCGCACCGATTTGCCCGAGCTGACCACCGGCGAAATCGGCTTCATCACCGCGCAGATCAAGGAAGTCGCCGAGACCCGCGTCGGCGACACCATCACCGATGCCAAGCGCCCCGCCGTCGCGGCGCTGCCCGGCTTCAAGGAAGTGCAGCCGGTGGTGTTCTGCGGCCTGTTCCCCACCGACGCGGCGGAGTTCGAGAAGCTGCGCGACAGCCTGTACAAGCTGCGGCTCAACGATGCGTCGTTCAGCTTCGAGATGGAAACCAGCGCCGCATTGGGCTTCGGCTTCCGCTGCGGCTTCCTTGGCCTGCTCCACCTGGAAATCATCCAGGAGCGGCTGACGCGCGAATACGACCTCGACCTCATCACCACCGCGCCAAGCGTGGTGTACCAGATCCACTTGAGCCACTCGAAGACCGAGGACGCGCAGACGATCGAGCTGCACAACCCGGCCGACATGCCCGACCCCAACCGGATCGAAAGCATCGAGGAGCCGTGGATCGAAGCGACGATCTACACGCCGGACGAATATCTGGGCGCGATCCTGAAGCTGTGCCAGGACCGCCGCGGCATCCAGAAGAACCTGACCTATGTCGGCACCGGCGCGCACCAGCGCGCGCAAGTGACTTACGAACTGCCGCTCAACGAAGTGGTGTTCGATTTCTACGACCGGCTGAAATCGATCACCCGCGGCTACGCGTCGTTCGACTATCACCAGATCGGCTATCGCACCGGCGACCTCGTAAAGATGAGCATCCTGGTCAACGAAGAGCCCGTCGATGCGCTGAGCATGATCACCCACCGCGGCACCGCCGAACAACGCGGCCGCGGCATGTGCGAACGCCTAAAGGAACTGATCCCCCGCCACCTGTTCAAAATCCCCATCCAGGCCGCCATCGGCGGCAAGGTCATCGCCCGCGAAACCATCAGCGCCCTGCGCAAGGATGTGACCGCGAAGTGCTATGGCGGCGATGCGACGCGGAAGCGGAAGCTGCTGGAGAAACAGAAGAAGGGTAAGGCGAAGATGCGGGAGTACGGGTCGGTGTCGATCCCGCAAGAGGCGTTTATTGCTGCGTTGAGGATGGGGGACGAGGGCTGATCGCTTTCTTAACATGAAAAGGAAACGGAGACTCGGCGAAGCTCTGGCAAACCTTATTGTGGATCGCGGCGGCTCGAGGGGTAAATGCCGCGACTTGACTAAAATTGGCTTCTCGCGGCATTGTTAGAGAAGCTCGGTGTTCCTGTTTCGGGGGTTAACATTTGTATTCCCTACATGGGCACCAAGCGACAGCTTTCGCCCGAGATCTCTCAAATCGTCCGACAGTGTCGTTCAGGAGTTTTCTTGGACGCTTTCGCTGGGATGGCGTCAGTTGCTCAAGCCGTCGGCCAAGAGCGCCAAATCTGGGTAAACGACCTTCAGGTTTTCGCTAACCTCGTAGGAAAAGTGCTCTTCTGCTCGGACGAGACTTTACCCGTATCAGAAAAGGCATTTCGAAATTTGGAGGCGACTTTTGAGCACAAAAGGCTTGAGCTTTCGAAGGACAACAGCACGCAAATTTTCGAGGAAGAGCGTGCATTATCTTGTGGAAACCTCGAATCTCTACAGCATCTATTCAAAACGTCCACTAAAAGAGAAAATTGTCGCGAAATTGCTACCGACGGCAGATACGATCTTTTCATTTCGAGATACGCTGGTTCGTACTTTTCAACTAAACAAGCCATAGAGCTGGATAGCGCTCGCTTCGCGCTCGATCGGGCAGTGTCGGAGCGTGTGATCACAACCGATCAATTTGACCGTCTTCTCGTTGCATTGGGAATGGCGATGAACAAATGTTCAACCAGCACCGGGCATTTCGCTCAGCCTCTGGCGCCGAGCGTGAAAAATCTTGTGCGTATCACGAAGGAACGTGAGCGGTCTGTTTGGCGCACAATGAAGATCGAACTTAGTAGCATCAATCCGATCGGATCCGCATCATGGCGAAGAAATAACAGGGTCTTCAAGCAGGATGCTGTCGATTTGGTTAAGCAGCTTAATGAATCCAATATCAGACCCTCTGTTATTTACGCAGACCCGCCTTACACCGACGACCAGTATTCTAGATTCTATCATATGTACGAGACGCTTGTTTTGTACGATTACCCGGCGTGTACAGGAAGAGGAAGATATCGCGATCGCCGAGCGCGTTCTGTCTTCAACCTGGCCTCCGGTGCAATGAATGCAGTATCAAATCTGATCCAGCTTACAGCACAACTCGAAGCAGATTTGATCCTGAGTTATCCTGAAAAAGGACTTATCAACGATCCTAGGGGCACAATAGGAAACCTCTTTCGGAAACATTACGGTCGTGAAGCGGCCGTTTTGGAACTGAGCCATAAGCATTCAACATTTGGAGGCTCCACGGGACAAGCTAACATGCCGGCTACTGAATTCGTCTTTAGGATGGCTGCATAGTGGCTATCCTCTCATCCCCACCACGACGGACGCGCTCCCTCAAGCAAATAAACCCGATAGATATTTCCGAGAATCCTGAGAATCCTCGCCTAATATTTAGGAAAGAGGAAATGGAAAGCTTACTTCGCTCGATTGATCAGTACGGAATTCAGGTGCCCGTGACTGTCTATGAAGAACATGGCAAATTTAGACTACTCGACGGAGAGCGCCGCTGGCGGTGTGCATTAACGTTAGGCCTTAAAGCCGTTCCGGCAATCGTTCAAAACAAGCCATCCGAACTTCAAAATCTCGTCCTGATGTACAATATCCATGCTCTTCGCGAGCAATGGGACTACTTTACGATAGCGTCAAAGCTTGAGCGCATTATCGAGCTTTGGACGCTTGAGCACGACCGACAACCTAACGAGCGAGATCAATCGGAGCTTACAGGTCTAAGCATTGGAGCGATTCGCCGGTGCCAACTTCTCATCGGATTGCCGGGCCGATTCAAATCTCTCCTTATGGAGGAACTGGAAAAGCCCAAATCTCAGCAAAAGCTATCCGAAGATTTTTTCATCGAGATGGAAAGGTCGCTCAAGACGGTGACCAGACGTCTTCCCGAATATGAGGAAGATCTAGACCGAATCCGCGACACCTTAATCGAGAAGTTTCGCGATGGAAAAATTGCAGCAATCACCGATTTTCGACAGCTTTCAAAAATTGCTACGGCAATTGAAGGTCTGGGTGTTGCGCAAAGGACCGCCAAGGCCGCGCTGGATAAAGTCTTCAACCCACGACACGCTTTTGGCATCAAAGAAGCTTATGCCCATACCGTTGAATTTGAATATTTTGAGCGGAAGGCTTCTCGTGAGGTAGACAATCTGTCTGACTTTATTGACGTTGTTTTAGAGGAGCGGAGATTTGATGAACTTGACGATGAGTTCGTCAAGGACCTGCGTTTGCTATCGGAGCGCCTGGAGGCTCTTTTAAAGGCTTTGCCGTAGATGGCGGCATCCGCGCTCACTCCGGGAGGGGACTATTTGCTGAATGCTGCTTGTCAGCATTTCAATAGGCATTTTCAAAATCCTGAACTCAAGTTCACTGAAAAGTTTGCCGCGAATATCGACTGGCGACCGTCGCTACATTTCAGAACTCCAAGCCATTCGATCGTAGCTGCGCAAATTGGCGAAGCTGTATTTCCGGAGATCTTACGCAGGCGGCGTGGTAGCTTAATGCGCTCTGCTTTGCCCTTGACCGTCTTCTGTGTTTGCCCCTTGGAGGAGTATCAAAATAATCCGGAAGAGGCAGAAGATCTCCGCGATAATGGGTTTGGGTTAATTACGATATCGGCGAATGGTGGGTGTCAACTCCAATACGATGCGGTCCCGCTTCAACACATTATTCAACTTGAAGAAGTGGAATTAGAGTTCGATGGCCTTCCGAAGAAACTTCGCCAGAGATTAGCAGATTCATATCGTGCATATTCCGGTGACCCTCTCGCGGGGGTTCGAGATGTTACTGAAGTGTTTGAAGAGATCATAAATAAGGCGGCGGCGACAGCGCGCCGCAAGGGCTGGATAACTGCTACCCAAGAGGCGCAAGGCCTAGCAAATGTACTCCAGACTATGGAGAATCGGCCACCAATGAACCAAAAACGACAGACGATCGCGGCTGCGCGTGGGTTCACCCATAAATACAGGAATTTTAACCATCACCCGCCAGCCGAGGCTCGCGCGAGAGCGCGACGATTTCGCGAATGTCGGCATGCTTTTTTGGAAGGGCTGAAACAGATCCGAGATTTCAGAGAAGACATGGCTGAGGTGGGTCTGAAATTTCGTTATTGAACGATACTATCGTCGTTTTCTCGCTTTGAATTTCATTGCAATCCGTATTGAGTCCGAGGTGACTGGACATCAGCTGTTCTCGCTCTGCTGCTCCTCACCCTGACCCTCGCCCGCAGGCGGGAGAGCGAGCGGCTTCGAAGCCCTCTTGACACTCTCCACCGCCGCCTCGATCTCCGCGCACGCCTCTTCGTGGTCCAGCACCTGCCACGGCAGCTCCTCGACGCCTGCGCTGTACTTGTCCTCCGGCTCCGTCTTCGGCGACTGCTGCAGGTACGCGCCTTCGTCGACCACCACGTCGGTCAGGGGCGCGGGCCGGCGCTTGACCTTGCGGGGGTGTGCGTAGCCGGGGTCGTGGACCAGCACTTCGCGTTCCGGCTGTTCGACCGAGATGAAGGGCTGGTCGGGATCGTGGGGCGTGCCTTCGACCGATCGGCGGCGGGCGGCGCAGTCCTGGAGGATGCGGTAGATTTCCGCCTGGGCGACCGCGTCGAGCTCGACGCCGGGGAAGTCCTCGATGATCGCGGTGGTGGCGTCGAGCGCGGGGGCGGCGGCGCGGCCGGTGGTGACGGTGCGGACGGTGGTGGTTTCAGCTATCGCTGATTGCATTCCAGCAGTCGCGATGGCGGCTGCGCCGTCGCGGAGTGAATGTCCTCGGACCGTTGGTCCTCGTTCGTCTGCGACCCCCGCGCCGTCGATCGGGTTCGCTTCGCGACCCGTCGGCCGATCTGGGGACGCGTCTCTCGCGGAAGTCAGCGTGGCGGTTCCCGCCTGCTGCCTTCCGCTCGGCGCTGAGGCTGCTCCGGCAGTCGCACGGGTCGAGAAATACTCGACCTTCGTGCGTCTGCCATTCGCATCCTCCCCATAGTGCCTGAGCAAAAACATCAGCAGCCGGTCGTTGTACTTGCGGCGCCAGCCCAGCAGGCGACCGCCGACGAAGCAGGGGACGAGATAGCCTTCGATCGCGCGTTCGAACGCGATGTCCTTCATCCGCGCGACGCCATAGTCGAGCGCGGCTTCCCAGGCGCGGCGGAAGCTTTCGGCGCCGGGCTGGCGGCGGAGGAAGTAGACGCTTTCGGACGACATGTTGGTCATCGCCGCGGCGCGGCTGACCGAACCGGTGTCGGCCAGCGCCTCGATGAAGGCCTTCTGCCGCTCGGGCGTCCAGCCGTCGTGGCGCTTGCACTTGCGCGGGACGGGGGTGAATTCGGGCAGCGGCTCGCGCTGGTCGCGGGGGACGGGGACGCGGCGCTTCATGATCCGGGCCTGCGCGCGAAATGGCCGGCGTCGAGGTGGAAATGCCAGGCGGCGACGGCCTCGTCATAATCCTCGGCGATGGGGGCGGTAAGCGGCGCGGCGGCGGCGGGCGGCGCGGCGGCCGCACGGGGTTCGGGGCGCGGAAGGCGCTGGCTGGGCTTGCTCATCGACGAGCTTGAGGCAGATGAAATCCAAATAGGACAGCCTTTTTTGCGCAGGCGGCGGGGCGAGGGGAGCGGCGGCGGCTTCACAAGCGCGTGACTTCGCGGGCGTTTCGCGCAATCGTCGGGCGATGGCGACGGAGGCGGACAAGCAGGCAGCGGGCACGGGCCCAGGCACGGACGGCCTGCCGCCGGGCATGCCGGCGGAAATGTTCACCGCGCCGGGGCTGCGCGCGCTGGCCGACCTGCTGCCGATCATGATCGCTTATGTCGACCGGGACGAGGTGGTGCGCTTCGTCAACCGGCCGATGGCGGAGTATCTGGAACAGCCGCGCGACGCGCTGGTCGGGCGGCCGGTGCGCGCGATGCTGGGGGACGAAACCTACGCCACGCGGCGCCAGCGGATCGCCGACGCGATGGCCGGCACGCGGCAGTTCTTCATCGCCGAATTCCACCATCCGACGCGCGGGCCAGCGGCGGTGCAGACCGAATATGTGCCGTGGATCGACGAGGCCGACGGGTCGGTCGCGGGGCTGGTGATGGTGGTCAAGGATGTCACCGAGCAACGCACCGCCGAACGCGCGCTGCGCGAAAGCGAGGAGCGATTCCGGCGCATCGCCAACCAGGCGCCGGCGCTGATGTGGGTGACGCGGCTCGACCGCAGCCGCGACTTCGTCAACGACGCCTACATGGACTGGCTCGGCACCGCCGACCGGGAAACGGCGCGGACGTTCGACTGGCGCACGGTCATCCACCCCGACGACGCGGAGCGGATCACCGCGGAAAGCGTCGCCGGCGAAGCCTCGTTGCGGCCGTTCAGCCTGGAAGGGCGGTTCCGGCGCAGCGACGGCGACTATCGCTGGCTGCTCAGCACCAGCTCGCCGCGGTTCGGGCCGGACGGCGAGCATGTCGGCTTCATCGGCGTCGCCACCGACATCACCGTCGCCAAGGAAGCCGAGCTGGAGCTTCGCCGCCAGGTGGAGGAGCGCACGCGCAAGCTGGGCGAGAGCGAAGCGCAGTTCCGCGCGGTGTTCGAAGCGGCGCTGGAAGTGATGGTGCTGCTGCAGCCCGACGGGACGATCCTGGCGGTGAACCACCGCGATGAGGCCTGGCGCCACCAGAACCCCGACGAAGCGATCGGCATGAAGCTGTGGGATGCGCCGACCCTGCAGGCATATCCGCAGCACATCGGGCTGATGAAGAAGGCGGTCCGCGCCGCCGCGGCGGGCAAGCCGTTTTCGGGACAGGTGACGATGGAGCGCGAAGGCGCGCCGATGGCGTTCCTCGACGTCGCGATCCAGCCGGTGCGAGAACCGGGGGGCGAGGTCATTTACCTGCTGTTCGAAGCGCGCGACATCACCGAGCTCAAGGCGGCGCAGGAACAGTTGCGGCAAAGCCAGAAGATGGAAGCGCTGGGCCAGCTTACCGGCGGCATCGCGCACGACTTCAACAACCTGCTGACCGTGGTCGTCGGCGGGCTCGATCTCATCGCCCGGCGGGTCGAGGACGAAAAGCTCAAGCGCTATGCGGTCAACGCGCTGACCGCGGCCGAGCGAGGCGCCCGACTGACTGCCCAGCTGCTGGCCTTCAGCCGAGTCCAGCGGCTGGAGACGCGGCCGATCAAGGTGGCGCCGCTGATCCATGAAATGCGCCCCATGCTGCGCAACGTGCTGGGTCCGGGCATCGCCAAGGAATTCGACCTCGACGAGGCGGAGCGGCCGGTCATGGCCGACCCGACGCAGGTCGAGGTCGCGGTGCTCAACTTGGCGATCAATGCGCGCGACGCGATGCCCGAGGGCGGGGTGCTGAAATTCATTACCCGCGTCGTCGCGATCGAGAACGATGCCGAGCTGGACCCCGGCGAATATGTCGCCTTGTGCATTTGCGACACCGGCACCGGCATGTCGCCCGACGTCGCCGCGCGGGCGTTCGAACCGTTCTTCACCACCAAGGACGTGGGCAAGGGCACCGGGCTTGGCCTGTCGATGGTCTACGGCATGGCGCGCCAGTCGGGCGGCACCGCGCGGATCGAGACGGCGCCCGGCGAGGGCACCACGATCAAGCTGTTGTTCCGGGTGGCGGACGGCGCGCAGCAGCCGCTGTCGGCCGAAACCGACAGCGAGGGCGAGGAAAATGAGTCGGCCACCGCGTCAATCCTGGTGATCGACGACGATCCCGACGTTCGCGGCTTCATGGTCGAAGCGCTGACCGAGGAAGGCTTCACGGTGCGCGAATGCGGCGATGGCAAGGCGGGGCTGGAAAGCTTCGCCGACGGCCGGCCGGACCTGGTCGTGCTCGATTTCGTGATGCCCGAAATGTCGGGCGCGGACGTCGCGCGGAGTATCCTTGCGACCGCCCCCGACCAGCGGATCCTGTTCGTGTCCGGTTACAGCGAAACCGAGGCTATCAAGCAGATCGCGCCACATTCGCCATTGCTTGCCAAGCCGTTCCGAGCGGCCGCCTTCGCCAAGGCCGTCCGCAGTGCGCTCGTTTGCTAGGAAGCCAAGGCGCGCCTGGTGCGTTCTGACTGCATGATCGCCCTGCTCGCCCTTATCGCCGCCGCCGGACAGGCCGCCCCTGCGTCGATTGCCGAAGACTTCCGCTTGACCAATCCGCGCGCGATAGAATTGTTCGAGCGCGATCCGCGGCTGATGCAATGGGCCGTGCGGGCGTTCGACGCCAACGGCGACGGCCATCTTTCCATCCGCGAAGCCGATACCGCGGCGATCGAGTTCAAGCGGATCGCGGACGGGGACACGGACGGGCAGGTGACCCCCACCGAATATCGCTCGGCCAGCGATTTCATCGCGGCCCGCTGGACCAGCAACTAAGCCGCATCGCGCTATGGCGCGACACCCACGCACCGCGTAACGACAGGCCCTTGTACGGGCAGGAGTGACGCGGGCGTGGATTGGCAGCTGATCGGCTGGGGGACGTTTGCCGGCCTGACCACGGGCCTGGCCACGTTCGTCGGCGCGACTCCCGCCTTTTTCGGCAGCGTGTCCGGCAAGGAACGGCAAAACATCATGCTCGGCTTTGCCGCTGGCGTCATGCTGTCCGCGTCCTACCTGTCCCTGATCGTGCCCGCGGCCGCCTTTGCGCAGGACCAGGGCTATTCCGCGTTCGCCGCGGCCGCGCAGGTGGCGCTGGCCGTCCTGGTCGGCGCGGCGTGCCTGGACCTGCTGCGCCGGTCCGAGCGCGTGCAATCGATCGGGGGGGCCGAGGCCAGCGAAGCCGCGCGGCGCGTGTGGCTGCTGCTGATCGCGATGACCGCGCACAACCTGCCGGAGGGCGCGGCGGTCGGGGTCAGCTTTGCCGCCGGCGACCCGCGCATTGCGATCGGTACGGCAGTGGGAATCGGCGTCCAGAACCTGCCGGAAGGCCTGGCCGTCGCGGCGGCCCTGTTGACGATCGGCTATTCGCGGGGCCGCGCGGTGCTTATCGGCGGCGCGACCGGGCTGGTCGAGCCGGTCGGCGCCTTCCTTGGCGTGACCCTGGTTTCGGCGGCGACCTGGCTGTTGCCCGCCGGCATGGGCTGGGCGGCCGGGGCGATGATCTACATCGTCGCCGCCGAGCTTATCCCCGCGATCCACCAGGAAGACGGCCATCGCCGGCCGATCTGGGCATTCCTGATCGGCGTTTGCGCGATGCTGTTCCTGGACATTGCACTCGCCGCCTAGGGTGGAGCGGGCCCGCAATCGCGTACCCGCGCAACCGCACTAGGGGCCGACGTCTTCGCTATTGCGCTTCGGCTTCGCGACCTGACGCGTTTCGTAGCCGAGCGCGGAGGCCACATCATTGTCCCAGCCGTAGACGTCGGGCGCGTACTGGACCCGGCCGTTCCCGCCCAGATAGGCCGTGTGGTAAAGCAGCCGTACCGGGATCTCGTTGGGCAGCGCGACCTGCGATTCCTTGTCCTTGTTGGCCATCGCCTCGCTGAACTTGTCGGCGATGCCGTTCTGTTGGGCGAGCATCTGCGCGAACTGGACCGCATTCTGCACGCGAATGCAGCCGTGGCTCTGGTGACGCTCGTCGCTCTGGAACGCGGCCTTGGCCGGCGTGTCGTGAAGGTAGATCGCCTCGTCGTTCTTCATCGCGAACTTGACCTCGCCAAGCGCGCTGTCGGGACCCGGCTGCTGGACCCAGCGGCCGTCCTTCTGAACGAAATTATTCTCCTTGAGATAGGCCGGGCTGCGCTTGGAAATCTCTTCCTTGACGATCGAATCGGGCACCACCCAATCTGGGTTGGCGACCAGCGCGTAGATCGGCGACCCCAGTGCCGGGGTTTCCCAGCCGGGCTGTCCGACGACCACGCGCCGCTGATCGGCCAGGCTGCCTTCGCGGAAATATTGCAGGAAGGTCGCAGCCGTATTGACGTCGATACGGGTCTTGGGCGGTTCGCGTTCGAGCCAGCGCAGCCGTTCCATCGCAATGGCCAGCTTGCGCGCGCGATCCTTGGGACCGCCGTTCAGCTGTCCGACCGTATCCGGGCCGACCACGCCGTCGGCCTTAAGGCCAGCATCCGACTGCCAGTTCTTCAACGCTTCGGACATTTCCTTCGTGAACACCGCGGGCTGGGCGGCCGGCTGGCTATTGTCGGGCTGCGCCTGCTGCGCGCCTTGCGGCTTGCGCTGCTCGGCCGGCGTGCCCGCCTGCGCGGTCGTCGCCGAAGCCGTCTGCAGATAGCCCTGCGCACGCAGGTTCTGGGCGATCACCGCGACGCGCGGATCCTTGTCGCCCGGACGGATGACCTTGCCGGTCGCCGGAATGCTGGCACCTTCAAGATTGGGCGTGCTTTGCACCAGCTGGACGAACGCCTTCGACAAGGCGCGATATTCGTCGGTCTGCGGGGCCAAGGACGCCAGCCATTCGCGCAGATTGTCCTGCGCGAGCGCCTGCTTGAGCCCTTCGCTGACGTCCATCTTGGCGCGGGGGAGCGTGTAGACATCGCGGACCTTGGACGGGTCGACCTTGCCGTTGGCCAGCGCGGACGCATAGTCATGCGCGATCTTGAGCAGCGCCTGACGCTTTTCCGCCCCGTCGCTGGGCAGATCGCCCTTCAGGAACAGGTCCTTGGTCAGGCCATTCTTCGGCGCATCGTCGAGCGCGGCCATGACCCGGGTTTCAAGATCCCTGTCCGACAGGTCGGTGCCGGGATCGACCTGGGCGGACGCATCGCTGGCCGCGTTACTGGTGAAGTTGCACGCGCCGAGCGCGAGAGTAGCTGCGGACAGCAGCAGGATCGGTAAACGCAAGGTCATACTCCAGACAAAATGGTTCATGACCACAACACGCGGCGTGTGCGGAACGATCCACCTTATCTGGGTCGGTTCGGGGGCGCCGGGCGGGAACCAGGCGCGATCGGCGGGTTCAGCCGGCCATTCGCTTGGTCTGCAGGCCGACCACCATTTCGTTGGCCTTGGCGTAGCTGAGCGGCTTGCCGAACAGATAGCCCTGAATGATGTCGCAGCCGAGGTCGCGCATGCGTTCGAAGTCCTCGGCGGTTTCGACGCCTTCCGCCGTGATCGTCATCCGGAAGCTTTGCGCCAGCTGGACGATCGACTGGATGATGGCGACGTTTTCGGAGCGGGTGCCGGCTTCGCGGACGAAGCTGCCGTCGATCTTCAATTTGTGGAAGATCGCCTTGTTGAGATAGCCGATCGACGAATAGCCGGTGCCGAAATCGTCCAGCGCGATGCCGACGCCAAGCGAGCGCAGGCGCTTGAGCACGTCGAGCGTCGGGCCGTTGTCGCCAAGGAAAATGCCCTCGGTCACTTCGAGTTCGATGCGGTTGCCCTGCACCCGGTAGCGGGCGAGCGCCTCGCTGACGACGTTGGGCAGGGAGGCAAGCACGATCTGCTTCGGGCTGACGTTGAGCGCGACGTTGATATAGTCGGGCCAGGACGCGGCGGCGCGGCAGGCTTCGTCGATCACCCATTCGCCGATGTCGGGCATCAGGCCGATTTCCTCGGCCACGGGAATGAAGTGGTTGGGCGGCACCAGCCCGCGCTTCGGGTGGTTCCAGCGGATCAGAGCTTCGAAGCCGATCAGCTTTTGCGTCTTGGCCGCGATCAGCGGCTGGAAGACGAGGTGGAACTGCTTGGCGGCAAGCGCGGTGCGCAAATCCTGTTCGAGTCGCGCGCGGTCTTCCTTTTCCGATTGCAATTCAGACGAGAAATAGCGGGCGATGCCGCGGCCGGCGCCCTTGGCTTCGTACAGCGCCAGGTCGGCCTTGAGGATCAGGTCGTCGACGGTGGCGCCGTCAACCGGGCCGAAGGCGCAGCCGATCGACACGCCGATGCGGATGCTGGTGCCGTCGATCTCGTACGGCTCCTTGATCGAATCGATGATGTTCTGCGCCATCTGCTCGACAACCTTGCGCCCTTGCGCGTCGGGAATGACGATGGCGAATTCGTCGCCGCCCATGCGGCCGACATGGCCGGCGTTGCCGACTTCGGTGACCAGCCGCTTGGCGACCGCGCGCAGGACGGCGTCGCCCTTGGGATGGCCGAAGGTGTCGTTGACCGGCTTGAAGCCGTCGAGGTCGAGGAACAGGATGGCGCAGGCGCGGCTTTCGCTGGTCGCGGCGCGCAGCGCTTCGCCAAGCAGCTGGCGGACGCAGCCGCGATTGGGCAGGCCGGACAGGACGTCCATGTTGGCGAGGTGGGTCAGGCGTTCCTGGGTCTGGCGAATCTCGGTGATGTCGGAACCGACGCCGCGGAACCCTTCGAACCGGCCGGCGGTGTCGACGATGGGATCGCCGGCGATGGAGATCCAGCGCGGCCCCCGCGCAGTTTCCAGCTGCATGTCGAGATTGGCGAAGGGCTGCTTGTCGAGCAGCTTGCGGCCTAGTTCGGCATGGCCGCCGAGCAGCGAGGGGAAGCTGTGGCCGAGCAGCTGGTTGGCCGGGCGCCCGAGCAGGGCGACCATGCGCGAGGAGATGTAGGTGACTCGGTTTTCCGAATCGACCTGCCACAGCCAGCCCACGCCGCGCTGTTCATATTCCTGCAACAGCAGCGACGCGCTTTCGCTTTGCGAGCCGACGTCGGCGTTGGTCTTGAGCTGCGCGAACGCCCAGCGGGCCAGCGCGAGCACGCCGAAGATGGCGTTGCCCAGCGCGAACATGATCGCCAGCATCTGCTGGAACGGCACGTTGCTCCGCCCGATGAGCAGCGCGACGCACAGGCCCGCGGTGAAAGCGGCCATCCAGGCGACGACGCAGGGCATCACCACGACAAGGCCGATGGCGGCGACGCCAAGGCCGGCAGTGATCGTCGCCACCACGGCCTGCGAAGCGGCGGACAGCGACGGGAACAGGTAGAGCGGCAGCGATAGCCAAACGGCCGCGCGCACCATGATATCGGCGACCATCATCCAGTCCGGCAAACGGCTGCCCGAGCGGCCGACATGCGTGATCGCCTGCGTCTTGGCGAGCTTCATCGCCAACAGGTTGGCAAGCCCGACCGCGCCGGCCCAGCCGGCCAGCCACGCCAGCGGCGCTTCGGCCTGGAGGCAGGCGACGACGATCGCGCAGGCGACGATGTTGGCGGCGGCGAAGAACGGCGCCAGCTGGGCGCGCGCCATCAGCTGCGCATCGCGCAGCGGACTGTTCTCCTCGCCCGGCACGCCGCTCGTGAACGCAAGCGATTCGCCGTCCGGCAAACGCGCCGAGATCATGCGTTTATAACGATCAGGAGCTTCGTACATGCGCGTCCCGCTACTCTGTGAACGGCGGACCTAACCCACAGACTGTTGAAACGCGGTTAAGATGATTTTCAGCGCCTAGAGCAGCTTGAGCTTGGCCAGGCGCTGGATTTCGATCGGGTGATAGAGCGGCCGGGCCTGGCGGTAGATGCGCACCGCGAGCGGCCGGCCCCATGCCTTGTCCTCGGCCAGAGCGGTGAGCAGGGGAACGACGAACTTGCCGCGGCCCTGGGTGGTGAGGAAGCGTTCGAGCGCCGGTACCGCGGGGTCGTAGCGGTTGGCGACGGCCAGTTCGAGCCAGGCGAACAGCACTTCGTTATTGCCCGTCTCGTTAAGCCGCAGCGTCCGTTCGAGCGAATCCAGCCGCTGGCGCGACAGCTTGCGCGGCAGGCCGTTGACGAAGCGCAGCTGTTCCGCGGTGGTCCATTCCTGGAACTCGGCCGGGACCGTGCCGCCGGCCTTGTAGGCGGCAATTTCACGGTCGACCTCGGCAAAGGCGGCCGGGACCGGACGTGTCACGTTGGCGGGAAGGCCGGGCTTGTAGACCCATTCGTCGAGCAGCAGCCTATTTTCCAGCGCCGCGTCGCCGCGCACCAGGTTGGCGCGCAAGTCGGCGAGAAAGCGGGCCGAGGTCATCGGCTGGAAAGCGTGGCGGTCGAAATAGGAGCGCAGATAGGCGTCGAAGCGCGGGCGGCCGACGATATTTTCGACCGTGCGCAGGAAAATCGAGCCCTTGTCGTAGATGATACCGCCCGACCCGCCGTCGGGGTTGGCTTCGGACGGCGGCAGGTGAAGCGCGGTGACCGGGTCGGTGCGGCCCTCTTCGGCCAGCGCTTCGGTCATCGAATCGAAGCTCAGCGCCGCTTCCTGCTGCGCCCGGAGCGGACCGTAAAGCGCCTCCATGATGCGGTTTTCGAAATAGGAGGTGAAGCCCTCGTTGAGCCAGCTGTCGGCCCAGGTCGCGTTGGTGACGAGGTTGCCCGACCAGCTGTGGGCCAGTTCGTGCGCGACCAGGCTGACCAGGCTCTTGTCGCCGGCGATGAACGTCGGGGTAAGGAAGGTCAGGGTCGGATTTTCCATCCCGCCGTAGGGAAAGGAGGGCGGCAGGACGAGCAGGTCGTAGCGGCCCCAGCGATAGGGCCCGTACAATTGCTCCGCAGCGGTCACCATCCGCTCGGTATCGGCCAGCTCGGCGGCCGCCTTGTCGATCATCGCGCTCTCGGTCCACACGCCGGTGCGCGGCCCCAGGCTGCGGAAGGCGATGTCGCCCGCGGCGATGGCGATCAGATAGGGCGCGACGGGCTTGTCCATGCGGAACTCGAAGGCCCGGCGGCCCTGTCCGGCGGGAACGCCGTCGGGGGTCAGCCGCTCGCCCGACATGACGACCTTCAACGGTTCGGGTGCGGTGATCCGAGCGCTCCAGGTCTGGCGGATACCGGGCGAATCCTGCGTCGGGATCCACGTCCGGTTGTTGATCGCCTGCCCCTGGCTGAACAGATAGGGGTGCTGCTTGCCCGCGGTCTGGGCCGGGGTCAGCCACTGCAGCGCGCCGGCGTCGGGCGCGGAGCGGTAGCGGATGACGATGCGCCGGGTCGTGTCGCCCAGGGCAATAGTCAGCGGCGCGCCCTTTTGCGGGTCGGACGCGCCGACCGCATAGGGCAGCGGCCGACCGCCGCCATCGGTGATGGAAAAGATTTCCAGCCCCTTGTCGTCGAGGACGATCTCGCGGGCGTTCGGCGCGCGCTGGATATCGAGCGTCGCCGTGCCGCCGATGCGCCGAGCGGTGAAATCCATGCCAAGGTCGAGCGCGACGTTGGTCACCCGCGCCTCCAGCGGCCGGGCGTAAGTATAGGGGTCGACGGCATCGGCGCTGGCCAGCACCGGCGCGGCCGGCGCGTTGGTGCCGGGCAGGACCGGCGCGCCCGGGGCATAAGCGAAAGGCTGGGTCTGGCAGCCGGCGGTGAGCAGGGCGGTCGCGGCGGCGGCAAGGCGCAAGATCGTCAAGGCAGGTCCTTCTGTTCGGTTCATTGGGCCAACGCGGGGTCCGCGCCGAGGGTTGCGCAAAGCAGACGCGGCACCCGCGCGTCCAGACCTGCTCGCAACTGCCGACCTTTCCCCTTATATCGCCTGGCATGGCGACCGACAGCGCATCGCTCGATCCGCAACCGGCGGCGCGACCGTCCGAACGGCGGCGGCGCGGCGACACTCCCAAGATCGCGTCCCCGGCGCGTCCGATCCTGCAGGGCGTCGGGCTCGATGCGCCTTTCTTCGAGGACAAGAACCGCGCCTTCTGGTTCCTCCAGGGGCTTGGCTGGGCCGGCTATTTCCTGCTCCGCTCGCTATCCGGCTTCGCCAATTCGATGGGGCCGATGTGGATCGTCCACACCGCGCTGCTGACCGCTACCGGATATTCGCTGACCCTGTTGATGGGCGCGCTGTTCCGCCGCCTGATCGTCATGAAGGTGGTGTGGACCGTCGTCCTGTCGCTGCTCGCGGTGATCGTCGCGGCGACCGCATTCTCGGTCATCGAGACGTGGAGCTACACGACCTTCCTCAAGCCCGACGCGCGCCCGCTGGGCTTCGAATATCTCGGCGCCATCCTGCTCAACTTCGCACTGCTCGCGGCTTGGGCCTCGCTTTACTACGGGATCAACTATTACATCCTGCTGGAAGAACAGATCACGCAGCGCGAGCGGCTGGAAAGCCAGGCCAGCTCGGCCCAGCTCGAGATGCTGCGCTACCAGCTCAACCCGCACTTCCTGTTCAACACGCTCAATTCGATCTCGACCCTCGTGCTGCTCAAGCAGACCGAGCGGGCCAATGCGATGCTGGCCCGGCTGTCGTCCTTCCTGCGCTACACCCTGGCCAATGAATCGGCCGCGCTGGTGACGCTGGCGCAGGAGGTCGAGACGCTGAAGCTGTACCTGGAAATCGAGAAGATGCGGTTCGAGGACCGCATGCGGCCGCATTTCAAGATCGACGGCGAGACCATCGGCGCCAAGCTGCCCTCGCTGTTGCTGCAACCCCTGATCGAGAATGCGATCAAATATGCGGTGACGCCAAGCGAGGACGGGGCCGACATCTGGCTGACCGCCAGCCGCGAAGGCGACGCGGTCCGCATCGAGGTCGCCGACAATGGCCATTACACCGGAACCGAGGCGCCGGTCAGCACGTCGACCGGCGTCGGGCTGGCCAATATCAAGGAACGGCTGGCCCAGGCCTATGGGCCGGCACACGGATTTACGACGCGAAAGAACGAACATGGGGGCTTCAGCGTTATCGTCGAAATTCCATACCAAAGCGGAGACCTAGACTGATGACGATCCGGACCATCCTGGTCGACGACGAATCGCTCGCGACGCAGGGCCTGCAGCTTCGGCTCGAGGCGCATGACGACGTCGAGATCGTCGCCACCGCATCGAACGGGCGCGAGGCGATCCGGCAGATCAAGAC
The DNA here is from genome assembly GCF_014352855.1 of Sphingomonas sabuli. Classification (GTDB taxonomy): domain Bacteria; phylum Pseudomonadota; class Alphaproteobacteria; order Sphingomonadales; family Sphingomonadaceae; genus Sphingomicrobium; species Sphingomicrobium sabuli. The sequence continues at coordinate 1,654,579 of NZ_CP060697.1, read as the reverse complement.
GCACAAGCCCGACCTGGTCTTCCTCGACATCCAGATGCCCGGCTTCGACGGCTTTTCGGTGATCCAGGGCCTGCTTGAGGTCGAACCGCCGCTGTTCGTGTTCGTCACCGCCTACAGCGACCATGCGGTCAAGGCGTTCGAGGCGCAGGCGGTCGATTACCTGGTCAAGCCGGTGGACGAGGACCGGCTTGCCGCGACGCTCGACCGGGTGCGCCAGCGCCTGTCGGAGAAGCGCAGCGTCGAGGATGCGGAACGGTTCAAGGAAGCGCTTGAGGAACATGCGCCCGCGGCGGCCGAGGAACTGGCCGACGGCAGCGGCGGCGAACCGCATGCCGCCAACCGGTTCGAGAAGATGATCAACATCAAGGACCAGGGACAGATTTTCCGGGTCGATGTCGACACCATCGAGCGGATCGACGCGGCCGGCGACTATATGTGCATCCAGACCGGCGACAACACGCTGATCCTGCGCGAAACGATGAAGGACCTGGAAAAGCGGCTCGACCCGCGCCGGTTTCAGCGGGTCCACCGGTCGACCATCGTCAACCTCGACCTCGTCCGCCAGGTCAAGCCGCATACCAACGGCGAATGCTTCCTGGTGCTGGACAGCGGGGCGCAGGTGAAGGTCAGCCGAAGCTATCGCGACGTGGTCGCGCGGTTCGTCCACTAGGCGACCGGTTGGCCTGCCAGGGTGTCGTTGCGGACCAGGGTCGAGAATTGCAGGCTGGCGACGGAGCTGATGTAGCGTTCGCGGAAAGACGCATCGCCGCATAGCGGGCGTCCGTCCGAAAGCTGGATCAGTTACGAAGACTTGGCAAGCGGGACGGTCGAGCGTCAGGCGCCACGAATTCTTAACGTGCGGACGCGATGGTCGCCGACATGCGAGTCGCGGCCATCCTGCTGCTTTTGCTGTGCGGTTGCGACCGATTCGACCGGGGCCGGTCGAGCGCGACCGTGACGCTTCCGCCGCCCAAGGCCGCGCCGGCCCAGCCGGGCTTCAGTCCCGCGGCGGCGCCAGCCATTCGCTAGGCGTTTGCCGAGCGGCCCCGGCCGCTGCTAATCACCGGCCATGACCAAAGCCCGACTGATCGCAGCCGCGTCGCTGCTTGCCCTGTCCGCCTGCGCCACCACGGCCCCGCCGGTTGCCGTCGAACCGGCGCCGCTGCCCGCCGACCATAACGGTCCGCCGGTCAAGCCGCCGCCGTTCCCGGTCGAACCGGTCACGCACGAAACCGCGGGATGGGCAAAGCTGGCGCCGGTGCAGATGACCGCCGACACCAGCTATCTGAGCAGCGAGGAGCGACAGGTCGTCAACCTGCTCAACCAGGCCGCGAACCTGATGAGCGAAATCTATTTTCGGCAGGTCTTCGCACAGAATCCGCAAGTGCGGACGGAGATCGATTTCGTGAATCCGCCGGGCGAGGCGCAGGTGCTGGAGAAGTTCGATGCCTTCTTCGGCCCGTGGGACCCGCTCGACGAGGACAAGCCGTTCTTCGGCAACACGCCGCGGCCCGACGGTGCGGGCTTCTATCCGCCCGACATGACCAAGACCGCGTTCGACGCCTATCTGGCCGCCAACCCCGACCAGAAGGACGCGCTGACCAGCGGTTACACCGTGGTTCGCCGCGACGGGGACCGGCTGGTCGCCGTGCCCTATTCGGTCGAATACAAACAGTGGCTCGAACCGGCCGCGGCCCTGCTGGAGCAGGCGGCGGCAATCACCACCAACGCCAGCCTGAAGCGTTTCCTGACGCTGCGCGCGCAATCCTTCCGCACCGACGATTATTACGAATCCGAACTGGCGTGGATGGACCTCAAGGACACGCCGATCGAAATCGCGATCGGGCCGTACGAGACCTACACCGACAAATTGTACGGCCGGAAGACGGCGTTCGAAGCGTTCGTGACGCTGCGCAACCCGCAGGAATCGGCCAAGCTGGACAAGTACAAGTCGCTGCTCCGCGACATGGAAGCCAACCTGCCGGTCGAGGAGAAGTACAAGAACTTCAAGCGCGGCTTCGAATCGCCGATCTCGGTCGTCGACCAGGTCCATGGGGGCGGCGACAACGTGCCGGGCGTGCAGACTATCGCCTTCAACCTGCCCAACGACGAGCGCGTGCGCGAAGCCAAGGGCGCGAAGAAGGTCATCCTGCAGAACGTGCTCGGCGCGAAATACGAGCGGATCCTGAAGCCGATGGCGGCGCTGGTGCTGGTGCCGGAGCAGGCGGGCAACGTCACCAAGGCTTATATGGCCAACGAAACGCTGTTCCACGAACTGGCGCACAGCCTTGGGCCGGGCAGCATCACGGTCAACGGCCGGGCGACCACCGTCGACAAGGAATTGAAGGAAATCGGTAGCGGCTTCGAGGAAGCCAAGGCCGACGTCATGGGCGCCTATAACATCATGTACATGATGGACCGCGGCGTGCTGCCCAAGGCAGAGCGGCCGCAGATCGAGGCGACCTATATCGCCGGCTTGTTCCGAGCGATGCGCTTTGGCGTCGGCGAGGCGCACGGGCGCGGCGCGGCGATGCAATATCGCTACATGCGCGACCATGGCGGCATCGCCTGGGACCCGGCGGCGCGGCGCTACCGCGTCGACCCGGCCAAGCTCGACGCGGCCATCAAGTCGCTGGTCGCGGACATCGTCCGGCTGCAGGGCAATGGCGATTACGCCGGGACCAAGGCGTTCCTGGACAAATGGGCGGTGATCGATCCCGAGGCGCAATCGGTGATCGATTCGATGACCCACATCCCGGTCGACATCCGGCCCATCTATCCGGACCGCATCTGATGCCGACGACGTTCGAAAGCTTTGCCGCGCTGCACAAGCCCGGCGAACCGGTCATCCTCTACAACGTATGGGACGCCGGCAGCGCGCAGGCGGTCGAGCGGGCGGGAGCCAAGGCGATCGCCACCGGCAGCCACCCGGTCGGCGATGCGTCCGGCTTCGGCGACGGGCAGCAGGTGCCGCTCGACTTCGTGCTCGACAATGCGCGGCGGATCGTCGGCGCCGTCGGCCTGCCGGTCACCGTCGATTTCGAAAGCGCCTATGCGGTCGAGGTCGACGAAGGCGCGGCGAATGTCGCCGCCTTGAAGGGCGCCGGCGCGGTCGGCTGCAATTTCGAGGACCAGGTCATCGGCGGGGAAGGCGTGCATCCGCTCGACCGGCACTGCCGGCGCATCCAGGCGATCCGCGACGCGGTCGGGCCGGATTTCTTCATCAACGCGCGCACCGACCTGTTGCTCAAGACGGAAGACCATGACGATGCGCTGGTCGACAGCGTGATCGAGCGCGGCAAGGCCTTCGCCGATGCCGGCGCCAGCGGCTTCTTCGTGCCCCGGCTGGCCGACGCGGCCCAGGTCGAGCGGGTGGTCCGCGAGGTCCCGCTCCCACTCAACCTGATCGCCTTTCCCGGTGCGCCGCCCAATACCGAATGGGCCAGCCTCGGCGTGGCGCGGATCAGCTATGGCCCGTTCCCGCACCGGGCGCTGATGAAGACGCTCGAAGACATGGCGCGAATGGCGCTGTCGTCGGCCGCATGATCGCGCGCCGGGTACGCGTCACGGGCCGCGTACAGGGCGTGTTCTTTCGCGCCTGGACCCGCGACGAGGCGCGGACGCTGGGGCTCGACGGGTGGGTGCGCAACTGCGCCGACGGATCGGTCGAAGCCCAGCTGGAGGGCGAGGAAAGCGCGATCGAGGAAATGGTCGAGCTGCTCAACGAAGGCCCGCCCTCGGCGCAGGTGGACAAGGTCGCGGTCGAACATTCGGACCGCCAGGGCTGCGCCGGCTTCGACGTGCGCCACTAGCCCAGGCGGCCCGTGGCGCTCGCGACGTCTGCCGCAGTCACGTTGACGAGGTTGAGATCGCCGAACGGGCCGATGGTCGCGCGCAAGCGCCCGTCGGTACGCCGCGGAAAGGCCCGGCGCATGGCCCGGATAAGTTCGGGATGCCGGTCGCAGGCGATGGCCAGTTCGTAAACGCCGGACTCGCTGGCGTGAACGACGATCGCGATCTGGCACTCGGCCAGTCCCAGCTGCCGTTCGGCCGCGCTCGCGATCGCCAGAACCTGCGCGCGCATGGCGGGGTCGAGCCGGGTCGGGACCATGCGTTCAGCCCGCGAACGGGTCTTTCACGAGGATCGTATCGTCGCGCTCGGGCGAGGTGGAGACCAGCGCGACGGGGCAGCGGATCAGCTCTTCGATTCGGCGGACGTACTTGATCGCGCGGGCGGGGAGGTCGGCCCAGCTGCGCGCGCCCTGCGTCGATTGGCACCAGCCCTTGATCTCTTCGTAGACCGGTTCGACCCGCGCCTGGTCGGCCGGGTGGGGCGGGTAATAATCGAGCGCCTTGCCGTCGAGCGTATAGCCGGTGCAGACCTTGATGGTCTCGAGCGTGTCGAGCACGTCGAGCTTGGTCAGGGCGATGCCGGTGATGCCGCCGACGGCGACCGCCTGGCGCACCAGCACCGCGTCGAACCAGCCGCAGCGGCGCTGGCGGCCGGTGACCGTGCCGAATTCGCGCCCGCGGGTGCCAAGCTCCTGCCCGACCGCATTGTCCTGCTCGGTCGGGAACGGACCGGAACCGACGCGCGTGGTATAGGCCTTGGTGATGCCAAGGACGAAGCCAGCGGCATGCGGGCCGACGCCGCTGCCCGCGGCGGTGGTCCCGGCGACGGTGTTGGACGAGGTGACGAACGGATAGGTGCCGTGATCGACGTCGAGCAGGACGCCCTGCGCGCCTTCGAACAGGATCCGGCGGCCCCGCGACAGCGCCTGGTCGAGATCGCGCCAGACGGGCCGCGCGAACGGCAGCACGAAGTCCGCGATTTCGGCCAGGTCGGCGCGCAGCCGGTCGCGATCGACCGGCGGTTCGCCAAAGCCGGCGCGCAGCGCGTCATGATGGGCGCACAGCCGGTCGAGCATCGGATCGAGGTCGTCGAGATGGGCGAGGTCGCACAGGCGGATGGCGCGGCGGCCGACCTTGTCTTCATAGGCCGGGCCGATGCCGCGGCGGGTGGTGCCGATCTTGCCTTCGCCGCTGGCATCCTCGCGCAGCGCGTCGAGATCGCGGTGGATGGGCAGGATCAGCGGGCAGGTTTCGGCCACCATCAGCACGTCCGGCGTGACCGCGACGCCTTGCTCGCGGATGCGCTCGACCTCCGCCTTCAGCGCCCAGGGGTCGAGCACCACGCCGTTACCGATGACCGACGGCGTGCCGGTGACGATGCCGCTTGGCAGCAGCGACAATTTGTAGGTCTTGCCGTCGACGACGAGCGTGTGGCCGGCGTTGTGGCCGCCCTGGAAACGGACGACCATGTCGGCGCGGCTGGCGAGCCAGTCGACGATCTTGCCCTTGCCTTCGTCGCCCCACTGGGCGCCGATGACGGTCACATTGGCCAAGCTGCTGTACCCCTTTGAAGACGGCGGCGGCTCTAGGTGAGGCAGCCGCCCGCGTCAAAGGCGGGCCGGTCAGCGAGAGGCGGCGAGCGCGCTGGCGCAGCTGGAGCGCAGGTTTTCCAGGCGCGCGGCGGCATGGGCGTCGATCTGCGCCGCGGACAAGGCGGCGGCGACGGCGGAAATCGACTGGATCGCGATGTCGAGATTCTGGAGCTTGGCCGAATGGCCGGTAAGGACGGCCGGATCGCCGGCCAGATCGCCGCCAAGATTTTCAAGCAGGCGGGCGACGCAGCGCAAATCTTCCCCCAACCGTCCCGCGGCATCGTCGAGATGCAGCCGCTCCGGCGAGAAGTTGCGGGCATTGGGGATCGCGCCCAGCCGGAGCATGCGCACCGCTTCGTCCACCCGGCTTTGTTCGGCATTGCGCACCGGCGCCATCCATTCCTCGACCGCCACCGGCGCGGAGAAACTGAGGCCGGAGCGCAGGCCAGAGGTCCAGATGATCGACGCATCCGCCTCCAGCCGCCCGCGCACCAAGCGCAGCGGCGTGTCGCCGGCGGGCAAGGCGGGCGCTTCGACCAGCGCGCCGAGCACCGACATGTTGCGAATGCGGACGGGCGTTGCCCGGTCGTCGCCGTGCAGCATCGCTGCCAGGAACATGTTGCTGCGCGGCCGCAGGCGCGCGTCGGGCGCCACCGTCGTTTGAATTGCCTGCACTGAGCCCCCGCTCTTCCCCATGAACCAGCGCATCATTGGGCGAACAGGATTGCCGGGCCGCTACCCTTCAGTCCGAAACGGACGCACTTTGGCTTATCTGGCCCGGACGATCCGGGCGCGGGCGTCGGCGATTTCTGCCTTGAGGCTGGCGTAGTCCATGCCGCCGTCGGCCAGCACCTCGCCGATCACGAAGGCCGGCGTGCCCGAAATGCCGCCGGCCTTCGACAACCGGTTGTTCCAGTCGACCAGTGCGTCGATGCGCGACGCGTTGGCGGCAAGGTCCTTTTGCAGCCGCGCCCAATCGACCCCCGCCAGGTCCGCCGCCTCGCGGATCCTGGCGTCGGTCAGCTTGCCCTTGGTCCGCATCAGCTGGGTGTGAAAGGCGACATATTTGCCCTGCATGTGCGCCGCGGTCGCCAGCCGCGCCGCGGTCAGCGACTGTGCGCCGAAGATCGGGCTGTCGCGGAAAATCACACGCAGCTTCCGGTCCTCGGCAAAGGCTCGCAGGACGTCGTCGCTGTGCTGACGGCAGACCGGGCATTGATAGTCGGTGAAATAGACGACGGTGACGTCATACCCCTTGGGCGCGCGCGTCGGGGCGATTCCGGGCACGTAGAAATCGGCCTTGGTCACTTCGCGCGCGGCCTGCGCGGCGACCGCCGTCGGGACGGCGGCGGCAAGGCCGACGAATAGGGCCGCGCACAGCGCGCCGCGGCGAAACAAAGTCGCGATGGTCACGTCTCCGATAGCTTGCAGGCGCGGGCCTTACGCGGGCCCGTCTTGCTAGAAGCTGAGCGGCACCACTTCGCGCACGCCGGACAGGTCGCGCAATTCACCGGCCAGCTGGGCATTGATGGGATCGTCCACCGCCACCAGCGCCACCGCCTCGCCGCCCTCTTCGCGGCGGCCGAGGTTGAAGGTGGCGATGTTGACGTCATGACGTCCCATCGCCGTGCCCAGCGCACCGATGAAGCCCGGCGCGTCGTCGTTGACGATATAGGCCATCTGCCCGCTCAGATCGGCTTCGACCGGGATGCCGAAGATCTTGACCAGGCGCGGGGCCTTGTTGCCGAACAGCGTGCCTTCGACCCGCCGCTTGCCCCCAGCCGTGCCGACGGTGACCGCGACCAGCGTGTGATAATCGCCTTCGCCGTCGTTGCGGATTTCGCGCACAGTTATGCCGCGTTCCTTCGCCAAATAGGGCGCGTTGACCATGTTCACCGTGTCCGACCAGCAGCGCATCACGCCCGCCAGCACCGCGCCGGTGATCGGCTTGATGTTGAGCTCGGCAGCGGCGCCTTCGACCTCCACGTCGATCGAGCGCACCTCGCTTCCGACCACCTGCCCGACCAGGCGGCCGAGCTTTTCGGCCAGTGCCATGTAGGGCTTCAACCGCGGCGCCTCTTCCGCCGACAGCGACGGCACGTTGACCGCGTTGGTGATGCCGCCAAGCAGAAGGTAATCCGCCATCTGCTCGGCAACCTGGATGGCGACGTTGACCTGCGCTTCGTTGGTAGACGCGCCAAGGTGCGGGGTGCAGATCAGCCCGGGGGTCCCGAACAACGGGTTCTCGGTCGCCGGCTCCTTGGCAAAGACGTCGAGCGCGGCCCCGGCGACATGGCCGGTTTCCAGCCCGTCCTTTAACGCCTCTTCGTCGATCAGCCCGCCGCGCGCGCAATTGACGATGCGCACGCCCTTCTTGGTCCTGGCCAGCGCTTCGCGCGACAGGATGCCGCGGGTCTGGTCGGTCAGCGGGGTGTGCAGGGTGATGAAGTCGGCGCGGGCGAGCAGCTCGTCCAGCTCGACCTTGTCGACGCCCAGCTCAACCGCGCGTTCGGGCGAGAGGAACGGGTCGAAGGCGGCGACCTTCATCTTCAGGCCATGGGCGCGGTCGGCGACGATCGAGCCGATGTTGCCGCAGCCGATCAGGCCCAGCGTCTTGCCGGCCAGCTCGACACCCATGAAGCGGTTCTTTTCCCACTTGCCGGCCTGCGTCGACTGGTCGGCCTGCGGGATTTCACGAGCCAGCGCGAACAGCATGGCTATGGCGTGCTCGGCGGTGGTGATCGAATTGCCGAACGGCGTGTTCATGACGACGATGCCGCGGGCCGAGGCGGCGGGCACGTCGATGGTGTCGACGCCGATGCCGGCGCGGCCGATGACCTTGAGGCGCGGCAAGGCCGCATCCATGACCGCCGCGCTGACCCGCGTCGAACTGCGCACCGCAAGTCCGTCATAGTCGCCGATGATCGCGCTCAGCTCCTCGGGGCTTAGCCCGGTCTTCTCGTCGACCTCGATCCCGCGGTCGCGGAAAATGGCTGCCGCGCGCGGGTCCATCTTGTCGGAAATCAGCACTTTTACAGCGTTGGTCACTTGGATTCCTCCCAGGCCCAGTCCAGCCATGGCGTCAAAGCTTCGATGTCGGCGGTCTCGATGGTGGCGCCGCACCAGATGCGCAGGCCCGGCGGCGCATCGCGATAGGCGCCGATGTCGAACGCCGCCTCTTCCGCCTCCAACCGCTTGACGATCGCCTTCTGCCGGGCCGTGGCCGCGGCCTCGTCCCCGGCGCCGGTGAATTGCAGGCACACCGAAGTATTCGACCGGATGGCCGGATCGGCGACCAGATGATCGGCCCAGCCGGATGCCTGGACCCAGCGGTCCAGCGCCGCGGCATTGGCGTCGGCGCGCGCGACCAAAGCCGGCAAGCCGCCAGCGCCTTCGGCCCAGTCGAGACAGGCAAGCCAGTCCTCGACCGCCAGCATCGAGGGCGTGTTGATCGTCTCGCCCCGGAAAATTCCGTCGATCAGCTGCCCGCCTTTGGTCAGGCGGAAGATCTTGGGGAGCGGGCGCGGGGCAGGCTGGCTTTCCAGCCGCTCGACCGCGCGCGGGCTGAGCACGAGCATGCCGTGCGCCGCTTCGCCGCCAAGCGCCTTTTGCCAGCTGAAGGTACCGACATCGATCTTGGCCCAGTCGATGTCCTGAGCGAAGGCGGCGGACGTGGCGTCGCAGATGCTCAGGCCGGTGCGGTCGTCCGCGATCCAGTCGACGTCGGGCACGCGCACGCCGCTGGTCGTGCCGTTCCAGGTGAAGACGATATCGCTGGCGGGGTCGATGCCGGACAGATCGGCAATCTCGCCATATCCGGCGGTGCGGATGTCGGCGTCGAGCTTGAGCTGCTTGGCGACGTCGGTGACCCAGCCCGCGCCGAAGCTTTCCCAGGCCAGCATGGTTACCGGCTGCGGACCGAGCAGCGACCACATCGCCATTTCCATCGCCCCCGTGTCGGACGCCGGGACGATGCCCAGGCGATAGCCGTCGGGCAGCGCGAGCAAGGCAGCGGTACGGTCGATCGCCTCGGCAAGGCGCGCCTTGCCCAGCGACGAGCGGTGTGAACGGCCAAGAATGCGGGTGTCGAGCCGGTCGAGCGACCAGCCGGGCGGCTTCGGGCAAGGACCGGAAGAAAAGGACGGACGCGCCGGACGCGCCGCGGGAAGTGACGTCATGCTGTATCTCTCCTCACAGAGAGCGCGCGCCGCGTTGGGACGGCGTGGCCCGTTGCGGGCTGTACAGCGAAGTGTCCGCTAAACAAGTGCGAATAAGCGGGAAATCAACAACGATTCCGCTGCCGGAATGACGTCAGCCGAAGCGATGGTTCCGCGATTCACCGCCATTTCCAACGATTCACCGCACAAGTCCGACGGTTCGTCCCACGCACCCGCCTTTTCGGTTGAATCTGTTAACCAGTAAGGGTGAGTTTCGCCTCAAGCACGAGCGGGGGGACATTTTTCCGCTAGTGCGCGGGGCTGGGGAGCTCCTCTTATCGACGGGATCATACGCCCGTGACTTCGTGTCGCGAGCGCCGTGATGGTTTTTGGAGCGGGACGAAACATGACGCATCTGCTGGCACTATCGAAGACGCTGTTTAGCGATCGCGAATTCTTCGTGCACGATGGTACCCAGCTTCGCCGTTTCCGCCTCTCCGCTCCCGTCCAGGCCGCTTTCTTCTTCCTCTCCCTCGCGCTCATCGGCTGGTCGGCCTTCGCCGCCGCCCAGCTCGTCGCCGGCAAGGCGGCCGAAAAGGTCGTCGTCAGCCCCTATTCCGCGCAGATCGCCAAGCTCGCCGCCGAAACCGAGCGCCGGGTGAAGCTGGTCGAAGCGCGCCAGCTGGCGCTGGCCGCCGCGCTGCAGGCCGAAGACGTCGGTCCCGAAGCGCTGAAGCGGCTCGGCTTCCTCCCGTCCAAGGGCGGCGGCGTCGGCGGCCCGTTCGACAGCGGCAGCGGCGACCCGACCTTCAAGCAGCTCTTTTCCAGCTGGAAGAAGCTCGACACGCTGGCCGGCGGCGCGATCGCCATCCCGTCGGAAAAGCCGGTCCAGACCGCGGAATTCACCAGCGCGTTCGGGGTCCGCAGCGACCCGTTCCGCAAGGCGTCGGCGATGCACGCCGGCATCGACCTTGCCGGCCCGGTCGGCACCCCCATTCACGCCACTGCCGAAGGCACGGTGCTGCGCGCCGGCTGGAACAGCGGCGGTTACGGCAACTTCATCGAAATCGACCACGGCCGCGGCATCGTCACCCGCTACGGTCACTTGTCCGCGATCCACGTCAGCGCCGGTTCGCGCGTGTCGCGCGGCGAAGTGATCGGCAAGATGGGCTCGACCGGCCGTTCGACCGGTTCGCACCTGCACTATGAAGTGCGCATCGACGACCGCCCGGTGAACCCGATCCCGTTCATGCGCTCGACCGACTATCTCGTCGCCATGAAAAAGGCCGGCAACCGCCCGTCGATGGACGCGGTCGCGCTCGGCGGACCCGGCGGCCGCTAAAGCTCCCCAAGCTTGCCGCTGCGGCGGCGCACCCCTATCTCGCTCCTGACGTGAGCGAACCCGACATCAGCTTAAGCGAAAATGCCGCCCGGCGCGTGGCGGCGATTGCCGCGCGCAAGGACGCGCCCGCGATCCTGCGCCTGGCCGTCGACGGCGGCGGTTGCGCGGGCTTCACCTACGTCTTCGAACTGGCCGATGCGCCGGATGCCGAGGATTCGGTGGCGGAAACCGACGGGGTGAAACTGGTCGTCGATCCGGCCAGCCTGGAGCTGGTGCGCGGATCGCAAGTCGATTTCGTCGAAGACCTTGGCGGCGCGGCGTTCCGGGTAACCAACCCCAATGCGCAATCCGGCTGCGGCTGCGGAAGCAGCTTTTCGGTCTGATCCGCCCTCAGAGAACGGGGTGGTTGCGTTTGGCACCGGCGGGCGTAGGCATTCTCGCGTGAAGATCGTCTCCTACAACCTCAACGGCATTCGTGCGCGCATGCCGCGGCTGCTGGAATGGCTCGAGCGCGAGCAGCCCGACGTGGTCTGCCTGCAGGAGTTGAAGTGTGCGGACGAATCGCTGCCGATCGCCGATATCGAGGCGGCGGGGTACGGCGCGGTGTGGCACGGGCAAAAGGGCTTCAACGGCGTCGCCGTGCTGCAGAAGGGCGATACGCCCGCGCTGCGCCGAATTGGCCTGCCCGGCGACCCTGACGATACGCACAGCCGCTATATCGAGGCGGAGGCCGGCGGCGTCATCGTCGCGTCGATCTACCTGCCCAACGGCAATCCGGTCGGGACGGAAAAGTTCGACTATAAATTGCGTTGGATGGATCGGCTCGAAGCCCATGCTGCCGAGCTATTGCCGGAGGAAAAGCCGGTCGTGCTGGCCGGCGACTGGAACGTCGTGCCGGAAGATCGCGACGTCTTCTCGGTCGATGCGACCAAGCATGACGCGGTCATGCAGCCGGGCGCGCGGCAATCCTTCCGGCGGCTGGTCGGCGCGGGCTGGACCGACGCCCTGCGCGCCTTCCACCCGGACGATCCCAAGCTGTACACCTTCTGGGACTATACCGCCGGTTGCTGGCAACGCGACCTCGGCTTCCGCCTAGACCATCTGCTGTGTTCGCCGGAGGCTGCGGACCGGTTGGTGGGCGCCGGCGTCGACCGCTGGGCGCGGGGTGAGGAGAAAGCGTCGGACCATGCGCCGACCTGGGTGGAGTTGCGCTAGGCCTGTTGCTTAGGCGGGCTCCGCTTCCCACAGCTCGGGATATAGCCGGACAAAGCCGCTTTCCTGAAGCTCGAGCGTCGCCCGGTACGGCCCCTTCGGCGAGTTATAATCGTACGTCCGTTCCGATAGCCGTTCATATTCCTGCGGCAGCGGCTGCAGGCCGGCGCTTTCCACGTCCATCCACGCGACGATAATCTCGGTCTTCTCCCCGACCGCGAGGTTCATTCGGCGCAGCTGGGCAAAGTTGGTCGCGGGGGTGAAGCCGAAATCCAGATCGACGACGCCGTGGAGTAAGTCCTGCCGTTTGCCGTTGAGCGACCAGCCCCCCTCGTCGCGGCGGATTTTGTGAGCAACGCGAGTGCCGCCTACATGCCCGCTGATCGACCCGCCTTGAGTCTCCCAGTTCGACGCGAGGTCCAGACGATAGTGCAACGCGGTCGGTATGCCGTCTTTCAGGTAGACGGCAGTGCCTTCGAGGATCCAGCCGTCCCCGGCTTGCAAGAGGCAGGCGGCGTCGTGCCCCGCCGTGTACAAGGCTTTCCAGAACGCAATTGCCGTCATCGTCGCTCCTTGCCTGCAAAGTAACGCTGATCCGGCATGACGCCCGCATCGATAACGGAGGTGCGGCCGTCAGAGCGCCTTTTCGTAAATCCGATACCGGTGATTGACGTGCGCGCCGGGTAGTTCGGCGATTGAGAGCATCCCCGTATTGTCTTCGAGGATCCAGCCGAATTCGCCGGTCTGGATGCCGAACTTGCCGACCGCGTCGCGGCGGATGAATTCGATCAGCATGAAGGCCAGTTGCGAGGCCGTGCGGGTGCCGTGGAGCTTCTTGGCCACGCCCATCAGCGGCACGCGGGCGCGGGTCGTGCGCGGCTTGCGCAGGCGCCACAGCAATTTGACGAAGCCGAACGGGAACAGCTCGCCGTTCAAGTCCCTGATCAGCTCGTTGATGTCGGGCAGCGTGATCATGAAGGCGACCGGCTCGCCGTCATATTCGGCGATCCGCACCAGTTCTTCGTAGATGATCGGTTTGAGCTTCTTGCCGGCGTAGGCGATCTCGCTCTCGGTCAGGGGCACGAAGCCCCAATTGTCCGACCAGGCGTCGTTGAGCAGCGAGAGGATCAGCGCGGCTTCTTCCTTGAAGCGCGACTTGTCGACCTTGCGGATGCGGATGCGCGGGTTCTTTTCGCCCATGGCGATCAGCCGGTCGATCTTTGGGTCGTGCCAGCCGGCGATATTGACCTCGTAGGTCAGCAGGTCCTTGGCCTTTTCATAGCCCGCGCCTTCGATCCACGCCCGATATTCGGGGCGGTGATGGCCCATCATCGCGGTCGGCGGCTGGTCGAAGCCTTCGATTTCCAGCCCCGGCTCGTCCCAGATGGACAGGCTGATCGGGCCCATCGAACGGGTCATGCCCTGTTCGCGCAGCCAATTCTCGGCGGTGGCAATCAGCGCCGCCGCGGCGTCGCCATCGCGCGTTTCGAGCATGCCCCACTGGCCGGTTCCCGGGCCCATATGCTGCTGCACCAGCTCGTCGACCTGGGCGCTGATGCGGCCGACCGGCCGGCCGCCGCGTTCCGCCAGCCATAATCGGGCGCGCGCATGTTCGAACCACGGATTCTTGCCCGGAGTGATCAGGCCGTGGACCTCGTCCTTCAACGGCGGCACCCAGGCCGGGTCGTCGCGATAGACGTCCCAGGCCAGGTCCACGAAGGCCTTGCGGTCGGCTTTGGTCTCGACGGCGCGAATAGTGATGGGGTCGGCCATGCCGCTGGCTACTCCGCGTTCCGGGCCAGCGCCAGAGTGTGTTCATTGTGACGCCACGTTGCCGCCACTATCTTGGACCACATGCAGGCATCGATGAGCACCACGGCAACCCTTTCGCGCGACCGCAGCGCGCCGGTTTCGGCGCGTGAGGCCCTGCGCGCGAACGACGACAAGGCGATGCTGAAGGCGGCCGCGGACCTGACCCGCGACCTCAACAGTCCGCGCGCGGCCATCTATTGGGCCGACCTCGTCGGCTCGGCGGCGCTGGGGTACCTGGCGATGTTCGCCGCGATGCTGATCGACGCGACCTTGCCGGCGATCCTTGCGGGCGCGGTCGCGGTCCTCGCCCTGTATCGCGCGGGCAGCTTCATCCACGAATTGACCCATCTTAAGCCCAATGCCGTGCCGGGCTTCCGGCTGGCCTGGAACCTGATCGTCGGCGTGCCGCTGCTGGTCCCGTCGTTCCTGTACGAGGGCGTCCATAACCAGCATCACGCCAAGCGCTATTACGGGACCGCCAACGACCCCGAATATTTGCCGCTGGCGCTGATGAAGCCGTGGACCTTGCCGGTGTTCCTGATCGCCGCGGCGCTGGCGCCGGTCGGCCTGCTGATCCGCTTCGGCGTGCTGGCGCCGCTGTCGCTGCTGTTCCCGAAGCTGCGCGCGGCAGTGATTGCCCGGTATTCGGGCCTGCAGATCAACCCGCAATTCCGCCGCCCGCCGCCGACCGGCACGTTCCGCCGCGACTGGCTGTTGCTGGAAACGGCGTGCAGCCTGTGGGCCGTCAGCCTGCTCGTCCTCACCGCCACCGGCGTCATCCCGCTGCACGCCTTCCTGGTGTTCATGGCGGTCGCCGCGGGCGTGATGTTCCTCAACCAGGTCCGCACGCTGGTCGCGCACCTGTGGGAGAACGACGGCGAGCCGATGACCGTCACCGCGCAATATCTCGACAGCGTCAACGTGCCGCCGCCCGCGACCCTGCCGGCGCTGTGGGCCCCGGTAGGCCTGCGCTACCACGGGCTGCACCACCTGCTGCCCGGCCTGCCCTATCATGCGCTCGGCACCGCTCACCGGCGGCTGTGCGCGGAACTGGCGCCCGATTCCATCTATCACCGGTCCAGCCATCGCGGCCTGTCGCCGCTGGTCGTCCGCCTTGCCTCGAGCAGCTGGCGCGGCCGGCCCTAGACGGCCCTACTCCTCGGACCGGATCAGCACGGTCTCCCCGACCAGCAGGAACAGGAAGAATGGCGCCCAGGCCGCGAGCAGCGGCGGGTAGGCGCCGACATTGCCCATCGCCAGGCTGAAATTGTCGGCGACGAAATAGGCGAAGCCCAAGGCCATGCCGATCGTCGCGCGCAGCAGGACCTGCCCCGACCGGGCAAGGCCGAAGGCGGCGACCGCGGCGAGCAGCGGCATCAGCACGATCGACAGCGGCCCCGACAATTTGTGCCACAGCCCGGCCTCGGCCGCCGCGGTCGGCTTGCCCGCGGCCTGCATCTCCTCGATCTTCTGCTTGAGGTCGAAAAAGCTGGTTTCGTCCGGGTCGACCCGCGACAGGCGGAGCTGGTCCGCGGTGACCCCGGTCAGCGCAGACATCTCCGGCACGCGCCGCACGACGTTCATGCCCGAATCGTAAACGGTGACGTCCTGCAGCTGCCAGTCGCCGTCGCGCGGATAGGCGCGCTCGGCCTCGACGATCCGCGCCAGCGCGCCGCGCTCACGGTCGTAAATGGTCAGCCCCTCGGCGTGGAAGCCGCGCCCGGTGCCACCGACGTGGCGCGCGCGGACAAGATCCTCGCCGCGCGCCACCCAGACGTTGGTCAGAATGCCGGATTCGGGCGGGATCGGCTTGTAGTCGTTGTCGCTCCACGCGTTGACCACGCGCGCCGACTGGACCGTGACAGTCTCATTGAAGATGAAGGCGGCAACCGACAGGCCAAGGCTGGCGACGACCAGCGGGGCGAGCATCTGGTGCGCGGACACACCCGCCGACTTCATCGCCACCACCTCGCTGTTCTGGTTGAGCGAGACGAACATGATCAGCGTGCCCAGGAGCACCGAAAAGGGCAGGAACCGGGCGATCAGCAACGGCAGGCGCAGGCCGGCGTAGCGCCACAGGTCCGCGTCGCTGTTGCCCGGAACGCCGAGAATCTTGCCGGATTCGCCCAGCAGGTCGAGCGCCAGCAGCACCAGCACCAGCCCGATAAGCACCGCCAGCGTGCGGGTCAGGTAGAGCTTGACCGAATAGAGCGCGAGCCGGCGCGAGGGGAAGAATTGCAGGTTGATCATGTGACGCGCGCACTTGGGAAGAGAGCGCGGATGCGGCGGGCGGCGCGGCCGGCGGCCCATTCCAGCGCGCCGATCGGCTGCCCGCCCGGACGATGGGCGATGACGTGGTACATCCAGCCGATCAGGCTGCCCATGAGCAGCAACGGGACCCATAGCGCGAGGATCGGGTCGATGCGCCCCTGCGCCCCGGCGGATTCCCCGTACTGATTGATCTTGTGATAGGCGACGACCATCACGATGCCGACAAAGATGCCCAGCGCCGACGTGCTGCGCTTGGGCGGCACGGCCAGCGCGACGGCCAGCAGCGGCAGCATCGCCATCATCAGGATTTCGACGATCCGGAAATGGAAATTGGCCTGCGCGCCGAGCATCTGCTCGCGGTCCCTCGCGCCGCCGCCATAGCCGAGGCGGAACAGCTCGTTGAAGAACAGCTCGTCGAACTCGCTGCCGCGGCCGCGGAACTGGTCGATCGCCGGCACCGGGATGGGCAGATCGTAGGTCTTGAAGGTCAGCGTCCGCGGCGTGGTGAACTTGGGCGAATTCTGGATCAGCCGCCCGTTATGCAGCCGGAACAGGATCACCTGCGGGTCGTCGGTCGACAGGAAGCGGCCGGCTTCGGCGGTGGCGGCGACGGATTCGCCCGACGGATTGTCGACCTGCACGAAAATCCCGCCGAGCCGGGTGCCGCGTTCCTCGCTCTTGTCGATGCGCAGGGTCAGCCGCTTGCCGAAGCGGTTGAATTCCCCAACCTTGATCGACGCCCCCAGCGCGCCGGACCGGAGATCGAAGCGCAGCCCTTCGTAGCGGTAGTTGGAATAGGGCTCGATGTAGCCGACGATGAAGGCGTTCAGCAGGATGAGGCCGAACGCGTACAGATAGGGCACGCGCAGCAGCCGGCCAAAGCCCGCGCCGACCCCGCGCAACGCGTCCAGCTCCGAACTTAGCGCCAGCTTGCGGAAGGCGAGCAGGATGCCAAGCAGCAGGCCGATGGGAATGCCGAGCGCGAAATATTCGGGCAGCAGATTGGCGAGCATCCGCCACACGACGCTGACCGGGCCGCCGGTGTTGACGACGAAATCGAACAGCCGGAGCATCTTGTCGAGCACCAACAGCATGGCCGCAAGCACCAGCGTGCCCAGCAAGGGCACCGCGATGGACCGTGCCAGGTAGCGGTCGATTAGCGACAAACCGCGCAAATTCCGTCGTTCCTACACCATGATTTGGCCGCAAAGCCGTCGGATAGAGGCAGATGGGCCGTTGCACTTAGGGGTGCGGCGTCCCGTTGCAACACCCCCAGGCGGCACGGTCGATATAGCATGCAGAACCAACAGCTGAAGGCGAAAGACACTGGCACGGTGACCGATGGCGCACCGGCCGCGCGCGTCCGCCCGCTGAAGGCGCGGCCGCGCATCGCCCTGCTGTCGAACCCGAAGTCGACCGGCAACATCGCGCAGCTGTCGCGCATCCGCGCGTTCTGCGCCGAACATCCGGACGTCTTTCACTACGAGGTCGAGCACGTCGACCAGATCGGCGACGCATTGCGCTCGATCGCCTGCGTCCGGCCCAAGATGCTGGTCATCAACGGCGGGGACGGCACCGTCCAGGCGGCCCTGACCGAGATCCACAACGGCAGCCACTTTCCCGACGGCCCGCCGCCGATGGCGGTCATTCCCAGCGGCAAGACCAACCTGATCGCGCTCGACCTGGGCGCGCACGGCGACCCGATCGTCGCGCTCGAACGCCTGCTCGACATGGCGCAGGGTAACCTTGCCGAGCATCTGGTCGCGCGCGAGCTGATCGCGCTGCGCAGCGACGGGTCGGAACTGCCGGTCATCGGCATGTTCCTTGGCGGCGCCGGGCTGGCGGACACGATGCTCTATTGCCGCAACAAGATCTACCCGCTCGGCCTCCCCAACGGACTGAGCCATGCGCTGACCGCGGTGGCGCTGCTGTTCCGGCTGCTGTCGGGGGCGCGGGCGAGCTTCCTTCCGCCCAAGGCGTCGCCGCTGCTTATTTCGACCGGCAAGAGCGGTTCGCTGACCGGCCGCTTCACCTTGCTCGCCGTGACCACGCTCGACAAGCTGTTGCTGTCCGGCAAGCTGACTGCTTCGGGCAGCGGCCGGCTGAAGCTGCTGGCGATCGAGGAACGGCCGCGCTCGCTGCTCGGCGCCCTTGCCGCAAGCCTTGCCGGCAAGCTCGGACGGCGGCCGGTTCGCGGGGTCCACGTGCAGGAAACCGACGAGATCAGCATCGAGGGCGAGAATTCGAACGTCATCCTCGACGGCGAAATGTTCAAGGTGAATGTCGGCAAGCCGATCCGGCTCAACCCCGCGCAGCCGCTGTCGTTCGTTCGCCTCGCGGCCTGAGCTTTCCCGATGACCACGCCGATCCGCGACCTCGTCGCCGGGGAACTGGCCGCGCCCGTCGATCCGCAGGTCACCGCCATGGCGCAGGCGATCGCGGCCGCGCACGGCGGTGCCGCGCAGGCGGTGCTATTCTACGGATCGTGCCTGCGCCAGGCGCAGCTCGACGGGCTGATGCTCGATTTCTATTTGATCGTGTCGGACTATCGCGCCGCTTATGACAAGCGCTGGCTGGCGACGGCCAACCGGCTGGTCCCGCCCAACGTCTTCTATTTCGAACATGGCGGGCTGGTCGCGAAATATGCGGTGCTCGACGAAGCCGATTTCCGCCGCGAATGCGGACCCGATGCGCGCAGCACCTCGGTCGTCGCGCGCTTCGCCCAGCCAAGCCGGCTGGTGTGGGCCAAGGACGATGCCGCACGCGCCGCAGCCGTGGACGCCATCGCGAAGGCGGCGCCGACCTTGCTCGGCTGGGCCGCTCCGCTGGCGCCATCCAGTGCGACACCGCGCGACCTGTGGCTGAAAGCCTTCCAGCTGACCTTCGGCGCAGAGCTTCGGGCCGAGCGCGGCGACCGCTCGGCGATGATCGTGGACGCCGACGCCGATCGGTACGAGCGCTTCGGCGCGGCGGCCATGCACCAGCTGGCGGCCCGACCGGCCAACGCGCAGCGCTGGTGGAAGCGCATGCAGCGCAAGGGCAAGCTGCTGTCGGTCGCCCGGCTGGCCAAGGCCACGGCGACCTTTGCCGGCGGCGCCGATTACATCGTGTGGAAGATCAACCGCCACGCCGGCACCGCGATCGAACTGAAGCCGTGGCAGCGGCGTTGGCCGCTGCTTGCCGGGATCACCTTGTTGCCACGGCTCCTGAAGACCGGGGCGGTTCGCTAGGCTGCAGCGCGGTCGCGACCGCGGACGCCAGCGCGCCGACGGTGAACGGCTTGCGCAGCAATTCGTGGCCGACCAGCCCGTCGCTCTCGCTTTCCCCAACATAGCCGGTGACGAACAGGACGGCGAAATCCTGCCGCTTCTGCTTGAGGATCTTGATCAGTTCCGGGCCGGTCATTTCCGGCATGATGACGTCGCTGATGACGAGGTCGAACGTCCGGCCGTCGAAGATGCGGATCGCTTCCTCGCCGCTGTCGCAGGCGACCGGGTCGTAATCCAGGTCCTGCAACGCCTCGACGGTTGCGACGCGCACCCGCGGATCATCTTCGACGACGAGGATGCGCGCGCCGGCCACGCGCTCTTCCTCGCCCATGCGCTGCGTCGCGGGCCGCAGCTGCACTGGTGCCTCGACGTTGCTGCGCGGCAAGTAGATCGACACGGTCGTGCCCTTCCCGACCTCGCTTTCGATGCCGACTTCGCCGCCGGACTGGTGGGCGAAACCGAAAATCTGGCTGAGCCCGAGGCCGGTGCCCTTGCCCACCGGCTTGGTCGTGAAAAACGGCTCGAAGGCCCGCTCGATCACGTCCGGCGCCATCCCGCTGCCGGTGTCGGTCACCGACACGCGGACATATTCGCCGGGCCGGATGTCGCCCACCTCGTTGGCGGCCAGCCGGACGTTGGCGGCGCTGATCGTCAGCCGGCCGACGCCGTCCATCGCGTCGCGGGCATTGACGGCCAGATTGACGATGGCGTTTTCCAGCTGATGCGGGTCGACGTAGACCGGCCAGCTGTCCTGGGGCGCGTCGACCGTGATCCGGATCCGCTCGCCGAGCGTGCGGTCGAGCAGGTCGGTCATGCCCGCCAGCAACTGGGACGGCTCGACCCGGTCGGGGAGCAAAGGTTCGGACCGGGCAAAGGACAGCAGCCGGCGGGTCAGCGCGGCGGCGCGGGTCGCACCTTCCATCGCATTGTCGAGATGGGCCATGACCTCGCGGCGCGGGCCGTTCAGCCGCCGGCGGGCAAGATCGACACCGCCGACGACGACGGCGAGCATGTTGTTGAAGTCGTGCGCGATGCCGCCGGTCAGCTGGCCGACCGCCTCCATCTTCTGGACCTGGCGAAGCTGGGCCTCGGCCGCCTCGCGCTCGGCCGCCTCGGCCTTCAGCGCCTGGTTTGCGTCCCACAATTCCTGGGTCCGCTCGCGCACCGCGGCTTCCAGCCCCTCGGCGCGCTCCGTTTCGTTCTCCGCCAGCCGCCGGGCGAAGGAGAATTGGCGCACCGCAACGACCGCGACGAAGCCAAGGAAGATGGCGCCGATGCCGACGAGGATGCCGAGCCAGCTGAGGTAGTCGGTCAGCTTGTCGGCGCGGGCGGAGAAGACCTGGGTCTGCTCGATACGCTCGCGCAGCGTGTCCCGCTCCGCTTCGGCGATCTCGCGCAGCTTGGCATGGATGGCGCGTTCCGCGGGGTCGCGCGTGGCCGAATAGAAATAGCCCAGGCCATAGTCGCCCTGCTTGCTGGTGATGACCCGCGCCGCCTCGTCGAATTTTTCGCCCAACGTGGCGTAGAGCGCCTGCAATTCCTCGACCCGCTGGACCTGCTCGGGATCGCGGCGGACGAAGCCGCGCAATTCCGCCATCTGCCGGCCGGCCAGCCGCCAATAGCTGTAATAGACGTTGCCGCTGCCCTTCACGTCCTCGTCGACCGCGAACTGGCCAAGGCCGGCTTCGGCGCGCGACAGGCTGGCGTCGATCGACCGGGTCAGAAGGGTCACGTCATAGGCGCGCCGCTCCTGATTCAGGGCGCTGTCGCGCTGCTGGTTGGAGCTTGCGACCAGGTAAACGAGGGAAAGCAGCAGCAGGACCGCGATCAGCGCTCCAGCCGCGGCAGCTCCGCCGCGTCTCCAGTCGAAGCGGATATCGTCTCCGCCGGGCGTCATGCCGTCAGTCTAGACCTGTCTTGGCGATGGCGGAAGTCCGGCTCAAATGCAGCCGGTCGCCTTGCCCGCGGCGGCAAACATGCCAAGGATTTCACCGACTTGCTCGTCGCTATGTTCGGCGCACAGCGAACAGCGCAGCAACGTCTTGCCGGCCGGGGTCGCCGGCGGGCGCGCCAGATTGACGTACAAACCTTCCTTCAGCAGTGCCTCCCACATCGCCGCGCCGGTCGCGAGGTGCGGCATGATGACGGCGATGATGGCCGATTGCGGCGTGTCTGTCCCAAGCTCGAAGCCGAGTTGTTTCAAACCCGCGTGGAGCCGTTTGCTGTTCTCCCACAAATGCGCGCGCTTGGCGTCGCCATGCATCAGCTTGCGGATTGACGTCGCTGCGGTCGCCACCACCGACGGCGGCAACGAGGCGGTGAAGACATAGGGGCGGCAGACCAGCCGCAGAATTTCGAACTTCGGATGGTTGGATACGCAGAAACCGCCGACTGTCCCGACCGACTTGGAAAAGGTGCCGACGATGAAGTCGACGTCGTCGATCACGCCCTGCGCTTCGGCCACGCCGCGGCCGTGTTCGCCGATGAAGCCCATCGAATGGGCCTCGTCGACCAGCACCATCGCGCCGTTGGCCTTCGACACGGCGACCATTTCCTTGAGCGGCGCGACGTCGCCCAGCATCGAATAGACGCCTTCGAGGACGACCAGCTTGCCGGCGCCCTCGGGCACCCGCTTGAGCCGCTTTTCCAGCGCCTCGACGTCATTGTGGCGGAACGGCACGACCTCGGCGTTGCCCAGCGCGCAGCCGTCATAGATGGACGCGTGGCTGTCGATGTCGAGGATGATGTAGTCGCCCTTGCCGGCGAGCGTGGAAATGATCCCGAGGTTTGCCTGGTAACCGGTCGAAAAGACCATCGCATGGTCCATCGCGTAAAAGTCGCGCAGGGCCGCTTCGCATTCCTTGTGGCCCTGGTAGGTGCCGTTGAGCACTCGGCTGCCGGTGGTTCCGCTGCCGAATTCGTCAAGCGCCTGTTTGCCTGCCGCGACGACGTCGGGATCGAACGTCATGCCCATGTAATTGTAGGTGCCGAGCAGGATCGTCCGCTTGCCGTTGCAGATGGCGACGGTCGGGCTTTCGACCCGCTCCATGACCAGGTTGAACGGGTCGGTGACGCCGCCCGACAGCAGCCGCTCGCGCTCCTGGATAAGCGGTTCGAACTTGTCGAACAGGTCGCTCACGCGCTGGTCCGAAGCTCGCCGACGGCGTCCACCATCTGGCCGACGGTTTCGATCTCGGCGGCCTTGTTCATGCTGATGAGGATGTCGAATTCGTCTTCCACCGAGGCGACGAAATCCATCGCGGTCAGGCTGTCCCACTCCAGGTCCTGCTGGAACCGGGTGGCCTCGCCGATCTCGGCGCCCTTCTTGTTGAACGGCGCGATCAGGTCGCGGATCTTGGCGTAGGTCTCGTCGCGGTCGGTCATGGCAAAGCCCCTATTCGGCAGCGCCGCCTTTCGCAACGCAATGGGGCGCGAATGCGGCGCCCGTGAGTCCTTACAGCCAGCCGTTGGCCTTATACCAGCGCGCGGTGTCGGCCAGGCCCTGCTCTGTGTCGATGCGCGGCGACCACAGGTCCGGGGCGGGCTTGCGGCCGCTGCTGACCACCCAGTCGCTGTGGCTGAAATAAGCGGCGCGGTCGGTCGACAGCTTGGCCCGTTCGCGACGGACGAGCTGGTCGACCACGGCGCCGAGCCGGAGCATGGACGCCGGCAGCGACAACGCCACATTGTTGCGCCCGACGGCGCGCCCGATCGCTTCCGCTACGTCCTTGTGAGTCCAGCCATCGGGACGGCCGTCGTCAGGCTCAAGCACGACGCCGCTGGGCCGGTCGGCCTTCGCCAGCGCAAGCAGCAGCCGGCACAGGTCGTCGACATGGACTAGGGACACGCGCCCGCCCGGCGGCAGCAGCATCAGCCGCATCCGCGCCATCTTGAACAGCTCGAGTGTTTCGCGGTCGCCGGGCCCATAGACCGCGGGGGGACGGACGATCACCCAGTCGATGCCGGACCGTTCGACCAGCGTCTCCGCCCGCGCCTTCGACCCGCCGTAGCGCGACAGCTCCGGCTCGCGCGCGGCCAGCGAGGAGACGTGGACGAAGCGGGTGATGCCGGCGGCAGTGGCGGCGGCGAGCATCGCCAGCGTGCCCTCCACATTGCCCTGTTCGAAACCGGCGGCATCGCGGGCCTTGAGTACGCCGGCGATATGCACCGCCGCGCTGCAGCCAGTGACCAGATTGCGCAACGCGTCGGCGTCGGACAGTGACCCTTCGATCCATTGCACGCCGTCGCGCCGCGGCTGCGGGCGGCGGGTCAGCGCCTTGACCGCGATCCCGGCTCTCGAGGCGATGTCGAGGAAGCGCGCGCCGACGAAGCCGGTCCCGCCGGTAACCGCTAGGATCACAGCGGCGACCAGTCGCCGGAGGGGCCGTCCTCAAGCGCCTTGGCTTCCGCTTCGGACCCAAGCCGTTCGATCAGGGCGTCGAGGACCGAGTCCAGCCCGTCGCCCGTTGCCGACGACAGGATCAGGGGCGTCCGTGCCCCGGCCTCGGCCAGCGCCGCGCGCGCGTCGGCAAGCTGCTCCGCATCGACCAGGTCGCACCGGCTGAGCGCGACGATTTCCTGCTTGTCGGTCAGGCCCGCGCCATAGCGGTCCATCTCGTCGCGCACGGTTTTCCATGCCGCCGCCGGGTCTTCCGCCTCGGCGTCGACCAGGTGCAGCAGAACCCGCGTCCGCTCGACATGGCCGAGGAAACGGTCACCGACCCCAGCGCCTTCCGCAGCGCCTTCGATCAATCCGGGGATATCGGCCAGGACGAACTCGCGGCCCTTGTGGCGGACTACGCCAAGCTGCGGGCGAAGGGTGGTGAAGGGATAGGCGCCGACTTTGGCGCTGGCGTTGGTGACGGCGTTGAGGAACGTCGACTTGCCCGCGTTGGGCAGGCCGAGCAGGCCGACGTCGGCCAGCAGCTTCAGCCGCAGCCAGACCCACATTTCCTCGCCCGCCTCGCCGGTCTGATGCTGGCGCGGGGCGCGGTTGGTCGAGCTTTTGTAACTGGCGTTGCCGCGGCCGCCCATGCCGCCCTTGAGCAGCGCGACCTGCTGTCCTTCGCGGGTCAGGTCGGCGATCAGCGACCGGTCCTCGTCGTCGGCCAGGACTTGGGTTCCGATCGGCACCTTGACGATCAGGTCCTTGCCCTTGGCGCCGGTGCGGTTCTGGCCCGCGCCGCCCTTGCCGCGCGGAGCGCGGAAATGCTGGGTGTAGCGAAAGTCGATCAGCGTGTTGAGGCCGGGCACGGCTTCGAACACGACATCGCCGCCCTTGCCCCCGTCGCCGCCGTCGGGACCGCCGAATTCGATGTACTTTTCGCGGCGAAAGCTGACCGCGCCGGGGCCGCCGGCGCCGGAACGGATGAAGATCTTCGCCTGGTCGAGAAAGTGCATGGGGGCGCTCTACGCGCGCGGCGGGCAGAGCGCCACTGTCCGAAGGACTACCCTCGCCGGTGCCGGGACACCGGCGAGGGAGTCCACGCGTTGGCCGGGACCAGGCGTGGAAACTGGAGCGAACCGGCGACTCGGCAAGCCGCTGTCCGTGCCCGCACTTGTGACCTCCAACGCAACTTTACTCAACGACGGACTGCACCCCGCCGTCAGAACACTTTCCGGATTTCGAATTCGATCGTCCGGCCGAGCGGATCGCGATAGCCGGGCTGATATTGCAACGGCACGCCGCCTTGGGAATCGCGCACCCGCTGGCGGTCGTTGAAGAGGTTGACGACGTCGACCGACAGCCGCAGCCCGCGCGCCCATTTCTGCGCCTTCAGGAACCGCCGCGCGTCCGCATAGACGCGCAGGTTGACGATCGTCAGCGGCGAAAAGCGGATGCTGTCGGACACCCCGCCGATGCGCGTGTCGAGGCTGCTGGCCCCGCGGTAGAGCAAGCCGACGCGTGCGCCGAGGCCACCCGCCGTTACTGCAGCAGTGCCGTCGATCTGGTGCCGGACACGCCCGCCAGCGATCCCGATCGCCCCACCGCCAAGCAGGTCGACGGGGTCGATGCCGGGCCGAATGCGGATCTCGTCGGACAGGATGACAGTATGATTGGCGCTGACCTGCAACAGGGTCGGCGCCTTGCGCGCCTCCGCATTCTTCGGCGGTGGCGGGTTGGTCAGCTTGGTGTTGAGATTGAAGCCCCAGCGAAAGCGCTTTTCCCGTTCCGAATCGAAATTGACCGGCCGCAGGTCGATCGCGGTTAGGACGCCGTTGGCGTCGCGGATGAAGCGGTCCGGAAAGGCGAGCATCACCGCCGCGCTCGCTTCCGGCAATGCGGACACGAAGTTGCGGCGGTCGGTGTCGGTATATTCCGCGTTGAACTGCAGGTTGAGCCTGGGCACCGCGCGCAGCAGCGCGCCAAGCCGCTTGATCCGCACCTTTTCGGCGAACAGGTCGGGATTGCCGCCGGTGATCTGGGTGACGTCCACCGTTTCGCCGGTCAGCGGGTCGAACACCCGGCTTTCCGGCGTGATAATGACCGGGTTGGCCAGGATCTGGGCGGACGGCGGGCCGTTGGCCTGTTCGATCGATGCGCGCAGGCGAAGCGCGGCGACGGGCTCCCACGTCAGGCCAAGCGCGTAGCGATCAAGCGAGCCGACGTCGGAGAAGTGGGTACGCCCAATTTCGACGGTCGCGCTGGTGTTGCCGGCCTGCTTGAGGAAACCGCCGCTGCTGGTCAGCGGAATGTCCAGCGCGCCGCGAACCGACTGTTCGTTGCGGTTGAACGTCGCCGCCGAACCGCCCGGCAGGAACGAGCTCTTCGCGCGCAGGCGATAGGACGCAAGCCGGCCTTCGATGGTTGCCGTGACGGTGCCGGCAGGAAGCGTCGCCAGCGGACCGGTGAAGGATGCCTGCGCCGCGCTGTTGCGCAGCCGGCTGGACGCCTGGCTGGACGTCAGTGCTAGGGCTGGGGCACCGGCGAAGGGATTGGTGCCATCAGCGATCGGAATGGCCCCCGACTGGACCAGCACGTCGTTGGTCGACAGGTCGCGCGAATAGCTGTGGCGGGCGTTGAGATTGCCGATCCACCTGCCGAAGGTGCCGTTGAACGTCAGGTTGAAATCCCCGCCGCTGCGCCGGCCGCGATAATGCAGGGGATCGCCGTAATAAAGCAGCCCGACATCGCGCGAGAAGGGCGAGGCGGGATTGTCGAACGGCAGCACGAACAGCCCGGACGCGAGGCCCCGGATGCCGTCCGTGGTGGTCCGGCCGACCCGCACCGCGGCATTGGCGGTGAGCCAGGGCGCGAGCCGCGTGTTGGCGGTCCCGTTGAACTCGTAATTCGCGCTGTCTGGGCGCAGCGTGCGGAACCGGCCAAGGCCGGTGACCGCGGGAACGTTGGCGTTGGCGGCAAAGCCCGCAAGCGTGGGCGAAGCGCCCGCCGGAACCGGCGTGACGGTCACGATCTGGCCGGCAATGGCGCTCAGCGCCGGGTCGATCTCGCCGCCGATGAAGGGATAGCCGACGACATTGCCGCCGGCCGCATAGGGCAGGAACGGGTCGGGCTGGACGATTCCGCGGTCGCTTTCCAGCAACCGGTCTTCGTCGCGCCCGCGGATGCCGATATTGGCGCGGGTGTTGCCGCGGATGTGGGTGAAGATGGTTTCGCCCTCGGTGGCGTTCCAGTTTCCGTCGGTGGCCAGCTTCTGCGACCCCGAAACCGTGACGGTGCGAACCTGTTTCTTGAGCGCCAGGCTGACGACGCGCTGGCCGGACTTGCCGCCCAGCCGGACCGCCGATCCGCGCGGCAGCACCTGGACGTTGCGCAGCACTTCGACCGGGAATTCGCCGATCTCGCTGAGGTCGTTCAGCCGCTCGCCGTTGACGATCAGCAGCGGTGCGTCCTCGTCGTTGCCGACTTCGGCCTGCAAATTGGCGATGAGCTCGTCGATCGTGCCGACGCCGTAGCTTTCGATCGCTTCCTCATCGAGGCTGCGTTCGGGCTGGACGTCGGGGAACAGCCGTTCGCCGTAGACGATGATTTCGGGAATGGTTTCGTCCGGCACGGCCTGCCCGTCGGCGCTTTCAGCGGTAGCGGCGCCAGTGCTGGCGCCAAGTGGGCCCGCCGATCCGGCGAGCAGGATCGCAAGCAACAGGCGCGCACGCGATCGGTGACGGGAAATCCCGCAGGTCATGGTGCAAAGCCCCCCCAGAAAGAGCCGCAATCAGGATGCGGCCCGCCCCGCCCGATGTGCTGCCCTGCCCGGCCGAAGCCGGGCAGGGAGTTCACATGCGGTTCTGGGCCGCCGGCGAACTTATTGAGCCGGAAGCGAGTTGGTCGGCGGTTCGGCGAACACGTGGCTCGGGTACATGGTCGGAGCCGCGTTGAACGTCGTCGTGCTGCACTGGCCGCCCGTGTACCAGGCCTTGGCCGTCCACGATCCACCCTTCTTGCCCGGCGAGATGCAGGACAGGAGGCGGTAGCCGTCCGGCGTGTAGGTGCCGGGAACGATGTAATCGACACCCAAGACATGGCCCAGCTGCTGCAGCGCCGTGGCGGTCACGTCGTAGCCGTCGTCGATATCGGTGTTGAGCTGCGACTCGCCGTAATCGGCCCGGTGAGTCCAGGTCCAGACGGTTTCGTCCCAACCCGGATTGCCGCCACCGCCGCAATTTTCGTTGGCGCCGGTCGGCCCGCCGTTGCCGTTGCCGCAACCGTTATTGCCTTCGCCGTTGCCGCCGGTCTGCAGGTTCTCGCCGTTGTTGTTGCCGCTATTGCCGCTGCCGCCGGTTCCGTCGCCTTCGGTCGTCGACGTGCTGGTCGGGCCGCCATTGCCGTTGCCGCAGCCATTGTTGCCCTGGCCATTGCCACCGGTTTGCAGGTTGCCGCCGTTGTTGTTGCCGTTGGTGTTGCCGCACTGGCCGTTATTGCCCGGATGATGGACAATGCTCGCGACATTCTCCTCGACCTGACAGGTCCAGGTGTAGGTCACGTTGTGCTGGAAGCGCATTTCGACGTCGTACAGCGTGTTGTCCAAGACCTTCTGGCTGAACACCATCTGGCCCCACATGTTGGGGCTGCCGCCGGTCCGCGACAGCGGATCGATGGTCTTGACGAAGCCGGCATAAGTGAAGGTGCCGTTGACGTCGGGGCGATAGTTGATGTTGCGCTCGGTGCCTGCGACCGCGGTCGGCGTGGTGGCTTCCGAGGCAGCGTTGATCACGCTGGCCCGCCAGACCGTCGGATCTTCCTGCGGGGCGACATAATTGGCGTCGCAAATGGCCTGCATCTGATCAGCAGTCGGCGCGTTCGCGTCCACGGCCGGCGTGATCGCCAGCGCAGGTGCCGCCGGCACGAGCATGGACGTAGACAGCAAGGCCGCACTGGCCAGCATCTTGATGGTCGTCATTTCCTGTTTCCTCATTTCCCGGTTGAGTACCGCTCTGCCCCACAGCCGCGACTCGGTCACTGGCGGTAATCGAGCGTTTACCGGCCGGGCATTAACGGGAATAGTTATCGGACGGTAAGGTCGGGAATTGTCGGAAATCTGCGCGGAAAGGTCCGCAGTCAGCCAATCCATTCAGCGGCGCGAATGGCCAGCTCGGTCCGGTTAACCACGCCGGTTTTCTCGAAAATGCTGTGCAGATAGACCTTTACCGTGCCCTCGGTGATGCCGAGCCGTTCGGCGATATCGCGGTTACGCATGCTCTGGCGGACGAGCGACACCAGTTCGCGCTCTCGCGGCGACAGCAGCGATCGCTCGGCCGGTTCCGGCGACACTTCGGCCTCGGCCTGCAGCTGGGGGTCGATCCATTCTTCGCCATTGCGAACGCTGTCCAGGCAATCGAGCAGCAATGCCGGATCGGAGGTTTTCAGCAACACGCCGTCGACCTTCAGCGCAAGCGCTTCCGCAAACCCCGCCTGGTCCATCGAGGCGGTGAGGATAACCACTGGCCGGTCGTCACCGCCGGTGCGCATCTTGCGCAGGACGTCGAGCCCGCTGCCTTCGGGCATGCTGACGTCAAGGATAAGCATTTCCGGATCGTGCCGGGCCAGCGCTTCGATCGCTTCGGCACCGCTGCTCGCCTTTGAGATGAGCTCGTAATCGCTGCCGCGAAGCATCGCTTCGACCGCAGCCTGGATGATCGGATGATCGTCGGCAAGCAATACTCGTGTCATGCGCGATTGTCCTCTCTGAGCGGAAGGGTGATCGAAATGTTCGTCCCTTTCGCCTGTGTCGACAGCATCAACGTCCCGTTCGCTTCCTCGACCCGTTCGCGGAGCGACCAGGGCTTGCCGTCGACCAGCCGCTGGTTGCCGCCACCGTCATTGCCGATGTCGAGCCGCAAGTCTTCATCGTCGTCGGTCAGCTGCACGATCACGGTCTTGGCACTGGCGTGGCGGACCGCATTGGCGACGGCTTCGCGGACCAGTTGATGCGTGTCGAGATGCAGCCGCATCGGCGCGCTGGCTTCGCCGACCTGGGCGAAAAAGCTGCAGCGAATGTCCCATTGCCGCGCGAGCCGGTCGCACAGCGCCCGCAGGTCCGCCGCAAGCCGCGGCAGGGCGATTCGTTCGCTGCGCAGGGCGCCGACCGCGGAACGCAGTTCCTGCTGTTCCTGAAGCAACAACAGCTTGAGATCCTCGAGCTCGGCCTGCGGCTTCTCGCCCGCGCGCACCGAGCGGCTGATCGCCTCGACACGGAAGGTCGCACCGGCAAGGAACTGGACGATGCTGTCGTGCAGGTCGCGGGCCAGCGACAGGCGCGCACGGGCGACGGCACCTTCTTCGACTGCGGTGAGCAGGGCGTTGCGTTGAATGTGGCGCGCCAGCGCCGCGCCAAGGCTGTGGCCAAGGTCGAGGTGATCGGTGCACAGGCTGCGGATATTGCCAAGGTACAGCATGCCGCGGCCGGCGTCGGTGCGCACCGGCAGGGCAAGACCCTCGTCAATACCGGCATCCGCCAGCAGGCCGATGTCGGCAAGGTCCCTGGCGCTGGCGAAACATAGCCGCTGGTGCGCGGTGCGGCACAAGGCGCGGTCGCGCTTCACTTCGAACAGGAACGGCGTTTCGGCGAAGGGGCGTATCGGCGATTGCACGGTCGCCTGGTCGAGCATGCCGCGCCTGAGCGTGACCAGCTGGATGGCGCCGGAGGAGGCCTTGCGCCATACCAGCAGCGCCAGCGACGCGCCGGTCGCCGCGGCCGCCTGCGCAACGCCGCTTTCGAGCACGTCGCCGCCGGACGGATCGCGCAGCACGTTGTCGGTCGCGGCCCGTCCCGAAAAGCCGTGGGTGACCCCGAACCAGATCAGCAGCAGCGACAGGATGAGCAGGTTGCCGCTGCGGATGATGAACCGCTGCAGGTCGAATTCGGGATCGGTAACGTTGGCCGTCGTCAGGCCGATGACGAAGTACAGCACCATTACCGCCAGCGCCGTCAGCGCGGTCTGGCGCCAGCCCCAGCGGATCGCGGCCGACAGGACGAGGAAGACGAAGAAGACGAAGAACGGACTGGTGTAACCGTCGGTCGCATAGACCAGCAGACCGAACATGCCGATGTCGACGACATGCGCCGGTCCGGCCAGCCGGGCGTCCAGCCACCAGTGGTTCCACGTCAGGACGGCGACAAGGACGGCGGCGCCGACATAGGCGCCAAGGGTCGCATAGGTCAGGTCGGCCGCCTGTACCGGCTGGTTGGGGTCGATCCAGATCGCGAACAGGAAGACGGCGGCGAGCACGGCGCGCGCCAGCGCAATCACCCGGCCGGAACGATCAGTGAGAATATCCTTGAACACGGTTCGTCCGGACGCCCCCCAGCGCAGCGTGGCTGCGCGGCAGGGTTATAGCCGAATTTACCAGCGGCGGAACCGCGCGCTCGTCAGCCTTCCGAGAGGGCCGCGGCGATGCGCTCGGCCGCCATTGCCCGGGCGGTATCGGCGGGCAGCTGGAGCGCGGCGGCGATCGATTCGCCGAGCAGCGAATCGCCCAGCGCGGCCAGCACCAGCCACAGCGTGGTTTCCGCGACATGATGTTCGTCCCGGCCGACGCTGAGCTCGGCGACGAGGCCGCGGAGCGATTGCAGGATCGGGTCCAGCGCATCGCGGTCGCCCGACACAATCATCCATGCCGCCAGCGCGCCGGCGCCTTCGCGGCCGAAGGCATCGAACGTGCGGTCGACCACTTCGCGCGCGTCGGTGGCGCCGCTGCGCGCCCGCTGCACGGCGTCGCCGATGCTGCTGGTGACGCGGTCGGCGATATGGCCGGCCAGCGCCGACTGAAGCTCCGCCGCCGATCCGAAGTGGTGGATTAGGTTGGCATGGGTGCGGCCGACGCGCGCGGCGACCGCCTTCAAGGTAACCGCCTGCGGCCCCTGTTCGAGCAGGATCGCCCGCGCGGCGTCCAGCGCGGCGGAACGGCTTTGTTCGGGCGGCAGTCGGCGGGCTCTTATTGACATCTTTGTAAGTTACTATAGCTATCGGGCATGGCAACCACGACCCTTCCGACCCCGGCAGACCTGACGATCACGCCGCGCGACCGCAAGTTCGAGCGCGATGCCCTGCCGCAGCGCCTGTGGCACGGCGGCAGCGTCGAAGCCACGGCGATCTACAATGCCTTGTCCTCGACCTTTCCGGTCGGCGAGGCCTTCTTCGTCGACAGCGTCCGCGCATTCCGCGACGGCGCGCCGCCGCAATTGGCCGCCGACATCAAGGGCTTCACCACGCAGGAAGCCATTCACAGCCGCGAGCATGATGCGTTCAACCGGCGCGCGACCGACGCCGGCTACGACCTCACGCTGCTCGATGCGCAGGTCGCCAAGCGGCTCGCGGTGACCACCAGCCGGCCCAAGATCGTCAGCTTGGCGGCGACGATGGCGCTGGAGCATTTCACCGCCATCCTCGCGCACCAGCTGCTCAAGCAGCCGAAGCACCTGGCCGGCGCCGATCCCGATGCCGCGGCACTGTGGCGCTGGCACGCGGCCGAGGAGATCGAGCACAAGGGCGTCGCCTATGACACCTGGCTGCACGCGACGCGCGACTGGACCCGGCGCAAGCGCTGGACGGTGAAGGCCAAGGTGATGCTGTTCATCACCCGCAACTTCGTCGTCGACCGCACCGCCGGAGCGCTCGAGCTGATGCGGCAGGACGGCGTCACCGGCCTGCGCGCCTGGGCGTCGCTGCTATGGTATCTGTGGATCGCGCCGGGCATGTTCCGCAAGATCGCGGGCGCCTGGTTCAAATTCTTCCTGCCCGGCTTCCACCCGTGGAACGAGGACGACCGCGACCTGCTGCGCGCCTACGAAGCGAGCGCCGAGGCCCGCTCGGCCCCAGCCCCCGCCAAGCGCGTCCGCAACGCCGCCTAGGCGGCCAGCACTTCCCCTTCCGGACCCGGCAGGTCCGCGCAGCCTTCCAGCTGCAGGCTGAGGAATCGCGCCGGAGTGTCTTCGGCGCGGGCGCAACTGGCCCGGGGAGCGACGATCCCGGTCGGCATGAACCCCAGCTTCTCGAGCACCCGGCCCGACGCCGGATTGTCGAGGAAGTGCGAAGCTTCGAGCGACGTCAGGCCAAGCGCCCGGGCGACGTCGATCACCGCGGTCGCCGCTTCGGTGGCAAAGCCCCGGCCCCAGTGCGCGCGGGCAATCCAGTAGCCAAGCTCGACCGCGCCCGACGGCCGCCGGCCAAGCCCGCAGGATCCCACGAGCCGCGGCGCGCCGCCGGTGCGCTCGATGATCAGGAAGGAGGGCAGGATGGGATCGCGCGGCGCCGCCAGGAACGCTTCCGCATCGCGGCGGGCATAAGGCCACGGCGCGGTCGCCAGATTGCGGACGATGCGTTCGTCGGCAATCGCCGCGGCCAGCGCGGCAGCGTCTTCGGGAAATCCCGGCCTCAACAGCAATCTTGGCGTCCTTGCGAACATGCCCCGTCTCCTCGCCCACGCCCGCTAGCGGCGGTGCGTGACAGTTTCGGGAGAAGATGATCCTTCTTCGCAAAAAAGAAGGGAGAGGAGGGGGCTGCCCTCTTCTCCCTTGTGGTCTCGATCGTTTCGGATCTCGTCCGGGCCGCCCCCTGATGGGAACGGACCCTTTATGACCGTTCCTATTTTGTCGCTTCGGCTGCCGGCATGACATGGACATACTTGCGGCCGAGCTTGCCGTCGCGAAACGCGACGGAGCCATTAATCAGCGCAAACAGGGTATGATCCTTGCCCAGGCCGACGTTGTCGCCCGGGTGCCATTTCGTGCCGCGTTGGCGCACGATGATGTTGCCGGCGAGAACGGATTCTCCGCCGAACTTCTTCACGCCGAGGCGCTTGGCTTCGCTGTCGCGGCCGTTGCGGGACGAGCCGCCTGCTTTCTTATGTGCCATTTCGCTTACTTCTTCGGCTTGGTTGTCTTCTTGGCCGCGTCCTTAGCAGGTGCAGCATTTTTTGTCGATTCGGACTTTGCCTTGGCCGGCGCAGCCTTCTTTTCCGTCTTGGCGGCGGGCTTTTCGGCCTTAGTCTCGGTCTTGGCTTCGGCCTTCGGCGGCGCCTTGGTCTCGACCTTTTCGCTGGTCGCGGCGGTGTCGGCGGCCTTGGCCTTCGCCGGGGCCTGCTCCGACTTCGTCGCGGCCTTGGCATTGTCCTGCTTCGGCGCCTTCTGGTCGCCGATCTGCGTGATGCGCAGGATCGTGTGCTGCTGGCGGTGGCCCTGCTTGCGCCGGTAATTGTGGCGGCGGCGCTTCTTGAACACGGTGACCTTCTCGCCCTTCGCCTGGGCGATGATCTCGGCCAACACCTTGAGGCCGTCGGTCTTCTTCAGGTCCGACCCGTCGCCGGCGAGGAGGATGTCGCCAAGAGTGACGGTGTCACCGGCGTCTCCGTCCATCTTCTCGACGACGATCTTGTCTCCGGGGGCGACGCGGTATTGCTTGCCGCCCGTGCGCACGACTGCGAACATTGGCTTCTCTTCTAATGCGTGTGGCGCGCGGCAGGCCGAGGCCTTCGCGCGAAAGCGTGCCGCCTATGGCAGCGGCCCTATGCTGTCAACCTAGTGCCGGTGTTCGGGGCGCAGCTTGTACCGCTCGCCATCGAAGCTGTCGAACATGCTGGGAATGGCCGGATGGTCGATCGGCTCGTCGCTTTCGTCATGAACCAGATTCTGCTGGCTGACATAGGCAACGTAGCTGGCTTCGGCGTTTTCGGCGAGCAGGTGATAGAAGGGCTGGTCCTTCGACGGGCGCATCGGCTCGGGAATCGCGTCATACCATTCGTCGCTGTTGGCGAATTGCGGATCGAC
This sequence comes from Sphingomonas sabuli, assembly GCF_014352855.1. GTDB lineage: Bacteria > Pseudomonadota > Alphaproteobacteria > Sphingomonadales > Sphingomonadaceae > Sphingomicrobium > Sphingomicrobium sabuli. Next base: position 1,619,848 of record NZ_CP060697.1, on the reverse strand, counting down.
GTCGAAGATCACCCCGCGAAAATCGAGCAGCCGATGACGCACCACTTCGCCGATGGCGAAGCGCGCTTGCGGCATGGCGGGGATGGGGGATGCGCTCATGATGGACGAACGATCTGCAGACGACATGGGTGCAATCTAGGCCGCGCGGCGGACTAGGCAAGGGCAAGGGCGGTTGCTACAGGCCCCGCCGCGACCGTCGCCGGACTTTACGGCACAAGCCCTGACGTGCCTTGCGGAGAGGTGGCTGAGTGGTCGAAAGCACCGCACTCGAAATGCGGCGTGCGGGCAACCGTACCGTGGGTTCGAATCCCACCCTCTCCGCCACCGGCCCGACGGCCGGCACCTCGCTCACTTGCTGATTGTCAGACGGCTGGCGCCGCTGCGGCGGAGGGAGGTAGTGGTGACGTCGTCGCCGGCCCGGGTCAGGCGGATGTCGACCGACGAATTGCCGATGACGATGTTGCGCAGGGTCAATTCGTCGAGGAAGCCCGGAAGGACCGGGTCGATCAGCCGCAATTCGCGCGCCTCGAGGTCGAATTCGCACCCGATCGACGCCGATATGAGCGCGAAGATGGTTGCCGCCGCCCACGCCTGCGGGGAACAGGCGACGGGGTAGCTGGTCGGGCCGCTGCGCTTGCGCCGGGCAAAGCCGCAGAACAGTTCGGGCAAGCGCCGCAGCTCGTTGTAGGTGGCGCTGTCGAAGATGCCGCCGAAGATGGCGGCGATCTCCTGCTTGCAGCCATAGCGGGCAAGGCCGAGCGCGATCAGCCCGTTGTCGTGCGGCCAGATCGACCCGTTGTGATAGGACATCGGATTGTAGCGCGCCTCGCCGCTGGCGATCGTACGCACGCCCCAGCCCGAGAATAGCCGCTGGCCAAGCAGGTGATCGGCGACGCGCCGCGCGCGGTCGGGCGCGGCGATGCCGGCGAACAGGCAATGACCGGCGTTGGACGAGAGCACCCGGCACGGCTGCTTCTTGCCGTCGAGCGCCAGGGCGTAGGTGCCAAGATCCTCCAGCCAGAACTTGTCTTCGAACGCCTGCCGCAACGCCTCGGCATCGTCGGCCAGCTTCTGCGCCATCGCCGTCTCGCCGAGCAATGCGGCGAGCGGGGCGGCTTCCTTCCTTGCGGCGAAGGCGTAGGCCTGCACTTCGCACAGCGCGATCGGTCCTTCGGCCAGGCGGCCGTCGGCGTGGAAGATGCTGTCGAAACTGTCCTTCCAGCCCTGGTTGGACAGGCCCTGTTCGGTCATCCGCGAATATTCGATGAAGCCGTCGCCGTCCTCGTCGCCATAGTCGTCCATCCAGCCGATCGCCGCGACGATGTTGGGCCAGATCTGCCGGATGGTCTCGATGTCGCCGGTGCGCTCGAAATAGCGCCCGGCAAGGAGGACGAAGAGCGGGGTGGAATCGACCGAGCCGTAATAGCGGCCGAACGGCACTTCCCCGAGCGCCGCCATTTCGCCGCCGCGGGTTTCGTGCAGGATCTTGCCCGGCTGGGCGTCGGCCTTGGCGTCGATCGCGGTCGCCTGCAGCGCGGCCAAGGTCTTGAGCACGCCGCGCGCCAGCGAGGGGGCGCACCACAGCGTCTGCAGCGCGGTGATGATGCCGTCGCGGCCGAAGATGGTGCTGTACCAGGGGACGCCGGCATAGGGATATTCGCCGTGCGGGGTCTGGGTAACCAGCATGTCGAGGTCCGACCAGGCCCGCTTGATGATCGCGTTGAACAGCGAATTGTCGCTGCTCGCCTGCACCCGTTCGGTGTTGAGCGCGGCCCGCCCGCGGCGCATCGCGCGATAGGCCGCTGCCGGGGCGCGGTCCTCGTCCTCCTCGCCGGCGATGCGGCAGCTGACCTGCCACAGCACGGTCTGTTCGGGCGTTTCGTCCAGGTCGAGTTCCCAGCGGACGTTATGCTCGCTGATTTCCGACGGCGGCGGGTCGAAGCGCATCACCGCCTCGCGCGCCACGTCGTCGAGGCCGACGTAGCGGTAGACGACTTCGCGATCGGAGGTGACCGCGATGCTGCGCTTGCCGTGGTGCATGCGGCTGGCGCCGCGCACTTCGAACAGATCGGCAAAGTCGCAGTGAAATTCCAGCGACAGCGACATGGTCCGCCCGACGGGGTCGAAGGCACGGACCCGGATGCGCTCGTAGGCGGCGTTGCCCGACAGGAACTTGAAGCGCTGCAGGTGGACCGATTCGCGGTGCAGCCAGATCGCTCCGCTCGGCGAATGGAGGTCGGCGTTGCTGAGGTCGACGACCATCGCGCCATTGTCGTCGAGCACGACCGAGCCGAGCTGCATCGGTTCTGAATCGCACAGCCGCAGCATCAGGTGCGACAGGAAGCGCGTGTCCTTGTAGAACAGCCCGTCGGGTCCGCTGGCGCCGCCGCGGCAATTTCCCTGCTGGTCGAACACCGCGAACAGATCGTTGTGCTTGAGCGAACGCAGCGTGCGCTCGACCAGCGATTCGGTGACGTCGATCCGATAGTCGGTTTCCGGCGGCGCGGCTTCGTCCGCCCCCGCCGCCGTGGGTGTGCCCGGATAGTTCAAAATCAATGCGCCAGCAGAAGCGGCTCCGACCGCCGGCCCGCCGACCGTCCCCGCGCCGTTTCGAACAGGTTGACGTAATCCTGCGCCATCCGCCGGGCGGTGAAGCGGTCCTCGAACGCCCCCCGCACGCCGGATCGCGGCAGGTCGCCCAGCCGTTCGACCGCGGCCACCGCCTCGTCGATGGATTCGACGAGAAAGCCGTTGCGGCCATCTTCGATCACCTCGGGGGTGGAGCCATTGCGCCATGCGACGACGGGGGTGCCTGCTGCCATGGCCTCGATCATGACGAGTCCGAACGGTTCTGGCCAGTCGATCGGGAACAGCAGCGCCTTGGCGTTGCCGAGGAACTCGGGCTTCCGGCGGTCGTCGATCTCGCCGATGAACTCGATCAGCGGATCGTCCAGCAACGGTTCGATCTCGGATTCGAAATAGGCGCGGTCGGCATGGTCGACCTTGGCCGCCATCTTGAGCTTGGTGCCGGTGCGCTTGGCGATCTCGATCGCGCGGTCGGGCCGCTTTTCGGGCGAGATCCGGCCGAGAAACGCAAGATATTCGCCGCTCTGCCCGTTGAACGGGATCAGATGTTCGGGCAGGCCGTGGTAGATCGTCTTGACGAAACTGGCGTTCGGCATCGGCAGCCGCTGGTTGTCGGAAATCGAGACCAGCTTCATTTCCGGATAGGCTTCGAAGGCCGGCCAGAAGGCGGGGATGTCCAGCCGCCCGTGCAGGGTGGTGAAGACGTTGTCCGGCTTGTTCATGAAGATCGGAAAATGAACGAAGTCGATGTGGAAGTGGATCGCATCGAACTTGTCGGCGTCCTCCATCACCCGGCGAAGCATGGCGATGGTCGAAGCAAGGTGATCGTTGATCCCCGCCAGCCGCAACGCCTGGTCGGCGCAGGGGACAAGCCGCGCGCTCGTATCGCTGTCGGCGCTGGCATACAGCGTCACGTCATGGCCAAGGTCCACCAGGGCTTCGGTCAGCCACCAGATGACGCGCTCGGTCCCGCCATACAGTTTCGGAGGGACGGCTTCGGCCAACGGGGCAATCTGGGCGATACGCACTGGGGGAGTCTCCGTCTGACGAATTGGTTCGCGGACATAACGAAGTCTGCAAAGCGCCGTTCCGTCGCCGGTTTGGGCATTGCGCGGATGTGCCGGTCCGGTATCCAGCCGCGATGCTAGGCCAGCCGCCCGCTTCGCTCCTCGACGGCGCGTCGATGTTCCTCGACCTCGACGGGACGCTCGTCCACTTCGCCGACCATCCCGACGCCATCGTCGTTGACGAGAAACTGCGCACGCTGCTGCTGCGCCTGCACGACGTTCTCGACGGGCGACTGGCGATCATCAGCGGGCGCGGGCTCGACGACCTTGCCGGACGGCTCGGGCTCGATGCGGTGGCGATGGCCGGCAGCCATGGGGCCGAATATTGCCTGGCGGGCGGCATTCCGGTGCGCTCGACGCCGCCGGCAAATCTGGACGACGTAACCGCCGCGATCATCGCGTTCGCCAAGGACAATGCGCTGGTGGCGGAACTCAAGCCGGCCGGCGCCGCCCTCCATTTTCGAACCGCGCCCGAAATGGGGCAGGCTGCGCGCGCCTTTGCCATCGACCTTGCCAGCCGGAACGGTTTCATCACGCAGGACGGGTCGATGGTGATCGAATTGCGCGCCCCCGGATCCGACAAGGGCGCGATCGTGCGCAGCTTCATGGCGGAACCGCCCTTCGCCTCCGGGCGTCCGGTCGCGGTGGGCGACGACCTAACCGATGAAGACGCGTTCGATGCGGCAATCGCGCTGGGCGGATCCGCGGTGATCGTCGGCCCGCGCGCCGCGACCAGCGCCCAGTATCGGCTGGACGGCGTCGACGCCCTTCGTACCTGGCTGGAGCAAGCCCGATGAACACCCTCGACCTCTGGCCGATCGGCAATTGCCAGGTCAGCGCACTGGTCGACGCCGAAGCCGGCTTCGTCTGGGGATGCCAGCCGCGGGTCGACGGCGACCCCCTGTTCTGCTCGCTGCTGGAGCCGAAGCGCGATCCGGCGCCCGACCGTCCCGCGGGCGAGTGGCGCATCGCGCTGGTCGACCAGGTGTCGGCCGAACCCAGCTATGTTCGCAATACGCCGATCCTGACCACGCGCCTTACGGACAAGCGCGGCGGCATGGTCGACGTCATCGATTTCTGCCCGCGCCAGGAACGCAGCGGGCGGATGTACCGGCCGGTCGCTTTCCTGCGCATCGTTCGCCCGGTCGCCGGGTCGCCGCGCGTTCGCATCCTGCTCAACCCGTCGCGTGCCGGCGGGGCGGAAGACGCGCCGACCACCAGCGGCACCAACCACATCCGCTTCCTGCTGCACCCGCAACCGATGCGGCTGACCACCGACGCGCCGATCGGCAACCTACTCGATGGCGAACCTTTCCGCCTCGAACGCACGCTCAATTTCTTCCTTGGTCCCGACGAGCCCTTCGTCGGCAACGTCGAGCAAGAAATGGCGCGCATGCTCCACCAGACCAAGCGGCACTGGCAGACCTGGGTGCGCGGCCTCGCCATTCCGCTGGAGTGGCAGGAAGTGGTGATCCGCTCCGCCATAACGCTCAAATTATGCCAGCATGAGGAAACCGGCGCGATCGTCGCCGCGCTGACGACCTCCATCCCCGAACATGACGGGTCGCAGCGCAACTGGGACTATCGCTACTGCTGGATCCGTGACGCTTATTACACGGTGCAGGCGCTCAACCGGCTGGGCGCGCTCGACGTGCTCGAGGGCTATCTCACCTATTTGCGCAATATCATCGACGCGGCCGAAGGGGGAACAATCCAGCCGCTGTACAGCGTGTCGGGGCAAAGCCGGCTGGAGGAAAGCGAGGCCAAGGGGTTTGCCGGCTATCGCGGGCTTGGCCCGGTGCGCTTCGGCAACGCCGCCTACACCCAGATCCAGCATGACGCCTACGGCCAGATCGTGCTGTCGAGTGCGCAGGCGTTCTTCGACCGGCGGCTTTTGCGCATGGCGACCCGCGAAGACTTCACCACGCTGGAAAGCGTCGGCGAACAGGCCGTGCGCGCCTTCGACCAGCCCGACGCCGGCCTGTGGGAATTCCGCACCAAGAGCTCGGTCCACACCTATAGCGCGGTGATGTGCTGGGCGGCATGCGACCGGCTGGCCAAGATCGCCGCGACCATCGGCCTGCCCGACCGCGCCGAATATTGGGCGGCGACCGCGGCGCGGATGCGGGCAGCGATCACCGAACAGACTTTCCTCGACGGCGACCAGCGCTTTGCCGCGACGTTCGGCGGCGACGAACTCGACGCCAGCCTGCTGCAGCTGGCCGACCTCCAGTTCGTCGATCCCGGCGACCCGCGCTTCGGCAACACCCTCGACGCGGTAGAACGGGAATTGCGCAAGGGCGAGCACATGCTGCGCTATGCCTCGGAAGATGATTTCGGACGGCCGCAGACCGCGTTCAACTTCTGCACCTTCTGGCTGATCGAATCGCTGCACCTGACCGGTCGCGATGAAGAAGCGCGAATGCTCTACGCGAAAATGCTCGAGCGGCGGACGCCGGCGGGCCTGTTGTCGGAGGATACCGACTTTAGGACAGGCGAGCTGTGGGGCAACTATCCGCAGACCTATTCGCTTGTAGGTCTGATCAATTGCGCGGTGTTCTTGTCGCGCCCGTGGAGCGCCATCAGATGAGTCGTCTCATCTTAGTGTCCAACCGTGTGAGCACGCCCAAAGCGCGGGGCGACGAGGTTTCGCAAGGCGGCCTTGCCGTCGCCTTGTCGGCGGCCCTGCGCGAAACCGGCGGCATCTGGTTCGGCTGGTCGGGCGAAACGATCGAAACTTTCAGCGGCGAGATCAACCGGCAAAGCGCGGACGGCGTGACCATCGCGACCGTCGACCTGGAGCCGCAGGACGTCGACGAATATTATAACGGCTACGCCAACCGCACCTTGTGGCCGCTATTCCACTACCGCATCGACCTGGCCGAATTCGACCTGCAGTTCGGCGCCGGGTACGAACGGGTGAACGATCGCTTCGCGGCGACAGTCGCGCCGCTGATCGAGCCTGACGACATCATCTGGGTGCACGACTACCACCTGATCCCGCTGGGCCAGCGGCTGCGGCGCAAAGGCCTGCGCAATCCGATGGGCTTCTTCCTCCACATTCCGTGGCCACCCTACCGGTTGATGACCGCCTTGCCGTTCCATCGGCGGCTGGTGGAATCGATCCTCGAATATGACGTGATCGGCTTCCAGACGAGCGAATGGCTCGACAGCTTCCGCCATTATCTGGTCACCGAAATGGGCCTGAAGATCGACGGCGATATCCTCGTCTATCGCGGCCGGCGGATTAAGCTGGGCGCCTATCCGATCGGGATCGACGGCGCACAGCTCGACCGGATGGTCACGACGCACAATGCGCAAGAAGCGTTCAAGACCGTCCGCCGCAGCGCGCCGAACCAGAAGACGGTCATCGGCGTCGACCGGCTGGATTATTCCAAGGGACTGATCGAACGCTTCCAGGGCTATCGCTATTTCCTCGAACATTATCCGGACTGGCACAGCAAGGTGTTCCTGCTGCAGATCGCCCCGCCGTCGCGCGGCGAAGTCCATACCTACGAGGATATTCGCAAGCAGCTCGACGAACTGTCCGGGCGCATCAATGGCGCTTTCGCTCATGTCGACTGGGTGCCCATTCGCTACGTCAACCAGGCCTATCCGCGCGACGGCCTGACCGGTTTCTATCGCGCCTCGGACGTGGCGCTGGTGACTCCGCTGCGCGACGGGATGAATCTCGTCGCCAAGGAATTCGTCGCCGCGCAGGACCCGGAGGATCCCGGCGTTCTGATCCTGTCGAAGTTCGCCGGCGCGGCCGAAGCGATGGGCCGCGCGCTGCTGGTCAACCCGCACAGCAAGGAACAGATCAGCAAGGCGCTGGAACGCGCGCTGACTATGCCGCTGTCCGAACGCCGCGATCGCTGGGAGGCGCTCAACGACGTGGTGCGCAAGGAAGACGTCACGGCGTGGCGCGACACGTTCCTGGCCGACCTGCGCCAGGCCGAAGACAAGCTGTTCTTCGCGACGCCGCCGACCGCCGAACATTAAGCGACAGGCATGATCCGCGCGGCGCAAGGCGCCCTGCCGACGGCGGGTGAGCGCTAGAGCTGACCCGGGCGGTCATTTCGAGGGAGCAACCACCCTTTCGCGGCGTTCCTTTCGCGCAATGTACCGGACCAGCCTCGATACCAAGGACAAGGGCGGCGCGCTGATGGCGGTCGCGCTCGTCCACGTCGGCCTGTTCTTCATGCTGCTGCAGCTGTCGGGCAAGATCGACCTGACCGATCCACAGGGCGCGCTCGACGTGTTCGACGTGACCGAAGTGCCGCCTCCGCCGCCGCCCGAACAGCCGGTGGTGCAACGCACGCAGGCACAGCAGAAGCCGGAGGCCAAGGAGGGCGCGGCCAGTCCCAAGAACATCCGCAGCACGGCCACCGAAATCGTCTCGCCGCGGCCGCAGATCTCGCTGCCGGTGCCGGTACCCATGGCCACCACGACGACTCCCAACACGGGCACCGAAGCGACCCAGGGCGCGTCGGACGTGGTCGGTCCGGGGACCGGCGCTGGCGGGATCGGCACCGGGACCGGCAGCGGCGGGGCGGGCAACGGCACCGGTGGCGGCGGCGGCGGCGGTTACCTGACGCCCCCGCAACTGCTCAGCCCGGTGCTGCGCGGGCGCGACTTTCCGCGCCAGCTGATCGACGCTTGGCCGCGCGGCGCGGAAGTCTTTACCCGGTTGCGGGTCAGTCCGAGCGGCGCCGTGATCCAGTGCATCGTCGACCGTGGGACCGGCAATCCGCAGATCGATGCGACGATCTGCAGCATCGTCCAGCAGCGCTTTCGCTTCAATCCGGCGCTCGACAAGTCGCGCCGACCGGTTGCGGGATGGTTCGGATACCGGCAAGTGCCTCCTCGCTAGACGAGCACAAGGAGACGAAGCCGATGATCGAAGCCGAATGGTGGGACTATGACACGCCCGACGAGATGGCGGAGGCGGTCGCCGGCGATATCGGCTTCATCATCGGCAGCGCGCTCGATGCGCGCGGCGAGGCGCTGATCGCGCTGTCCGCCGACGACATTGCGCGGGCGATCTACCCGACGCTCGCCGATGCCAGCCTGCAGTGGAAAAAGGTGGTCGTCATTCCGACCAACGATCGCATCGTCAGTGTCGAGGATCCGTCCAGCCATGCCCGCGCGCTGGCCCAACAATTCCTGGCCAAGGGCGCCCGGGTGGTGCCCATCGTCACGCCGATCGACGATTACCGGGCTGCCGGCAATTCGGCCGATGCGCGCTTGCAGGACTTGCCCTGGCCGCCCGATCTCGTGTGGCTGGGCATGGGCGACGATGGCAGCGCCGCCGGGATCGTGTCCGGGCCCGACCTGCAGGATTCGCTCGAGGCGCCAAAGGCTCGCCGCGCGGTCGGCACCAAGTCGGAGGACGGCGAGACCCGGGTTACGCTGACCCGGTCATCGATCCTCGGCGCGCGCACCGTGCTGATCACGCTGCAGGGACAGGACAAGCGCGAGATGCTGGAGCAGGCGATTGCCGACGGGCAGAGCTCGAAGCTGCCGATCGGCCGCGTGCTGGCCGAAGCCGAACAACCGATCGACATCCACTGGTGCCCGTGACGCGCTAGATCGTGTCGAGCGGCTTGCCCCGCGTTTCCTTGATGAAGACAAGGGTGACGAACGCGGAAATCGCGGTGAACACGACCGAATACCACAGGCCGGCATAGACGTTGCCGGTCGCGGCGACGATCGCGAAACTGGTCACCGGCAGGAACCCGCCGACCCAGCCCGTTCCGACATGATAGGGCAGGCTCATCGCCGTGTAGCGGATGCGCGTCGGGAACATCTCGACCAGCGCGGAAGCCTGCGGGCCGTAAAGCGCGGTCGCCGCGACGACGAACAGGAACAGCGCGAACAGCAAGGGGGGATAGTCGATCGCCGCCGGGTCGGCGCTCGTCGGATAGCCGACGCGTTGCAGGGCGCCGTTGATCGACGTCGCAACGCTGGCCTTCAGGGCCTTGAGGTCGGTGCCTTCCCCGCTCGGGACCGCGGTTGCGCTTTCGCCGGCGAGCACCCGTGTCTGGCCGTCGACCGACGGAACCGTCGAATACGCGACGCCCCGCGCGATAAGTGTCGACTTGGCGATGTCGCAGGCGCTGGTGAACTTGGCCGTGCCCGTTGGATCGAACTGCGACGAACAAGTCGCCAGATCGGTTTCAACGAACACCGGCGTGCGCTCCTGCGCGGCGACAAGCGCCGGATTGGCGGAACGGGCGATCATGTGCGAGCCCGGGAAGTAGAATAGCAGCGCGAGCAGCATGCCGCCGAGCATCACCGGCTTGCGCCCGATGCGGTCGCTCAGCCAGCCGAAGAAGACGTAGAGCGGCGCGCTGGCCAGCGTCATCGCGATCAGCAGGCCGTCCTTGATCTCCGCGGACACGCCCAGCGAGCGTTCGAGGAACACCTGCATGTAGAAGAAGGTGAAGTACCAGACCGCGCCCTGCGCGCACATGATACCGAGAAAGGCGATGATCACGCGGCGCAGGCTGTCGCGGGTGGCAAAGCTTTCGCGCAGCGGGGTCTTGGACGTCGCGCCTTCTTCCTTCAGCTTGGCGAAGTGCGGGCTTTCGCTCAGCTTCACCCGCATCCACACCGAAATGCCCAGCAGGACGATCGACACCAGGAAGGGGATGCGCCAGCCCCAAGCGTCGAACGCCTCGGTGCCAAGCGCCAGCCGGGTGGCGAAAATGACCAGCAGCGCGGCGAGCAGGCCGAAGGAGGCGGACGACTGGATCCAGCCGGTCGCTGCGCCGCGCTTGGCGTCGGGGGCGTGCTCGGCGACGTAGATCGCCGCGCCGCCATATTCGCCGCCCAAGGCGGTGCCTTGCGCGATGCGCAGGAGGATCAGCAGGATGGGGGCGATGATCCCCGCCTGCGCGTAGGTCGGCAAAAGCCCGATGGCGAAGGTCGCGCCGCCCATCAGGCTGACGGTGGCAAGGAAGGTCGCCTTGCGCCCCACGCGGTCGCCCATTGCACCGAAGATGATCGCGCCCAGCGGGCGAAATGCGAAGCCGACGGCAAACAAGGCGAGCGCGGCAACCAGGGCGCCGGTCGGATCGAGGCCCGCCAGGAACACCTTGGCGATGACCGGGGTCAGCGACCCGAAGATGAAGAAGTCGTACCATTCAAACGCGGTGCCCGCCGACGATGCGACGACGACCCGCGACATGGACCACGACTGGCCTTCATGCGGCGCGGCTTGGCTGGCCATGCAACTTTCCCCCCTTGCAACGGCAAAGGGATAGCGGGCGCTACGCCGCGCGCAACTGCATGCTGATCGTGCGGGGAAGGGGTGGTCGATGTCCGGGCACGGCATGGCGTGCCCGGCAAGGACTTAACCGATGACGGAAAGTGCCGCCTGGTAGGCGATATCGCGGGCCTGACGGCTTTCGCGGGGGGTCATCAGCTGGAGGAGGGTGGGAGTTTCGTGGCGGGCGAAAGTCTTGCGCCGCCGGGCAAAAATCTTGGTCTTGTTCGTCAAATTCACTTCATTCCTTGACGGCATCCGCAAGCGCGGCAGCCGCCCTTTCCTTGTCGGCGATCAGCGTCTGGCGCATCCGTTCGGTGCGCGCAGCACGAGCCGCCATTTCATTCCACGCCGCTTCCGACCGCAGGCAGCGATCGCGCACATTGTCGAGAGTCGTCTCATTCGCCTGCGCACGCGCTTCCGCGGCCCGGGCGAGATAGGTTTCCCTGTCGGTCATCGATGGCATGTGGAACTTTCGTTATGGAAATGACGGGGCGACCGCATGGCCGCCCCGCCGGTTCGCTTAGTCTGCGGGCTGCAGGTTCACTGCGCTCATCTTGCCGCGACGATCTTCTTCAAGCTCGTAGCTGACCTTCTGGTCCTGGTTGAGGGTCTGCATTCCAGACCGCTCGACCGCGCTGATGTGGACGAACGCGTCCGCGCCGCCGTCCTCGGGCTGGATGAAACCATAACCCTTGGTCGTGTTGAAAAATTTTACGGTGCCGATTGGCATTAGCTTATTCCTTCTCTTCAGGCCGACCATCGGCCCTCATTGCTAGGAGCAGCGAAAAAGAAGGATTAGGAGCCGCAAAGCGCTCTGAGACCGTCATTTTGCGACTAGTAGCCCTATCCATGTAGCGGACCCGGCTCGAAATTGTAAGGGCGCGGCCGTTTCGTCCTATTTGCGACCCGCCAGCAACGCATCGACGACCGATGGATCGGCCAGCGTCGACGTATCGCCGAAGCCTTCGGTTTCGCCCTCGGCGATCTTGCGCAGGATGCGGCGCATGATCTTTCCGGACCGGGTCTTGGGTAAGGAAGGGGTGAAGTGGATCTTCTCCGGCGCGGCCATTCCGCCGATGTCCTTGCGGACCTGCTGCACCAGATCGGAACGCAGCGAATCGCCACCTTCCTCGCCGGCGTTGAGCGTGACGTAGGCGTAGATGCCCTGCCCCTTGATGTCGTGCGGGAAGCCGACGACCGCGGCCTCGGCGACCTTGGGATGGGCGACCAGCGCGCTTTCGACCTCGGCGGTGCCGATGCGGTGGCCGGACACGTTGATCACGTCGTCGACCCGGCCGGTGATCCAGTAATAGCCGTCCGCGTCGCGGCGGCAGCCGTCGCCCGTGAAATAAAGTCCCGGATAAGTGCTGAAATAGGTCTGGAAAAAGCGGTCGTGGTCGCCCCAAACGGTGCGCATCTGTCCCGGCCAGGACGCGGCGATGCACAGATTGCCGCTGGCCGGGCCGTCGAGCACCTGCTGGTCGGGGTCGAGCAGCAGCGGCCGGATGCCGGGCAGCGGCTGCGTCGCCGACCCGGGCTTCAGCGGCGTCGCGCCGGGGAACGGCGAAATCAGGATGCCGCCGGTTTCCGTCTGCCACCAGGTGTCGACCACCGGGCAGCGCTGGTCGCCGACCACCCGCCAATACCAGTCCCAGGCCTCTGGATTGATCGGCTCGCCGACCGTGCCCAGCAGGCGCAGCGAGGTGCGCTTGTGCGCCTTCACCGGCCCATCGCCTTCGCGCATCAGCGCGCGGATCGCCGTCGGCGCAGTGTAGAAGATGGTCACGCCCAGCCGGTCGACGGTTTCCCAGAAGCGGCCGAAGTCGGGGTAGTTGGGCACGCCGTCGAACATCACGCTGGTCGCGCCATTTACCAGCGGGCCGTAGACGACATAGCTGTGGCCGGTGATCCAGCCGATGTCGGCGGTGCACCAGAAGATGTCGTCCGGCCGGTAATCGAACACCCAGTCGAAAGTGGTCGCGGCCCACACCGCATATCCCCCGGTGCTATGCACGACGCCCTTGGGCTTTCCGGTCGACCCCGACGTGTAGAGGATGAACAGCGGGTCTTCCGCAGCCATCACCTCGGGTTCGCATTCGATGGCGAGCGAGTCGCGAACATCGGCATAAGCGACGTCGCGGCCGGCCTTCATCGGTACGCTGGCGCCGGTGCGGGAGACGACGATCACGGTTTCGACGTCGCGCTTGTCCAGCGCCGCGTCGACGTTGCGCTTCAACGGGATGACCTTGCCGCCGCGTACGCCCTCATCGGCGGTGATCATGCACTTGGCGTCGCAATCCTCGATGCGTCCGGCGACGCTGTCGGGCGAAAAGCCGCCGAACACCACCGAATGTACGGCGCCGATCCGCGCGCAGGCAAGCATCGCCGCCGCTGCTTCCGGGATCATCGGCATGTAGATCATCACCCGGTCGCCGCGCCCGATGCCGCGCGACTTGAGCAGATTGGCGAGGCGGCAGGTCTCTTCGTACAGCTCCCGATAGCTGACCGTGCGGCCCGCGCCGGGTTCGTCCGCTTCGAAGATCAGCGCGGTCCGGTTGCCATGCTCGGCCAGATGCCGGTCGAGGCAATTGACCGACAGGTTAAGCGTGCCGTCGGCGAACCAGCGGATGCGGAAATCCTGCTCATCGAACGACCAGTCGCCGGCCTGGGTCGGCGGCGCGGTCCAGTCGATCCTCCGCGCCTGGTCCAGCCAGAAAGCGTCCGTATCGTCCTCGGCCGCCGCGCGGAGCCGGGCGAGGTCGCCGGGCCCGATGCGCGCGTTGAAACCGGTGGGGACGGGGTGGACGCTTTCACTCATAGGCCGCGGTCCATGTCGATCACGAAGCGGTAGCGGACGTCGTTCTTGAGCAGGCGTTCGTAGGCCTCGTTGACCTCGCTCATCGCGATATGCTCGCACTCCGGATAGATGTCCTTTGCGGCGCAGAAATCGAGCATTTCCTGAGTCTCGGGGATGCCGCCGATTGCGGAGCCGCCGACGGCCCGGTTCCACCAGATGAGGTTCGCTCCGGTGAATCCCGGCATTTCGTTCAGGGCGCCGACGATGACCATCCGCCCGGACCGGCCGAGCAGGTTGAGATAGCCGTCGATCTCATGGCTGACAGGGATGGTGTTGAGGATGAAGTCGAAGCGGGTGGCGGCCGCCTTCATCTGTTCCTTGTCGGTCGAGATGATGACGTCGTGGGCGCCAAGCTCGCGCGCGTCGTCGCCCTTTTCGGGCGTGGTCGTGATCATCGTCACTTCCGCGCCCATCGCGGCTGCAAGCTTCACGCCCATGTGGCCAAGTCCGCCCAGCCCGACGACCGCGACCTTGTCGCCGGCGCCGACGTCATACTGGCGAAGCGGGGAATAAGTGGTGATGCCCGCGCATAGCAGCGGCGCGACGCGCGCCACGTCCATGCCGTCCGGCACCTTCAGCACGAAATGGTCGCGGACGACGATATGGTCGGTATAGCCGCCCTTGGTGATCTCGCCGCTGTGGCGGTCGGGGCTGTTGTAGGTCTGCGTGCAGCCTTCGCGGCAGAACACCTCCCACCCCTCCAGGCACTGGTCGCAAGTCATGCAGCTGTCGACCATGCAGCCGACGGCGACGGTGTCGCCGACACGGTGGCGGGTGACTTCGTCGCCGATGGCGGTGACGGTGCCGACGATCTCATGCCCCGGGATCACCGGGTATTGGCTGCCGTGCCAGTCGTTGCGCGCCGTGTGGAGGTCGGAATGGCAGATGCCGGCGTGGGTGATCTTGATCGCCACGTCGTCGGGGCGAAGGTCGCGCCGTTCGAAATTCATCGGCCTGAGCGGCTGATCGGGAGCATCGGTGCCCCATCCCTTGGCTGCGGTGGGCATTATTGTGCTCCTTGTGAACGTTGCAGGACTCGATTGGCCTGAATCAGGTGGGGGCGATCGACCATGCGGCCGTCGACCGACAGGGCGCCGGCGTCGGGGTTGGCGGCGAAGGCGTCGACCACGGCCTGCGCATGCGCGACATCGGCCGCGGACGGCAGGAAGGCGGCGTTGATGACGGCGACCTGCGCCGGGTGGATGGCAAGCTTGCCGGTGAAGCCCTCGCGGCTGGCGGCTTCCGCCTCGCGCTTCAGCCCCGCCTCGTCGCGGAAATCGGCGAAAACGCCGTCGACCGGCTGGACCCCGGCGGCCACCGCGCCGGCCAGGCACAGGCTTCGCGCCAGCCGGTACGTGAACGACAATTCGCCGCCCTCCTCATATTTGGACGTCGCGCCGAGCGCCGCGGACAAATCCTCCGCGCCCCAACTCATCGCTGCAAGCGGCGATTTCGGGTCGCGATAGGACAATAAGCCGAACAGGCTGGCCGCGGTCTCGGTGACGATCGCGTGGATGGGGATGTTGCCGGTGCGATGGGCCAGCTGGACGATGTCCGCGCCGCTTTCCGCCTTGGGCAGGACAATGCCGCTTATGGCGCCGTTGCCGATGATCTCGATATCGTCGTTGTGCCAGTCCGACCCGATCGGGTTGATGCGCACCCACCAGTCGGGGCCGCCGTTGCCCTTTTTCAGGCCCTTGATGAAATCGCGGGCGGCCGCCTTGCTGGCCGGGGCAACGCTGTCCTCCAGGTCGAAGATGACAGCGTCGGCGGCGCTGTCGACGGCCTTTTCCACCTTGCGGGCGCTGTCCGCGGGGACGAACAGCCAGCTGCGCGGTTCGCGCTTCACTGCGGCGACTTGAGCAGCAGGGCCGTCCGCGTGCATTCGCAGACGATCTCGCCGCGCTGGTTGAAACTGCGGTGCGCCCAGGTGACGATCCCGGCGTTGGGCCGCGACTTGCTCTCGCGCACCGCGACGCACTCGGTTTCGCTGCGCAGCGTGTCGCCGACGAACACTGGATTGGGAAACTTCAGCGCATCGTAACCGAGATTGGCGACCAGCGTACCCATGGTCGTGTCGGCCACGCTGACGCCGATCATCAGCCCGAAGGTGAAGACCGAATTCACGAGCGGCATGCCGAATTCCGACTGCGACGCCAGATCATGGTCCAGGTGCATCGGCTGCGGATTGTGGGTCAGCGTGGAAATAAGGACGTTGTCGGTTTCGGTGACGGTGCGGGTCAGCGCATGCTCGACCCGGTCGCCGACGGTCCATTGTTCGAAATAGCGTCCGGCCATGCCCGCTGCTCTAGGCCAGCGGTCCCCGTGTTGCCAACCCGGTGCGGGGGTCAATTCCCGTGCGGGCGATGCAATGCTATAAGTGTCGGATAGACGACATCGCAAAAGGGGGCTTCGGCGATGGCAACAACAGTAGCCGAGGTGCATCGGGCGCCGGGACCGGACAGACTTCTCGGGACGCCGCGGGCGCACGCGCTCGACCGCTGGATCTTCGTGGCCATGGCGGTGTGGTACATTGCCATCGCGCTAGCTGGGTTCATCCCCGACTCGCTGATGAAGCTGGAGATGGTGCGAGCCGGCGCGCGTCCGGCATTCCCGCTTATCCTCCACATCCACGCGGTACTGATGGGCAGCTTCCTGCTTTTCTTGCTGTCGCAGACCGTGCTGGTCGCCACCGGGCATTGTATCGTGCACCGCAGGATCGGTCCGCTCGGCGGAGTACTGGCGGCGGCATTGGTGGTGGTCGGCTTCATCCTCGCGCCGACCATGTACGGGCAAGTGTGGGGGGCGGCCCATTTCGGACCACCCGAAGTGGCCCAGGCGATGACCCCCGTGGTCCAGTTGCTCGACAACATCCTGCTGCTGCAAATTGGCGCAGGGCTGCTCTTCGCCGCGGTGCTGGCGATCGGCATCAAGCAGCGCGACCGTAATGCCGGTTTTCACAAGCGGATGATGATGATGGCGCCCGCCGCCGCACTTCCTGCGGCCTTCGACCGGATGACCTGGATCCCGACGACCTTTCCGGCCAGCCCGACGTCGGCCGAATTCTACGTGCTGCTTGCCATCGCGCCGCTGTTTGTCTGGGACGTCATTCGCAACGGGCGCGTACATCGCGCCTACGGCGTGTTCCTGCTGATCTTTGCGCCCATCATTATCGCCCAGCAGATGCTGTGGGACACGCCGTGGTGGCACGCGATGGCGCCGCGGATCATGGGCGTCTAGGCCGCCGCCGCTTCGTCCTGGCCTTCGTCATAGCGGGCCTGCGCGGCGTGGATCGCGCCGACATTGTCCATCGACCATTGCACCAGCCCGCAGATGGGCTTGGTCAGCGACTGGCCAAGCTCGGTCAGCTCGTAATCGACGCGGGGCGGGATCGACGGGGTCACGGTGCGGCTGACCAGCCCGTCGCGCTCGAGATTGCGCAGGGTCAGCGTCAGCATCCGCTGCGACACACTGGGGATCGCGCGGCGCAGTTCGTTGAACCGCAGCGAGCCCCCGCCCAGCGTTTCCACGACCAGCACGCTCCATTTGTCGCCGATTCGCTGAAGCAGGCCGGTGATCGTCTGACAGACGGGATTGTTCGGGTCTTTCATGCGGTTACCTCACTGTTCCTTGCCCACATTCCTGTTCGTCCGCCACAAATTAGTGCGTTCTTGCGGGCCGTTTTCGCATGGTTATCTGGGGTGCCTCGGTATCGAATCAATACCAAGGAGGCAATAGTGACCGTACTTCAGATCGACAGCAGCATTACCGGCGCGGCCAGTGCCAGCCGGACCCTCACCCAGGCCATCGTCGACCGGCTCGGCCGGGACGACGTCGTCTATCGCGACGTTGCCGCCGACCCGCTGCCGCACCTGACCGAACGCGGGCAGGACGAGCATATCCTCGACGAATTCCTCGCCGCCGACACCGTCGTGATCGGCGCGCCGATGTACAATTTCACCATTCCCAGCCAGCTCAAGGCGTGGATCGACCGCATCCTGGTGGCCGGCAAGACGTTCCAGTACGGCGCCAACGGTCCCGAAGGTCTGGTCGGTGACAAGCGGGTGATTGTCGCCGTCGCCCGTGGCGGCTTCTATGACGAAGGGTCCCCCGCGGCCGGGATGGAGCATGTCGAAACCTACCTGCGCGGCGTATTCGGCTTCATCGGTATCGTACCGGAATTCGTGATCGCCAGCGGCCTCGCCATCGGGCCGGAGCAGCGGGAGGAATCGATCCGCTCGGCACTCGGCGAAACGGTGCGGCTGGCCGCCTAATCGCGAACCGCGAGGCCCGGCCATGCGTTTTCTCCGTCGAGAGGAGACACGCCATGGCCGAGCTTTCGACCGACGACCGCGACGAACTCAAGGACAGCAAGTTCGCTTTCCCCAAGCAGCGCAAGGAGCCGCTTGAGGACGCATCGCACGTCCGCAATGCCGTCGCCCGTTTCAACCAGGTGGAGGATGTCACCGATGCCGAACGCGACGCGGCGTGGAAGCGCATCGAAGCTGCAGCGAAGACATATGACGTCGAGCTAAGCGAGAAGAGCTGGCACGACCTCAAGAAGCCGAAAGGCTGATCCGCCGCGGGTCAGTGACCGAGGCGCATCCCGGCCGCCAGGGCGATGAGGACGGCCGCGGCGAGCAACGCGAACACCAGGACTTTCTTCGTGTCCATCGGAGGTCCTTCCTAGCTGAGCAGGCGCAGCGGATTTTCGATCAGCGGCTTCATGTCGTTGAGGAAGTTCGCTGCGTCCCAGCCGTCGACCACGCGGTGGTCGCACGACAGCGACAGGTTCATCCGCTTGCGGATTTCGATCTAGCCGTCGATCGGGACCAGCTTTTCGTCGATCTTGTTGACCGCGACGATCGCCACCTGCGGCGGATTGATCACCGGCGTCGACGTGATGCCGCCCATCGGACCCAGCGAGGAGATAGTGAAGCTGGGGCCGGTCAGTTCCTCGCGGCTCGCCTTGTTGGTGCGCGCAGCGTCCGACAGGCGCGAGATTTCGGCCGCCAGCTGCCACACGCTCATGCTGCTTGCATTGCGGATGACCGGCACCATTAGGCCGTTGTCCGTCTGCGTCGCGACGCCCATGTCGACCGAACCCTTGCGTGTGACGACCATCGCTTCGTCGTCGAACGTCGCGTTGAGCATCGGATAGTCGGCCAGCGCCCGGCACATCGCCGTGATCAGGAACGGCAGCACGGTCAGCTTGGGATTGTCGCCACGGTCGCGGTTCATCATCGCGCGCGTGTCTTCCAGCGCGGTGACGTCGAATTCCTCGACGATGGTGAAATGCGGGATGCGGCTGTTCGCTTCCGCCATGTTCTCGGCGATCTTGCGGCGCAGGCCGACGACCTTGATCGTCTCGTCCGGCCGGCCCGGCGACCCGCCGCGAGCCGCAACGCTGCCGCCGCGATGAAGGATGTGGGCATCGAGGTCGGCATGGCGAATGCGGCTGTCGCGCGCTTTCACCTGGTTGAGGTCGATCCCCATGTCGCGGGCGCGGGCGCGCACGGCCGGCGAGGCGAGGACCAACGCGGCCTTGGCCACTTCCGGCTCGGCTTTGGGCTCGGGCGCCTTGGGCTTTTCCCTGGCCTTCGGTTCGTTTTCGACCGCCGTTACCGGCAGCTTTTCTTCCTGCGCCGGAGTCGGGTCCGCGGCACCGTCACCGAGCGGACGCTCTTCGGTGGACTCGTCGGGAAGATCCGCGGCACCTTCCGCGGCTTCGGCCGCCTCGGCGCTGGTTTCGATGACGACGAGGACGGACCCGATCGGCACTTGGTCGCCGACTTCGCCGGCCAGGCTGACGACCTTGCCCGCGACCGGCGATTCCATTTCCACCGTCGCCTTGTCGGTCATCATGTCGGCCAGCTGCTGGTCTTCCTCGACCGCATCGCCAACCTTGACGTGCCACGCCACGATCTCGGCCTCGGCAATGCCTTCGCCAATGTCGGGCAGCTTGAATTCGTACTTCGCCATCAGTCGGCCATCACTTTCTCGAGGGCTTTCTTCATCCGTTTCGGGCCGGGGAAGTAAGCCCATTCATAGGCGTGCGGATAGGGCGTGTCCCAGCCGGTTACGCGCTGGATCGGCGCTTCCAGGTGATAGAAGCAGCGCTCCTGCACCAGGCTGACCAGCTCCGCGCCGAAGCCCGTGTTGCGCGGCGCTTCGTGGACGACGACGCAGCGGCCGGTCTTCTTTACCGATTGCTCGATGGTGTCGATGTCCAGCGGGAACAGGCTGCGCAGGTCGATCACTTCGGCGTCGATGCCGTCTTCCTCGACCGCGGCCAGCGCGACATGGACCATCGTGCCATAGGCCAGAACGGTCAGGTCCGCGCCTTCGCGCACCACCGCCGCCTTGCCGATCGGAACGGTGTAATGGCCGTCGGGCACGTCGCTTGCGGGATGCTTCGACCACGGCTTGACCGGCTTGTCGTGGTGGCCGTCGAACGGGCCGTTGTAGATGCGCTTGGGCTCGAAGAAAATTACCGGGTCCGGATCCTCGATCGCCGCGATCATCAGGCCCTTGGCGTCATAGGGCGTCGACGGGATGACCGTCTTCAGGCCCGCGATATGGGTGAACAGGCTTTCCGGCGACTGGCTGTGCGTCTGGCCGCCGAAGATGCCGCCGCCATAGGGCGAGCGGATGACCATCGGCATGCTCCACTCGCCGGCGGTGCGATAACGGATCTTCGCCACCTCGCTGACGATCTGGTCGTAACCGGGATAGATGTAATCCGCGAACTGAATTTCGATCACGGGCTTGAGGCCATAGGCCGCCATGCCGACCGCGGTGGCGACGATGCCGCATTCGCTGATCGGCGCGTCGAAACAGCGCTGCTTGCCGAACTGCTTCTGCAGGCCCTCGGTGACGCGGAAGACGCCGCCGAAATAGCCCGCGTCCTCGCCATAGACGACGATGTCCTCGTCGCGCTCCATAGTTACGCGGTGGGCGCTGTTGAGCGCCTGGATCATGTTCATCGTCGCCATCAGCGCTTCGCCTCGTCGAGCGCCTGGTCGCGCTGTTCGGCCAGCTCCGGCGGCATCGTCGCATAGACGTCTTCGAAAATGCTGCCGATGTCGTCCTTGCCCTGTTCGGGAAGGATGCCGAGCTTCTCCGCCTCCTTCTGCGCCTTGCGCACTTCGGCGTCGCATTCGGCGCGCGTCTGCTCGTGCCGCTCCTCGTCCCATTCGCCGAGGCCGATGAGATGCGCCTTCAACCGCTCGATCGGATCGCCCAGCGGCCAGGCCTGCGCTTCGCCCGCGGGGCGATAACCGGTCGGATCGTCGGAGGTCGAATGCCCTTCCGCACGATAGGTGAAGAATTCGATCAGCGTCGCGCCCTTGTTCGACCGCGCCCGGTCAGCGGCCCAGCGCATGGACGCGAACACCGCGAGCACGTCGTTGCCGTCGACGCGCAGACCCGGAATGCCATAGCCGATCGCCCGTTGCGCAAAGGTCGCCTTCTCCGCACCGGCGATGCCGGAAAAGCTGGAGATCGCCCACTGGTTGTTGACCACGACGAGGATCGCCGGTGCCTCGTAGACGGCGGCAAAGGTCATGCCCGCGTGGAAATCACCTTCGGCCGTCGCGCCGTCGCCGATCCAGCCGACCGCGATGCGGCTGTCGCCCTTGATGGCGCTTGCCATCGCCCAGCCGACGGCCTGCGGGAATTGCGTGCCGAGATTGCCGGAGATGGTGAAGAAGCCGTGGTCCTTGGACGAATACATGATCGGCAGCTGCCGGCCTTTGAGCTTGTCGCCGCGGTTCGAATAGACCTGGCACATCATCTCGGTCAGCGGATAGCCGCGGGCGATCAGCAGGCCTTGCTGGCGATAGGTCGGGAAGTTCATGTCGTCGCGGTCGAGCGCGGCGGCGGCGGTGATGGCGATCGCTTCCTCGCCCGTCGCCTTCATGTAGAAACTGGTCTTGCCCTGCCGTTGCGCGCGATACATGCGGTCATCGAA
Organism: Sphingomonas sabuli; assembly: GCF_014352855.1. GTDB lineage: Bacteria > Pseudomonadota > Alphaproteobacteria > Sphingomonadales > Sphingomonadaceae > Sphingomicrobium > Sphingomicrobium sabuli. The sequence goes on along the minus strand of NZ_CP060697.1, from coordinate 1,598,093 downwards.
AATCCGCTGCAGCACCATGTCGCGCAGGATCTTGCGCAGCGTGTCGGCGTCCAGCTTGGGATCCCACGGACCAACCGCCTTGCCGGCGTCGTCGAGCACGCGCACCAACCCCTTGGCGAGCGGTTCGGTATCGGCGGCGTCGACGGCAATGTCGGGCTTCGGGGCCGATCCCGCGTCGGGGACGACGAGCGACGAATAGTCCGGCGTATCACCTGGCCGGAACGGCGGTTCGGGAACGTGCAGGCTTAGCTGCGGCCGGTTCGCCTTGGGTGTTTCCTTGTCTCGCATTGCGTCAGGCGCTTAGTCGGGAGTCGCGGATGCGGCAACTGCGCGCCGCCGTTGGTCGATCCGTTCGTCGAGCGGTCGAGCGCGGACTCGACGCGACCCGGCGCAGGCTGGCAAGACGGGCGCGAAGAACAGGGGGACAGGATGAAGACGATTTTCATGGCGATGCTGGCGGCGATCTTGTGCGCCTGTACGACGGTCACGCCGCAGGCGCCGGCAACCTCGGCAACTGCGCAGAAGACCGTTTATGTCATTCGCCATCTGCAAAAAGGCGCGGGCGACGATCCGTCGCTGACGGCCGAAGGCGCGGCCAATGCGCAGGCCTTGGCGGGCATGCTCAAGGCCAAGGGCATTGTCGCGGCGTTCGCGACGCCGACCAGGCGGGCGATGGAAACCGCCGCGCCGCTGGCGGCCCAGCTTGGGTTCGACGTGACGCCTTACGACCCCCGCGACCCCGCCGCGCTTGCCGCCGCAATCGCTGCGGCGTCAGGCTCGGTGCTTGTCGTGGGACATAGCAACACCGTCCCGGATCTTGTCGCCCAGTTCGGCGGGACCAAACCCGGGCCGCTTGGCGACGGCGACTATGGTATGCTGTTCGCCGTGGGACCCGGCGGGTCGGTCGAGGCGCTGCAAGTCCGCTAGGCATCGCCTCCGTCCTAGCCGCTCGACCGGCTCGGACAGGGTGCCGAGGGAGTTGACCGGCTGTGACGGCGCGCCGTAGGGGCGGCGCATGGCTGATGAACCTTCAAAGCTTCCCGACCGGCTGTCGCTCGACCCGCGCAGTCCGCATTTCGACGCCGATCTGCTGCAGCAGGGCATCGGCATCAAATTCAACGGTCAGGAAAAGACCAACGTTCAGGAATATTGCATTTCCGAAGGCTGGATAAAGGTGCCGGCCGGGCGCAGCCGCGACCGCTTCGGCAATCCGATGACGCTAAAGCTCAATGGCAAGGTCGAGCCGTATATCGAGACTGCCGAAGCCGGCGGCGATCAGGCCGAGGGCGGGGAAACGGACGCGTCCGAAGCGTCCGAAGGATAAGCCGGGGCCTTGCGAGTGTTGTACTTGTCCCACGCCTTCTTGCCGGCGTAGGCCGCACCCGCGGTCACCGCGAGCGGGAACAGGCCGCGGCGGGCAATGGCCGCAATGCCCGCGCCGATCAGCGCACCCGACAGGCCGTTATTCCGTCCGGCAATCTTCTTGCCCAGCAGGGCGCCCGCAATTTTTCCCAACATCGTTCGTCCTTCCACAAGGGGATAGGCGGCTAAAGCGCGCCAACCCGTCGGCGCGTTCCCGCGCTGGCGCGGGCCGGTTGGGATTTTTCACCAAGCGCGGTGGCACGTGACGCCAAATCGCGCGCCGCGCCATGGCCGCCCAAGCCATTTTTCGCAGTTTTCTCCATTTGGCACGCATCTTGAAAGGATGTTGGCACGGTCCCGCAACCAAGGCGGGGACGAAAAAGGGAGAATGCAAATGTCCGGTCAGAAGACCTTCACCCGCACGCTGATCGCCGCCGCCGGCGCGCTCCTGATGAGCACCGTCGCGGTCGGTTCGGCCATCGCCCCGGCGAGCGTCGCCATCGCCACCCAGCAGACGGCCAATGCCTGACCTCGAAATCCTCGAAGCGAAGGTCCCGGTCCGCACCCCCGTGCTGGTGCGCGAAACCGAGGCCCCGGCCGAACCGCGTCTGGCGCCGCTTGCCGGCTGGTTCAACGGCCCGGTGTTCAGCCGCGCCCGGGACATCTTCGCCGCCAACATGACCGACCTTCTCGACCGGGCAGAAGACCCGGCGCGGATGATCCGCATGATCATCATCGAGATGGAAGAAACGCTGGTCGAGGTGCGCGCCACCGCGGCCCGCTCGATCGCCGATATCAAGGAATTGCGCCGCGCGCTGACCCGGCTCGACGAGCTGCAGACGCTGTGGACCGACAAGGCCGAACTGGCCCTGTCCAGGGACCGGGAAGACCTCGCCAAGGCGGCGCTCGCGGAGCGCCAGAAGGCCGCCGACATGGCGCAGGGGCTGAAGGCCGAAATCGAGGAGCTCGAGCAGGTGCTGCGCGGCTACGAAGCCGACATCGCCCGGCTTCAGGGCAAGCTGCGCGAGGCCCGCGCCCGCCAGAATTCGATCCAGCACCGGCTGGAAAGCGCGGTCGCCCGCGCCCGGGCGCGCGAGATGGTGCACGGCAGCCGGACCGAAGACGCGTTCGCCAAGTTCGAGATCCTTGAGCGCCGCGCCGACTTTGCCGAAGGCCGCGCCGAAGCGCTGGGACTGACCGGGCCCAAAAGCCTGGAGGAGGAGATTGCCGAGCTGCAGGCCGCCGACAAGGTCGAGGCCGAGCTCGAAGCGATGAAGGCCGCGCTTGCGGCGAAGACGAAGTAGAAGGGGGAAAATAAGATGGCGCGCAACACCCGCTATTCACTCGACCGGCGCGATGCCAAGCTGGCCGGCGTCTGTGCAACGATCGGCGACCAGTTCGGCATCGACGCGACGTTCGTCCGCGTCGGCTTCGTGGTCGCCGCGCTGCTGGTCAGCTTCAAGTTCGTGCTCGCCGCTTATGCCGGGCTCGGCATCTGGTTCGCGATACAGAAGAAGAAGTCCGCCGGCCGCGGCGGGACGAGCGAGTTCGACCGCATGGAGCGGGCAACCGCCGTGCGCCCCTCCGTCCACGCGATGCGCACCGAGCTCGACCCGATCGACCGCCGCATGATGGCCATCGAAAACCACATCTCCAAACCCAACAGCGAGCTGGCGCGCGAGATCGAAGCGCTCCGGGGAGGCAAGTGATGGACCCGCTTTCTATCGCCCTGATTTCCTCGACCGTCCTGGCCGCCGTCGGCACCGCTGCCGTCGCTGGGCTCAAGGGCTGGAACGGCTGGCTCGAGCTCAAGCGGATCGAAGTCACTCACAGCCTGGCCGACGGCCACCTGCCGCCGGCCGGCAACCGGATCGAACTGGCCGACCTCAAGGAACGCGTCCGCAAGCTCGAAGCGATTGCGGCCGGCATCGATTTGTAAGCTCCCCAGTCCGCGTGATCGCCGGTGTCCCCAAATTCCGGCCGATCTTTCCCGTAGCGCGGCACTGCAGGCGGCCCGGGCACAAGCCACCCGGGCCGCCTTTGCGTTTGGGAGAGGCACCTCCTCCTTATTTCGATGATTGTAGAAATGAGTTGACACCCCAAGGCCGGCGCGACATTTCCATAGAAGTCGAAACGAGGAAGCCGTCCGGTGCAATCCGCCAAAGCCGTCGAAGCCCTGTCAGCACTGGCCCAGGAACATCGCCTCGCGCTGTTCCGGTTGCTGGTCCAGGCGGGCAAGCCGGGAATGGCCGCCGGCGCCATCGCCAACTCGCTTGGCGTTCCAAACAGCTCGCTGTCCTTTCACCTCGCGCAGCTGCGCGAGGCTGGACTGATCAAGCAGGAACGCCAACACCGCTCGCTCATCTACCGCGCCAACTATCCGGCGATGAACGGCCTGATCGACTATCTCATGGAAAATTGCTGCGCGATGGAATGCAGCCCGCAAGCCAGCGCCGAAGGAGTTGCCCGATGAAACGCCTGCACGTTCACGTCGCCGTTGGCGATCTGCAAAAGTCGGTCGGTTTCTACTCGACCCTGTTCGGTGTGGAGCCGAGCGTGACCAAGCCCGATTACGCCAAGTGGATGCTGGACGATCCGCGCGTTAATTTCGCCATTTCCCAGCGCGACGGGCATGGGGCCGGGATTGAGCATCTGGGCATCCAGGCGGAAGACGGCGCGGAGCTTGCCGAGGTCTATGGCCGGCTCGAAGACGCCGGGCCTCCGGTGCTGGAAGAAGGCCGGACAACCTGTTGCTATGCCCAGTCCGAAAAGAGCTGGGTGACGGATCCGGACGGCGTCGTGTGGGAAGCCTTCTTCACCGACGGTGCCGCGACCGTCTACGGCGATAATCCGCCGCTCGACCGCCTGTCCGAAAACCGCTGCTGCACACCGGCGGCGGCGACCCTGCAGAATCCCTGAGCCATGGCGCACGACGCGACGGTGCGCTCCTCCGCTCCGGCCACCAGCACAGCCCGTGCGCCTGCCGGCCAACCGCCGCTTGCGCAGCGACTGGCGGCGGAAGCGATTGCGTCCTTCTTCCTGTTTGCCTGCGTAATCGGGTCGGGCATCATGGCGTCCAACCTCGCGCAGGGTAACGACGCCGTCGCTCTGCTCGCCAACACCATCGCCACCGGCGCGATCCTGTTCGTTCTGATCACCATCTTCGGGCCCGTGTCGGGGGCGCATATGAACCCCGCGGTGACGCTTGTCGCCGCGTCGCGCCGCGACCTGCCGTGGTCCGAAGCGGCGGCGTATATCGGCGCGCAGCTGGCGTTCGGGATTGCGGGGGCGTGGGCGGCGCATCTGATGTTCGACCTGCCGACCCTGCAGGTGTCGCTTCGGGCGCGGACGGGGCTGGGCCAATGGGCCGGGGAAGCGATCGCGACCTTCGGACTGGTCCTCACCATCCTCGGCACGCTGCGCTATCGCCGGTCCGCCGTGGCGGCGGCGGTCGCGCTCTACATTTGCGCGGCCTACTGGTTCACGTCATCGACCAGCTTCGCCAATCCCGCGATCACCGTCGCCCGCAGCCTGTCCGACACATTTGCCGGCATTGCGCCGCGTGACGTGCCCGGCTTCGTCATCGCCCAGCTGGTCGGCGCGGCCGCCGGGGCACTGGCCGCCCGGCACCTGTTCGACCGCGCCTAGAAGGCGACCCGCGCGCTAAGTCGGATGTCGCGGCCGGGGAGCGGCGCATAATCCTTGAGCAAGCTGGTACTGCGGCGCGCCTCGACGTCGAAGATGTTGTTGGCCTGCAGCGACAGGGTCAGTTCGGGACGGTCGGCGAACGCATGCCAGTCGAACGCCGCATTGACCAAAGTGTAACCGGGCGTGCGGGTCTCGTTGGGCGCCGTGCGGTCATGGGCGAACGCGCGCTCAAGCTCGATCCGGCCATCGATCGGCCCGCGCACGCCGGTCAACGCGCCGAGCATTCGCAACGGCGGGATCAGCGGTGCCGGGCCGAAGTCCCGGACGGTGGCGCGAACCGCATCGGCCTGGAATTCCGCGCCCCAGTCGACCCCGAGCGCCGAGCCGAGCCGGGCGTCGCCGGACAGTTCGAAGCCCAGATAGTCTGCCTTTCCGGCACGGAATTCGTAAACCGGCAGGTCCTCCGCAATCGCGCCGGTCGGCGCGGCGAACAGGAAGTTTGAGAAGCGGCTGTAATAGACGTTGGCGGAGACATGGACCGGCCCGGTCGTGCGGCGCAGGCTCAGCTCGACGCCGTTGCTCTTTTCCGGGTCGAGGCCGGGATTGCCGACCTGGAATGACTGGCTGCCGCCGTGGGGACCGTTGGAAAACAGCTCCTCGACGTTCGGCGCGCGTTCGGAATGCGACAGCGACAGGCCCGCCCGCCAGCCGCCGCCGACGTCATATTGGCCGCCAAGCGACGCGGAAACGGTGGTGAAGTTTGCGTTGCGGGCGGGCGTGGCGATCTGCGCGTCGGCATCCGCGGCAAGCTCGCTGAACTCGATCCGGGCGCCGCCCTCCAGCCTGACGGGGCCGGCAACCAGCGTCTGGACGGTGAACAGTCCGGCCTGTTTCTGCCGCGCATCGGGCAGATACTTCTCCTCGCCACGGATACGGACGTCGCGGTCGAGATACTGGATGCCGCTGGTCCCCGCCCAACCGGACCGGTCGGCCTGGACCAGGTCCACGCGCACTTCGCCGCCGTTGGAAAAGAAGCTCGACCCGATCTCGCCGGTCTCCTCGACCTCGTCGTGGTGATACCGGGCATAACCGCCGCGCGCGCTGACCTGGCGGAAGAAACCGGCCAGCGGTATTTCGACCCGCCCGTCATAGCGGGTCTGTTCGAGGTCGATCGTCGGCGCTTCGACCTCGATCGCCGGGTCGAGCGAATAGCGCACCGGTACGTCATATTCCTGCGTCCGCCGGCTGATCGACGCGCCGATGTTGAGGCCGCCGTCCACGTAAGCGAGGCCGAGCGCGCCTTCCTGCGACTTGGACGCGCTGTTGGGCAATTCGCCCTTGAGATCGGCCAGCGCGCGGATGGCGGGGTCGGCACTAGCCGCCGCTTCCTCGCGCAGGAGGCGGGCAAGGATGTAGCCGCCGGTCTCGACATCGTCGGATTTGCCCAGCTTGCCGTCGGCATGAAGGACGAAATTGCCGCCCAGGGCCACGTTCAGCGCAGCATTGGCCGAGCGCTCTTCCGCGGCCGAGCCGTAGGACAAGAGGCCGTCGGCGGACACGCCGCCTTCGGGCATCCGGCGCGGGATGCGGGTGTCGATGACATTGACCACGCCGCCGATCGCCGACGATCCGAACGGCAGTGCTGCAGGACCGCGCAGCACTTCGATCCGTTCGGCGGTCAACGGGTCGATGGCGACAGCATGGTCGGGACCGGCCGAGGCGAGGTCGAGCGTGCCGATCCCGTCGACCAGCACGCGGATACGATCGCCCGACAGGCCGCGAATGACGGGCGCCGATGCCGCCGGGCCGAAACTGGTGGCCGACACGCCCGGCAGCTTGGCCAGCGTTTCGCCGATGCTGGTGCGGACCGACCGGGCAAGCTCCGCGGTTTCGAGGACGGACACCCCGCCCAACACGTCGCCCGCGTTGCGCCGGACGCCGGTGACGATGATCGTGTCGTCCGTATGGCTGTGCGCCGCGGCCGCCGGTCCGGGCTGCGGCGCTGCCGGCGCCTGCGCCTGCTGGGCGACCGCTGTGACGGGGACCGAAAACAGGGCGACCGTGGCCGCTCCGGAAAGCAAGAATCGAACCATGAAAAGGGAGAACTCCAATAGCTTGCGGCTGCGCTTAGCGGAGATGATACATTGTAACAAGAAGGTGCTGCGGGTCTTTCGACGAGCGGCGGTCGGCGCGCCGGACGGCGGCAGGGTTGCGGCAGCGGGAGCACGGCGGATAAGGCGGGCCATGGCCGCGTCCGACGATCCCTTCGACCTGTTCGACCGCTGGTTCGCCGACGCCCGGGCGAGCGAAATCAACGATCCCGAAGCGATGGCCTTTGCCACCGCCGACGCCCGCGGCCGCCCGTCGGTGCGCATGGTCCTGTTGCGCAATGCCGGGCCCGAAGGCTTCGGCTTCTTCACCAACCTCGACAGCCGCAAGGGCGGCGAACTGGCCGAGAATCCGTGGGGCGCGCTTGCGCTGCACTGGAAGTCGCTGCGTCGCCAGGTACGCGCTGAAGGACCGGTGCGGCAGGTCGCGGATACGGAGGCGGACGCTTATTTCAAGTCGCGTTCGCGGGCCTCGCGCATTGGGTCCTGGGCGTCCGACCAATCGCGCCCGCTCGACAGCCGCGAGACGTTCGAGCGCCGCTATGCCAGCCTGCAGGAAAAGTTCGAAGGCGAAGACGTGCCGCGTCCGCCGCGCTGGTCCGGCTTTCTGCTGGTGCCGGAAAAGATCGAATTCTGGACCGACCGGCCGCACCGGTTGCACGAGCGGCGGCTGTTCACCCGCACGGTCGACGGCTGGGACGAAGGGCTGCTCTACCCATGAGCGGGGCGCACCTGCACGGGGACGACCGCTCCACGCTGACCTCGCGCGCAGCCTTCGCCAGCATCGCGATGGCGATCTTTCTGATCGGCCTGAAGACCTGGGCCGCGCTGCAGACCTCGTCGATGGCAATGCTTGGCTCGCTTGCCGATTCGAGCCTCGACCTTGTCGCCAGCCTGGTCGTCCTGGCCGGCGTGCGGGTCGCCGCGCAGCCGGCCGATCGCGACCATCGCTTCGGACATGGCAAGGCAGAGGCGCTGGCCTCGCTGGTGCAGGTCATCATCATCACCATCTCGGCGCTGTTCATCGGCTTCGAATCGGTTCGCCGGCTGGTCGGCGGCAAGCAGACTGCGGAGGCGGAGCTTGGCATCGGCGTCTCGCTGGTGGCGATCGCGCTCACCGTCGGGCTAATCGCCTACCAGCGTTACGTGGTCAGCCGAACCAAGTCGGTCGCGATCGCCACCGACCGACTGCATTATGCGTCCGACCTGATGCTCAATGCATCGGTGATCATTGCCCTCGCGCTCGACCAGTTTGCCGGGATCGTCGGCGCCGACGCGGTGTTCGGAGTGCTGATCGCCCTGTGGCTGGCGCGGGGTGCCTATTTGTCGTCCAGCAACGCGCTCGACCAACTGATGGACCGCGAATGGCCCGACACGATGCGCGACGAATTCATCGCCGCGACGCGCGCCTTTCCCGAGCTTGAGGGCCTGCACGACCTTCGCACCCGCACCAGCGGCACGCACAATTTCGTCCAGTTCCACGTCTGGGTTCCCGAAGACTGGACGGTCCGCGAAGCGCACGACCGGATGGACCGGATCGAGGAAGCGCTGGAACGGCAGTTTCCGGCGACCGAGATCCTCATCCACCTCGACCCCGAAGGCCATACCGACCGGGAAAAACTTCTGCCGGCGGAAATCACCGAGCAGAGCGAATGACGACGATCCCATTTTTCCAGGTCGATGCGTTCGCCGACCGGCCGCTGACCGGCAATCCGGCCGCGGTGATGCCGCTCGACCGCTGGCTGGACGATGCGCTGATGCAGCAGATCGCGGCGGAGAATAACCTCAGCGAAACGGCGTTCCTGGTGCCGTCCGACCGCGCTGACGCCGATTTCGACCTGCGCTGGTTCACCCCGACGACCGAAGTCCCGCTGTGCGGCCACGCTACGCTCGCATCGGCGCACGTCCTCATCCGCGGCGAGACGATCCGCTTTTCGACCCGGTCGGGCATCCTTACCGTGACGCGCGACGGCGACCTGCTGCAGCTCGACGTGCCCGCCGGGCAAGTCGAACGCCGTGACGTTCCGGGTCTCGAACAGGCGCTCGGCGCGGCGGGAGAGACCTATGCCGGCGCGGGCGCGGAGGGCGCCGCAATCCTGCTGCTGGAGGATGAGGCGGCTGTGCGGGCGGTGCGACCGGACTTCGCGGCACTGCGCGACTTTCCCGAACTGGTGATCGTGACCGCGCCCGGCGACCGGCAGGCGATTGCCAGCCGGGTCTTCGCCGTTCCCGTCGGCATCGACGAGGACCCGGTGACCGGCGCCGCCCATGCGGTGCTCGTCCCGTTCTGGGCGAAGCGGCTCGGCCGGCGCGAATTCAGCGCCGTGCAGGCCAGCGCCCGCGGCGGTCTGCTCCACTGCCGCGAGGCGGGCGACCGGGTCATCCTCGGCGGCACCTGCGTCACCGTCATCACCGGCGACTTCCAGCTTTGACCGGCGAGGGCGACGGCCCGCGGCTCAAGCGCAGCATCGGCACCCCCGGCGCCATCCTTCTGGCGTTCAACGGCGTGCTGGGCAGCGCGATCTTCGCCCTGCCGGCGACGCTGGCCGCAGACTTCGGCAGCTTCTCGCCCTGGCTGTTCCCGCTGGTCGCGCTGGTCGCGCTGCTGATCGTCATTCCCTTCGCGCACAGCGCCGGACGCTTTCCCGAAAGCGGCGGGCCGGCCGAATATGGCCGCGTCTTCGGGCGCTTCGTCGGGTTCGAGCTGGGCTGGCTGTTCTACCTGTCGCGCGCCGCGGCCTTTGCCGCCAACGCTAACGTGCTCGCCGCCTATCTGTCGCGCTGGTGGGTGGGCGCCGACCAGGGGCTGGCCCGGGCCGTCATCCTGGTCGTGGTCTGCACCCTGTTCGCCGGCATCAACATCGCCGGGGTACGGCGGGCGCTGGCCTTCCTTGGCGTGCTGACGGTGCTCAAGGCGCTGCCGCTGCTGATCATCGCCGTCGCCGCGCTGCTTGCCACCCTGCCGCTGCCGGCACCGGGTGCGATGCCCCCGCTTGGCCAGTTCGAAGCGGGTGCGCTGATCGTCTTCTATGCCTTCGTCGGGTTCGAGAATGCGGTCGTCCCGGCGGGCGAGACCAGGCGGCCCGGCACGGTCCTGCCGCGCGCCATCTTCATCACGCTGGGGATGACGACGCTGCTCTATTTCCTCGTCCAGGCGGCTTTCATCGGCGCACTGCCCGGCGGCGGCACGGACGAGAAGGCGCCGCTCATCGACCTTGGCGCGTGGGTCGCGGGACCGGCTGGTGCAGCGGTGATCACGCTCGCGGCGATCTGCTCGCTGGGCGGGAATTTGCACAGCACCATGACCTCGACCCCGCGGGTCACCTATGCGCTGGCGCGGCGCGGCGACCTTCCGGGGTGGTTCGGGCGGGTCAACGAACGCTTCCTCACCCCCGCCAACTCGATCGCCTTTCTCGCCCTGTTCGCCGGCATCCTTGCGCTGGTCGGAAGCTATGTCTGGCTGGCGATCATCAGCGTGCTTGCGCGATTGTTCGTTTATGCCGTGACCATCGCTGCGCTGCCCCGCGCGCCGGGCCGGGCGCCGGTCGCGCCCTGGCTTTACGTGCTGGGCGCCGCGGGCATCGCGCTATGTGTTTGGGGCGCGGCGCAGGCGACGTGGGACGCGTGGCAGACGCTCGGGTTGCTGGCGCTGGCCGGGGCGGTCCTGTTCGCGATCGCCGCTCGCAAGCCCGCAGCCACCGTCACTCCCGGCTGAGCTTTTCCTCCAGCGCGTCGAGGATCGGCAGCTGGCTTTTGAGCATCATCCGCCGCGCCTCGGCGAGGTCCATCCATCGGGCGGCGTCGCATTCGGGAAAGCTTTGCATCCGCCCGCTGCGCGGCGGCCACTCCATCTCGAAATGCAGGCTGTCGAGCCGGGCAGGATCGAAGTCGCCCTCCGCCGCGAACACCTCGACGATCTTGCCGCCCGACTGCTTGATCCGCACGAGCGGTTGCGGCGGCCGATCCAGCGCACTGCCAAGCTCCTCGCGGAATTCGCGAACGGCGGCGTCGGCCAGCGCCTCGCCGGCATCGACTCCGCCCTTGGGAATCATCCACGCCCCGGCATCCTTCTTTGCCCAATACGGACCGCCGGGATGGATCAGCAGCACTTCGGTTGCCCCGCCGGTGTGGCGGTACAGCAGGATTCCGGCGCTAAGCGGCGGCGGCACAGGACACGCGCGGATCGGCGGCCAGCGTTTCGGCGATCCATCCGCCGCCAAGCACTCGCGTGCCGTCGTAGAAGACCGCCGCCTGCCCCGGGGCAACGCCATATTCGGGGGTGGCGAAACAGACCCAGCCATCATCCTCGATCCGGGCCGACACCGCCGGGGCAAGCGAGCGAACCTTGACCGAGACGTCGCGCTGGTCCTCGCCCAGCCAGCTCAGCTCCTCCACCCGCATGCGCTGGATGGCGAGCGCGCTGCGCGGGCCAACCACCAGCCGGCGCGTGTCGGGCTCGATCCGCACGACATACAGCGGTTCGGGGCTGCCGCCGATCTCGATCCCGCGGCGCTGGCCGACGGTGAAATGCACGACTCCGCGATGCTCGCCGAGCGTCCGGCCCTCGAGATCGACGATCTCGCCCGGCACGTCCGTTTCCGGTCGCAGCTTCTTGACCAGCGAAGCATAGTCGCCGTCGGGGACGAAGCAGATGTCCTGGCTGTCCGGCTTGGCGGCCACCGCCAGTCCAGCCTCCAGAGCCAGCTCGCGCACCGCATCCTTGGGCAAGTCGCCGAGAGGGAAGCGGAGAAAATCGAGCTGATCGCGCGTGGTCCCGTAAAGGAAATAGCTCTGGTCGCGGCGCGGGTCTTTGCCCCGGTGCAGTTCCGCCCGGCCATTGCGGACGGTGCGGCGGACGTAATGGCCGGTCGCCAGGCAATCCGCGCCCAATTCGCGGGCGAAGGCGATCAGGTCGACGAACTTCACGCCCTGGTTGCACAGGGCGCAGGGGATCGGGGTGCGGCCCTGCGCATATTCCTCGGCGAAGCGATCGATCACCCCGCTGCGGAACCGGCTTTCGTAATCCAGCACGTAATGGGCGATGCCCAGCCGGTCGGCGACCTGGGCCGCATCGTAAATGTCCTGCCCGGCGCAGCACGACCCGCTGCGCTTCACAGCCTCGCCATGATCGTACAGCTGCAGGGTGACGCCGACCACCTCGGCCCCGGTGCGCGCGGCGAGGGCAGCCGCAACCGAACTGTCGACGCCGCCGGACATGGCGACGACGATCCGCGCGCCTTGCAGGCGATCGAGGCCGAAATCGATGGTCATTTCCGTTGTGGAGCGGGTCTTTACCCGAAGTTCACTCCTCACTGCTAGTCCAGCCTCGACACGGGTAAGCCAGGGGACGCCATGTCGCGTTTGGAAGGAAAGATCGGTGGTGACGGTAACCAGCCGGTGGAGGCCGAGGACATCCTCGAAGCGCTGGCCGAAGAGCAGCGCCGCGAGGCGGTCCGCCGGTACTTTTCCGGTGGCGACGGCTGGCGCGAAGCTTCTGCATCGCTTGGGGGCGCGTTTGCCGCCAAGCAGCCGTGGCTGAAGCCGGACGGCGAAGAATGACCGGTAAATTAACCAGCGACCTTGAGAATATCTTCAACGCGGCAGTCTTAAACAGGGCTCACACCAACCGATGAAACAGGTTTGACGAATGCTTGAGAACCAGAAGATCCGGCCGGCTCAGGTCATTGGCCCCCTCGGGGAGCCGCTGACGCTCGACTCGCTGCCGCCGGTCGGCACCAACCGCTGGGTCGTTCGGCGCAAGGCCGAAGTGGTCGCAGCGGTCGCGGGCGGGCTCCTGTCGATCGACGAGGCCTGCCAGCGCTACTCGCTGAGCCTTGAAGAATTCACCGGCTGGCAGCGTGCGGTCGAACGCAGCGGCATGCCCGGCCTGCGCGTCACCCGGCTCAAGCATTACCGCGACGTCTACGAGCGCCAGCAGCGCTATTGAGCAGCGGCCGCAAGGCCGCCATCCCTCCTGCAATTCCGTGGATTAATCCGTCCTGCCGACTGTCCCGGACTGGACATGATTAAATGAATGCGGAACAACAATCGCGCATCGGGCGTCTTTCCGGTGCTCAAGGCCGCCGAGTTACTGGGTGGCGGCCGAACAGGAGGGAACGCTCATGGGTTTCATCGTCTGGCTGATCGTCGGCGGCATTGTTGGCTGGCTTGCTAGCCTCATTATGCGCACCGATGCACAACAGGGGATTATCCTCAACATCGTCGTCGGCATCGTCGGCGCAGTCATTGCCGGCCTGATCTTCGGTGGCGGCAACATCAATGATTCCAATCCGCTCGACCTGACCAACATCCTTTGGTCGTTGCTCGGCGCGGTCGTCCTGCTGGCGATCGTCAACCTGATCCGCAGGGGTACCGTCCGCTAAGCGGAGACGCCCTCTACGAAATTATGGGCCGCGCAGGTGAACGCCTGCGCGGCCTTTTTCATGGTCACAGCAATTCGAACGCCATCGCGACCGAGATTTCCAGCTTCTGCTCGCCCGGTTCGATCTTGGTGTCGGCCGACTGTGCCCGCGCCATCGCTGCATAAGGCATCGGCTGGGGCGGAGAATATCCGCCGCTTTCGTTGATCGACAGGACTCGGCCGACGCGCTTGCCCAGCGCCGAAGCGTAAAGCTGTGCCCGGGCCAGCCCGGCGGCGATTGCCCGCGACCGTGCCTCGTCCAGCGCCGCTTCCGGCTTGTCGATGGTCATCGACGGCCCGTTGATCTGGTTGGCGCCCTGCGCGACCAGCGCATCAAGGATGCTGCCGCTGTTGCGAATGTCGCGAAAACGGATCGTGACCGAGTTGGTCGCGGTATAGCCCGTCAGCTGGGGCGCCTGTCCGTCCTGGTAGCGATACTCGGGGTTGAGGTTGATCGAGCTGGTCTGAATGTCGCGGTCCGCGACCCCGGCGCTGCGCAGCGCCGCCAGCACCCGTTCCATGCGTGTGCTGTTCTGTTGCAGCGCTTGCGAGGCCGTCGCGGCGCGTGTGACCACGCCGGCGGAAATTACGGCGATGTCGGGTACGCGGGTGACCGCGCCGGTCGCCGATACGTCCAACCGCGTCCCGCTGATCGGCTGCGCGAAATCGATTTCAACGGCTTGTTGGGCCGCGGCCGGAACGGCCGTCGCGGCCAGCATCACCGCAATACAAAACGATAAAAGTTTGGCCATGTGTCGGCACTCCCCTGGTTCGATACGAACCCGAAAGGTGCACCGGCCACATGGCCACGGCGTGAACGAGCGGCGGTCGCGCTAGGCGCGGCGTCCGGCAATCAGGCGGTAGATGAACAGGATCACGAATGCGCCGACGATCGCGGCCAGGAAGCCCGCGCCTTCGCCGGTGTCGTACCAGCCAACCATCTTGCCCAGCCAGCCGGCGACGAATGCGCCGGCGATGCCGAGCAGGATCGTGACCAGGCAGCCGCCCGGGTCGCGGCCGGGCATGAGGAACTTCGCGATGGCACCGGCAATCCCCCCGATGATGATCCACCACAGCCAGCCATAGGATTCGAGCATCGCAGTCTCCCTTGTTATGCCGCGATTAATGCGCGACCGGGCTTTGCTGTTCCAGCCATGTCCGTTGGTCGAAAACGGCTGGCATACCGTGGGCAACCGGGCTGTGTTGCCCTTGGTGACTTATTCGCGTAATACAGTGGCTCTACTTTGGGCAGCCAAGAACGCGATCTGGGCGAAAGAATGAACGATATGAACTTGGAACGGCCGTTGCGCACTACCGAATCGGACACGCTGGTCGTGATCGACGACGGCGCGCGCCGGCGCAAGCGGATGGCGATCATCGCCGCCGCCCTGGTCGCGGTGATCGCAATAATCGTCGCGATGATGATGCTTGGCGGCGGCAAGCCTGCCGCCGACGAAGGCGCTACGGCCGGCAAGATTCCGACCGTGTCCGTGATCGTGCCCGGTCAGACCAGCGTCGCGCGGGTGATCACCGCGTCCGGTGCGCTCGCCGCTCGCCGCGACCAGCCGGTCGGCGTTGCCGGGCAGGGCGGGCGCGTTACGCAGGTGCTGGTCGACGCCGGAAGCTGGGCGCGCCAGGGCCAGACGCTCGCCGTCATCGACCGGTCGGTGCAGACCCAGCAGGCCGCGCAGCTGGCCGCGCAGATCGACGCCGCGCAGGCCAATGCCGCGCTGGCCGAAGCCAATTATCAGCGCGCGCTCTCGCTCCAGGGCCGCGGTTTCGTGTCCAAGGCCGAGATCGATTCCAAGCGCGCGACCCGCGATGCGGCGACCGCGCAGGTCCGCGTGGCCCGCGCGCAGCTGGGCGCGACCCGCGCCGAAATCGGCCGGCTCAACATCACTGCTCCGTCCGCGGGCCTGGTGCTCGAACGCAACGTGGAGGTCGGCCAGGTGGTCGGCGCCGGCG
Organism: Sphingomonas sabuli; assembly: GCF_014352855.1. Lineage (GTDB taxonomy): Bacteria > Pseudomonadota > Alphaproteobacteria > Sphingomonadales > Sphingomonadaceae > Sphingomicrobium > Sphingomicrobium sabuli. Next base: position 1,582,589 of record NZ_CP060697.1, on the reverse strand, counting down.
CCGGCGCCCTGTTCCGCATGGCCCAGGGCGGGGCGATGGAGATCCGCGCCAACCTGCCGCAGCAGGACCTGACCGCGGTCAAGGTCGGCATGCCCGCGACCGTCACTCCGTTGGGGTCGGACCGCACCTTCACCGGCTCGGTCTGGCAGGTCGCGCCGACGATCGATCCGCAAACCCGCCAAGGCGAGGTCAGGATCAGCGTGCCTTACGATCCCGCCTTCAAGCCCGGCGGCTTCGGCGAGGCGAAGATCACCGCCAACCAGACCACGGCCCCCGTCCTTCCGCAGAGCGCGGTGATGAGCGATTCCAAGGGCAGCTACGTCTTCATCGTCGGCAGCAACAACAAGATCGAGCGCCGGGCGGTCCAGCTTGGCGAGGTGCAGGACGCGGGCGTCACCGTCATCGGCGGCCTAAGCGGCCGCGAGCGGGTGGTCGAAACCGCCGGCCCGTTCCTCAACCCGGGCCAGGAAGTGCGGCCCAAGCGGGTCGTGCCGAAGACCCTGCAACCGTAATGACCGGGACCCAAGAGCGTTAAACCATGAATTTCCGCAACATCTCGTCCTGGTGCATCCGCAATCCGGTCCCGCCGATCGTGCTGTTCGTCGGCCTGCTGCTGGCCGGGCTGCTCGCGTTCATGCGGCTCGACGTCAACAACTTCCCCGACGTCGAATTCCCCGCCGTTCAGGTGAATATCTCCCAGCCCGGCGCCGCGCCGAGCGAGATGGAAAGCCAGATCACGCAGCGGGTGGAAGCGGCCATCCGCAGCGTGGAGAACGTCGAGGAGATCAATTCCAGCCTGCGCGAAGGCTTCAGCCAGACGATGGTGTCGTTCCACATCGGCACCCCGCTCGACCGGGCGACCGAGGACGTGCGCACGGCCATCGCCCAGATCCGCGGCGACCTGCCCGAAGGCATTCTCGAGCCGCAGGTCGAGCGCATGCAGACCAACGACGGCGGCGAGATCTCCTTCATCGCCGCCGAAACCAACGACATGACGCTCGAACAGTTGAGCTGGTACATCGACAATGAAGTGTCGCGCCGGCTGCTGTCGATCGAAGGCGTCGGCGCGGTCACCCGCGAAGGCGGCGTCGACCGCCAGATACGCATCACGCTCGATCCCGTCGCGCTGCAGGCGCAGGGCATCACCGCGGCCCAGGTCAACCAGCAGCTGCGCCAGGTTAACCTCAACGCGTCCGGCGGACGGGCCGAACTGGCCGGGTCCGAACAGACGGTCCGAATCATCGGCAACGCCACCGACGCCTACAATCTCGGCCAAACCCAGATCAGCGTTCCGGGCGGGCGCGTCGTCCGGCTGAGCGACCTTGGCAAGGTCAGCGATTCGACCGACGAATTACGCTCCGAGGCGATCCTCAACGGCAAGCCCGTCGTCAGTTTCAACATCAAGCGGGCGCGGGGCTATTCCGATCTTACCGTCTACGACGGAGCGTGGGACGAACTGCGCAAGATCGAGAAGGAAAATCCGCGGGTCCAGTTCGTCGAGGTCGCGAACACCGTCAATTACACCGAGAACCAGTACGACAGTTCGATGATCGCTTTGATCGAGGGCGCGGTGCTGGCGGTGCTGGTGGTGTTCCTGTTCCTGCGCGACTTCCGCGCGACGATCATTTCCGCCGTGGCCATTCCCTTGTCGGCGATTCCCGCCTTCTGGTTCATGAGCCTGATCGGGATCAACCTGAACTTCCTGTCGTTGCTGGCGCTGGCGCTGGTGGCCGGCGTGCTGGTCGACGACGCCATCGTCGAGATCGAAAACATCGTCCGCCACATGCGCATGGGCAAATCCGGCTACCAGGCCGCGATCGACGCCGCGGACGAAATCGGCCTGGCCGTGCTGGCGACCACCTCGGCGATCATCGCGGTCTTCCTGCCGGTGGCGCTGATGCCCGGCATTTCCGGCCAGTTCTTCTATCACTTCGGCTTCACCGTCGTCCTGTCGGTGGCGATGAGTTTGCTCGTCGCGCGCATGATCACGCCGCTGATGGCGGCCTATTTCCTGCGCGCCCACGGGGTCGAGGAACATGCCTCGGGCAAGTGGATGACCCGCTACCTGTCGCTGCTCAACTGGACTCTGGACGACAGCGAAACCCGCGCCGTGCGGGCCGCCGTCCCGGCAGAAAAGACCCGGGTCCATTTCGTCGGCATCGAGATCGTGCTGCAGGTGCTGAACCTGATCGCCGCGATCGCCGCCGCGATTGCCGCGATGAAGGCCCTGACGGCGCTGGGGCTACCGGCCCTGGCCGTCAACCTGCTGGCGATTGTCGCGCTGGTGGCGGCCGCGATCATCGTTCACCGGCTGATGAGCGCCGCCTTGTCGTCGCGGGATGGCGGTTTCGCGCGCTGGCACACGCGGCTCAACGCCCAATATCGCGATCACCGGGTGAAGATGCTTGGCGTCGGGTTCATCGCCTTGCTGATGACCGTGGCCCTGTTCGCGACCCTGCCGATGCAGTTCCAGCCGGAAACCGACGAACCCGTGTCGACCGTGCGCATCGAAATGCCGCCGGGCACGACGCTGGCCCAGACCCGCGGCGTCGCTTCCGAAGCGTCAGGCATCCTCCTTGCCCACCCCAATGTGGATCGCGTGTTCCAGCGGGTCTTCACGTCGGTCGGCTACATCCAGGTGATGTTCAAGAAGGACCGCACGCAGAAGAGCCCGGAAATCGAGCGCGAGCTCAATCCGAAGCTGGCGACCATTGCCGATGCGCGGGTCAATTTCGTGTCCCAGAACAACGCCGGCGGGCGGCCCATCGGCCTGTTCCTCGGCAGCAGCAATCCGGTCCTGCTGCAGCAGACGTCGGCCAAGCTGGCGCAGGAGATGGAGACGATTCCCGAGCTGGTGGCGCCGCGTGTGCAGGGCGACAACGAACGGCCGGAAATCCAGATCACGCCGCGCTTCGACCTGGCCGCTGACCTTGGCGTGACGACCACCGCGCTGTCGCAGACAATCCGTATCGCCACCATCGGCGACATCGAACAGAATAGCGCCAAATTCTCGCTTGCCGACCGTCAGGTGCCGATCATCGTCAGCCTGCCGATCTCGGCCCGCCGCGACCTGTCGGTGCTGGAAAACCTGCCGGTGCCGACCCAGTCCGGCGCCAGCGTGCCGTTGAAGGCGGTCGCCGAAATCAGCTTCGGGTCCGGTCCGTCGCGCGTGCAGCGCACCAACCAGGTGCGGCGCACGGTCATCGGCGCCGACCTTGCGCAGGGCGTAGTGTCGAGCGACGCTTGGAAGAAGATCCGTGAGCTGCCGACCTACAAGAACCTGCCCGACGGCGTTCAGGAACTGACCCTCGGCGACCAGAAATGGCAGGGCGAATTGCTGGTCAGTTTCGGCATCGCGCTGGCCAGCGGCGTGCTGCTGGTGTTCGCGGTGCTTGTGCTGCTCTACCGCCGTTTCCTTGCCCCGTTCGTCAACATGGGCTCGCTGGTGCTCGCCCCGCTCGGCGCGGCGATCGCGCTGCACATCGCCGGCACGCCGGTCTCGCTGCCCGTGTTCATCGGCATCCTGATGCTGTTCGGGATCGTCGCCAAGAACTCGATCCTGCTGATCGATTTCGCGGTCGAGATGATGAACCACGGCATGGCCAAGGACGAGGCGATTTACGAAGCCGGGCACAAGCGCGCCCAGCCGATCGTCATGACGACCGTGGCGATGGTCGCCGGCATGCTGCCGATCGCGCTGTCGCTGCACGGCGACGGCAGCTGGCGTGCGCCGATGGGCATTACCGTGATCGGCGGGCTGATCCTGTCGACCGCGCTGACCCTGCTGCTGGTCCCGGCGTATTTCAGCATCGCCATCGATATCGAACAGGCGATCAGCAAGGTCTTCCACCGGCTGGTCACCGAAGAAGCGCAACGTCCCGGCGAAGCGGTTCCCGCGGAATAAGCCGCGCCGGGTGATTCCACGCGCCCGGCCCGCTATGGCGGTGATGTGAAGACGCCCGTCGCCCTGTCCCGGTTCAACCCGGCCCAGCCCGGTGCGGCCGGGATGAAGCTGGCCGCGACCGGCCTGCTGGTGGCGATGGCGGCGCTGTTCGCGGCCAGCCGGGCGTTCGAACCCGCTTACCCTTGGCTGGCCTGGGTCAAGGCGTTCGCCGAAGCGGCGATGGTCGGCGGGCTGGCCGACTGGTTCGCGGTCACCGCCCTGTTCCGCCATCCGCTTGGCCTGCCCATTCCGCACACCGCGATCATCCCGCGCAACAAGGACCGGATCGGCGATTCGCTCGCCACCTTCATCAACGAAAACTTCCTGGTCCCCGCCGTGGTCGCGCGGCGCATGCGCAACATCGACATTGCCGGCGCGGCCGGCCGTTTTCTCAAGGCACCGGCTGGCGAAGGGACGCGTATCCGCCAGGGCGCCTCACGCCTGATCGCCGACATATTCGAGGGCCTCGACGACGAACGGCTGGGCGGGATCGTGAAAGGCGCCATCGCCCAGCGCATCCAGAAGATGCAGGTCGCCCCCCTCCTTGGCCACGCGCTCGCCTCCGCGATCAACGAGGACCGTCACGTGCCGATGCTGGAAGCGGCGATCCGCTGGCTGTCGCGGGCGCTCGACGCCAACGAAGAACTTATCCGCGAGATGGTGCACAAGAAAGCCAATTGGGTGCTCAAGCTTGCCGGGCTCGACGCCAAGCTGGCCGACGCCATCCTCGACGGCTTGCGCAAGCTGAGCGCGGAAATGTCCACCGATCCCACCCATCCCGTGCGGATCAAGGTCGAGGAAGCGCTGGCCCAGCTGGCCAACGATCTGCAGACCAATGCGGCAACGCAGGCCAAGGTCGAGGATCTGAAGGAACAGCTGTTGGCCAATCGCTCGGTCGCGCTGTGGATCGACGCCATCTGGCAGCGCGGCCGGGAATCGATCATCCGCGCCGCCCGCAATCCCGACGCGGCAATGGCCGGCCGGCTGGGCGACGTGCTGCGGTCGATGGGCGAATCTCTCGAACAGGACAGGCGCGTGCGCAGCGCCATCAACCAGTTCGTTCGCCGCGCCGCGGCGGGCATGGCGCAAAGCTACGGCAGTTCGATCGTCATGCTGGTATCGGAAACGATCCGCAGCTGGGACGCGCGCACCGTCACCGCGCGGCTGGAATCGGCGGTCGGGCGCGACCTGCAATATATCCGCATCAACGGCACGCTGGTCGGCGGGCTGGTCGGCGTTGCCATCCACGCGCTCGACACCATCTGACGTGCCGTTCGTCGTCATAGGGGGTGCGCCCGTCGAAATGAACCGCGCGGTCATCCGCAATTCACCCGCCGGGCGCGACGGGTTGCGAATGAAGACCAAGTCGCTCTACCTCGCCGGCATCGCGCTGTTCGTCCTTCCGGCCGTCGCCGCCGCCCAGGACGCCGCGCCCACGGCCACGCAGCCCGAAGCCCCTGCGGCCACGCAACCCGAGACCGTTGCGGCCGATCAACCGGCTGATGCAGCCGAGCCCGCATCCGCGGACCCAGCCGCCGACGAACTGGACGAAGACGATACGATCATCGTCACCGGTCAGCGGTCGAACGTGATCGGCGACATTCCGCCCGAAAACACGCTCGACACGCGCGACATCCGAGCCACCGGTGCGACCGACATCAACGAGCTTCTCGAAGCGATCGCGCCGCAGATCGGCAGCGCGCGCGGACGCGGCGGCGAGCGGCCGGTGCTGCTGCTCAACGGCCAGCGCATCTCCGGCTTTCGCGAACTGCGCGACATTCCCACCGAAGCCATCTCCAAGGTCGAAATCCTGCCGGAGGAAGTGGCGCTGCGGTACGGCTACCGGGCCGACCAGAAGGTGGTGAACTTCGTCCTTCGCCCCCGTTTCCGGTCGACCACCGCACGGCTCGAGGGAACCACCGCGACCGGCGGCGGCTATCTTGGCGGCGAAGCCGACGTCACCCGGCTGATGATCGGCGAGAACGGCCGCACCACCGTCAACCTGAATGTCGAAGCGAACAGCCCGCTGACCGAGGACGAGCGCTTCATCCGCGTTGAAGACCCGGCCGAGGACGCCGACGACCAGGGCGCCCGGACGCTGATCGGCGAGCGCCGGCAGTATCGCGCCACCGCCACGCACAATCGCCAGATCGGCACGGTCTCCGCAACCGGCAATGTCGAGGCGCAGCGGTCCACCGGGCGTTCGCTACTTGGCCTTGGCGACACGCTCCTGCTGCCGCTGGCGCGCAATTCGACCAATGACAGCCTGCACGCCGGCGGTGTGCTCAACGGCAATCTGCCGGGCGGCTGGCGCTGGTCGGTGACCGGCAATGCGGACCTCGACCGCGGCGTGACTCGCACCGACCGCGACGCTGCGATCGACGACAGCGCGCGGACCGTGACCCGCTCAGCAGACATTGACGGGATGCTCAACGGCAAGCTGTTCAAGCTGCCCGCCGGCGATATCGGGGCGACCGTCAACGTCGGGGCCAGCACGCTGGACCGCGACAGCAAGCGCGTTCGCGACGGGATCGAAAGCGAAAGCTCGCTCGGGCGGTCTATCGGGCAGGCGTCGGCCAACCTCGATATCCCGATATCGCGGCGGGACAGCGATTTCGGGGCGCTCGGCACGCTCGGGCTCAACGCCAATGCGGAAATCGAACGCTATTCCGACTTCGGCACGCTGACGACGCTCGGCGCCGGGGCCAACTGGTCGCCGGTGCGGCGGCTCAACCTGCTCGCCAGCTGGACGCGCGAAGAAGGCGCGCCGTCGGTCGGCCAGCTTGGCGACCCGATCCTGGAAACGCCGGGAACGCGCATCTTCGACTTTACCACCGGTCAGACGGTGGAGGTCAACGCGATCACCGGCGGCAATCCCGGCCTCGATGCCGACCGCCGCAACGTGATCAAGCTTGGCGGCAATTGGAAGCCGCTCGAGGAAACCGACCTGACGCTGCGCGCCGAATATGTGCGCTCGCGGTTCGACGACCCGATTTCCAGCTTCCCCGGGCCGACCCCGACGATCGAGGCGGCCTTTCCGGAACGGTTCATGCGCAATGCCGGCGGACAGCTGGTCAGCGTCGACCTGCGCCCGGTCAATTACGACAGCGCCCGGCGCGACACGCTGCGCTTCGGCTTCGACTTCTCCAAGCCGCTCAAGTCCGCCGCCCCGTCGCCGGCCGCGATCGCCGCGCTCCGTGCCCGCCGCGGCGAACGTTCCGGCGACGCGCGGCCCGAAGGTGGCCCGCCCCCCGAAGGCGGCCCTCCGCCCGAGGGCGGCCCGCCGCCAGGTGTCGGCGGCGGCGGTGGCGGTGGCTTCGGCCGCTTCGGCGGCGGCGGCGGTGGCGGCCGGAACGGGGGCCGGCTGACCTTTTCGCTGACCGACACGGTGACGCTGGTCGACCGGGTGACGATCCGGCCCGGCCTGGATCTCGACTATCTCGACGGCGACGCGGTCGGGCAGGGCGGCGGCCGGTCGCGGCACGAGGTCGAAGCGCGCGCAGGCTATTTCAACAACGGCCTTGGCGCCCGCATGTCGGCCAATTGGAAAAGCGCGACGCAGGTGACGACAGCGACCGGCGATACCTTGCGCTTTTCGCCCGTCGGGACGTTCGACCTGCGGCTGTTCGCCAACCTTGGCCAGCGGCTCGACCTGGTCGCCAAGCATCCGTGGCTGCGCGGGTCGTCGCTGCGGCTGGAAGTGAACAACATCTTCGACACCAAGCCCAACGTCCGCGATTCCCTTGGCGCGGTGCCGTTCAATTACCAAGGCGACCTGCTCGATCCGCTTGGCCGGACGATCAGCATCAGCATCCGCAAGCAGTTCCTGCCGCCGCGCGGGTCGTGGCGGCGCGAAGGCGGCCGCGGCGGCGAGGACTGAGGAATCGCGCGCACGCTTCCTTTCCTTTGCCCGCGATCTTTGCCATGCGCCCGCCGATGAAGACGCCGCAGCCAGTCCGGGGAATGCAAAGCCTGTTGGGCGAAGAAGCCGACCGCATGGCCGCGGTGGTCGCCGCGTTCGACAAGGTGCGCCGGCTGTACGGGTTCAGGCGGGTCGACGTACCGATGCTGGAGGACACCGCAGTGTTCGCCCGGACGATGGGCGAAACTACCGACGTCGTGTCCAAGGAAATGTACAGTTTCGAGGACAAGAGCGGCGACCCGGTGACGCTTCGTCCGGAGTTTACTGCCGGCATTGCCCGTGCCTTCCTGTCGGAAGGTTGGCAGCAGCACGTGCCGCTGAAGGTCGCGACGCATGGCGCCGCCTTCCGTTACGAGCGCCCGCAAAAAGGCCGCTTCCGCCAGTTCCACCAGCTGGACGCGGAGATCATCGGCGCGCCGGAACCGGCGTCGGACGTCGAATTGCTGTGCTTTGCCGACCAGTTGCTCAAGGAACTCGGCATCGATGCCGCGGTGCTCAAGCTCAACACGTTGGGCGATCCCGACACGCGCGCCGCGTGGCGCGACGCGTTGCACGCGCACTTCACCAAGCATCGCGGCGATCTTAGCGAGGAGAGCCGCGACCGGCTCGACCGCAACCCGCTGCGGATTCTCGACAGCAAGGCCCATGCCGACTGGCCGATCGTCGACGCCGCGCCGGTGATCGACGATTTCCTGACCAGCGACGCGGGCGAGTTTTTCGCCCGGGTCACTGCCGGCCTGGATGCGGCGGGGGTTAACTGGGAACGCGCGCCGCGGTTGGTGCGCGGGCTCGATTATTATCGCCACACCGCCTTCGAATTCATGACCGACCAGCTGGGGGCGCAGGGCACGGTGCTGGCGGGCGGTCGCTATGACGGCCTGATGGAATCGCTGGGCGGGCCGCACACGCCCGCGGTCGGCTGGGCGGCGGGGATCGAGCGGCTGTCGATGCTGATCGATGCGCCGGCTGTCGAACAGCCGCTGGTGGTGATCGTGCCGCTGGGCGATCGCGCGGCGACGGCAGCCGAGGGCATTATCGCAGGCCTTCGCCGCGACGGTATCGCCAGCGACATGGCCTATCGCGGCAACATGAAGAAGCGGATGAGCAAGGCCAATGCGTCTGGCGCGACCTATGCGCTGATCATCGGCGACGACGAACTGGATCGCGGCGAGGCGCAGCTGAAAACGCTGGCCAGCGGCGAGCAGCGCGCGGTTACGCTTGGCCAGCTTGCGCAGGCGATCGCCGAATGACGGGCATTTCGTCGGACCGCATCGCGTCGATCGAGGCGCGCAAGCAGGAACTTGCCGACCAGATGGCAAGCGGCGAGCTGTCGGCGGAAGAGTTCGTTCGCCTGTCCAAGGATTATGCCGCGATCGAGCCGGTGGCCGCCGCGGCTCGCGAAGTTCGCCGGCTGCGCGCCGAACGCGAGAGCCTGTCGGCAATGACCCGCGACGCCGACGCCGAGATGCGGGCGATGGCCGAAGAGGAATTGCACGAGATCGAGCGCAAGCTGCCCGACGCCGAGCGTGCACTAGCCGTCCAGCTGCTGCCCCGCGATGCCGCGGACGAGCGGCCGGCCATGCTGGAAGTGCGCGCCGGGACCGGCGGCGACGAGGCCGCACTGTTCGCCGGCGACCTGCTGCGCATGTACCAGCGTTTCGCCGAAGAGCAGGGCTGGCGCTTCGAACTCATCTCCGCCAGCGCGTCCGAGCTTGGCGGCTACAAGGAAGCCGTGGCGTCGATTACCGGGGCGGGGGTGTTCGCCAAGCTGAAATTCGAAAGCGGCGTGCACCGGGTCCAGCGGGTGCCGGTGACCGAAGCGGGCGGGCGGATCCACACGTCGGCGGCGACCGTCGCGGTCCTTCCGGAAGCCGAGGATGTCGACGTCCAGATCGACGACAAGGATTTGCGCATCGACGTCTATCGCTCGTCGGGCCCCGGCGGGCAGTCGGTGAACACCACCGACAGCGCCGTGCGCATCACCCATCTGCCGTCCGGCCTCGTCGTCATCCAGCAGGACGAAAAATCGCAGCACAAGAACAAGGCCAAGGCGCTGAAGGTACTGCGTACGCGACTCTTCGAACTGGAACGGGAGCGGCTGGCCAGCGAGCGGGCCGGCGCGCGCAAGTCGATGGTCGGATCGGGCGACCGGTCGGAGCGGATCCGCACGTACAATTTCCCGCAGGGGCGCGTGACCGATCACCGGATCAACCTGACCTTGCACAAGCTGGAGGCGATCCTTGAAGGACCCGGGCTTGGCGAATTGACCGAAGCCTTGATCGCCGAGGACGAGGCCCAGCGGCTGGCGGGTCTGGAAGACGCGTGAAGCCGCTGACACGCGCGCTCGACGAAGCGGCGCGGCAATTGACCCTGACCAGCGACACGGCGCGGCTCGACGCCGAGCTGCTGATGGCCGAGGCCTTGAACATCGACCGCGACAAGCTGCTGCTCAACCCGCCGGACAAGGATCCGCCCAAGCGGTTCTGGACGATGGTCGAACGCCGGGCGAAGGGCGAGCCAGTGGCCTATATCACCGGCCGCCGCGCCTTCTGGGACATCGACATTCATGTCGGCCCGGGCGTGCTGGTGCCGCGACCCGACAGCGAAGTGCTGATTGCGTCCGCGATCGCGCATTTCGAAGGCAAGGCTGACGGGCCGGGCCGGATCCTCGACCTTGGTACCGGTCCGGGCACGCTCCTGCTGGCGGCGCTGGACTTGTGGCCGAAGGCAACGGGCATTGGGGTCGACAGTTCGCGGCGGGCCTTGTCCTACGCGTCGGCCAATGCCCGGCGGCTGGGCTTCGACGATCGGGCGAAGTTCAAGCTGGGCGACTGGGCCGACGGCATCGCCGAGGGATTCGACCTCATCCTGTGCAATCCGCCGTATGTCGCCGAGGACGAGGAGCTCGGTCCCGGAGTGGCCGAACATGAGCCCGACGAGGCGCTGTTCGCCGGTCCGGACGGGCTCGACTGCATCCGGCGGCTGGCGCCCGAAATTCCGCGCCTGCTCAATCCAGGTGGGCTGGCCGCGGTCGAAATCGGCGCCGGCCAAGCCGCCGCGGCGCGCCCCCTGCTTGAACGCGACGGGCTGAAATCCAGCATTGCCAAGGACTTCGGCGGACGGGACCGGGCGGTACTCTTGACCCGGGCTTGAAGAAATTCGCTTGGAATATCGGTAAATGCCCATTACATCCTGTTTCAGGAGCGGGCCCGCTTGAGCGGAAATGACCTGAGCGCATCCCCTCCTACCCCCGATGCAATCGGCCCTTCGCAAGCGCGCTGACGCTTAAGCGGAAGAACAAGGGCGAAGCTGCGCACGCGCAGATGCAGGCCGGCAGGAGCGGGGGGCGAACTTCTATTGTTTGAGGAAGTCGGCTTTTGATCAATAATCGACAGGGTGGTGGTCGCCGTCGCGGCCGCGGGGGCCAGCGGGGTCCCAATCTCGGGGGTAATCGGCAGGATAATCGCCAGCGTGGCAATGCCGCGCAGCTGCTCGAGAAATACAAGAACATGGCGCGCGATGCGCAGCTTGCGGGCGACCGCGTGCAAAGCGAATATTTCCTTCAGTTCGCGGACCATTATTTCCGTGTCCTGGGCGAAAGCCGCTCGCGCTACGACGACCAGCGCAAGGCGCGCGGCGACGATTCCTCGGACGACGAGGACAACGACAACGACAATGACGGCGACAGCTACGACGCGTCCGACGAGGACAGCGGCGATCGGCCGAGCCGCAACCAGCGCGGCAACGGCAGTGGCCGCGACCGTTCGGACAAGCCGGACCGGTCGCGCCGCAACGGATCGCGCAATGCGTCGTCCGACGACGACGACCAGGACGACGATGGCGAGCGGATCGCGATGACCGCGCTGCCGCCGGCGATCGGCCGCGATGGCGACGATGGCGAGGAGGAGGCTCCGGCCAAGCCCAAGCGCCGGGCGACCCGCAAGCCGCGCAACGACGGCGACGTCGACGTGGCGCCTGCGGCCTGACTGCCGCCCGCTAACGGTTCAGGGAACGGCCTGCCGGCGACGGCGGGCCGTTTTCTTTTGGGTCAGGCTTCGACGTCGACCGTGCGCGGACGGAAATTGTCGTCCAGCGCGACGAAGGTGAACACGCCCTCGGTGACCTTGATGCTTTCGCAGATGCCGCGATCGCGGTTGGCGACGACTTCGATCTTCACCACCATCGACGTGCGGCCGACCTTTTCCACCTCGGCGAAGACGGAGATCACGTCGCGCAGGTGGATGGGCGCGATGAATTCCATCCGGCTGATGGCCACGGTCGCGACGTGCCCGCGCGCCCGCTGCGAAGCGACGATGCCGCCGGCGATGTCCATCTGGCTAAGCACCCAGCCGCCGAAGATGTGGCCGTTGGCATTGATGTCGGTCGGGCCCGGCACGACCCGCAGGGTCGGCTCGCGAATCGGGTCGGTCATCGGTCGTCCTTGTGTTGGGATTGCCCCGCCGCGTCATCGTGGCCGCTCGACGAGCTGAGGAAGCTCAGCACCATCAGCCCGGTGCCGAGCAGGACGGTGAGGCCGACCCCCAGCGCGGTCGCGATCAGCATGTGAATATGAACCCCGTCGTCGCCGCGCGCGACCAGCAGCACGGCGATCGCCGCAATGACGATCGACAGCAGCGCCAGCCACTTCATCGCGCGCCGGAAGCGGCGCAGCAGCGACGCCTTGGGGCTGGGGATGGGGTCCGGGCGGGCCATGCGCTTCCCTT